>CAYSIQ010000047.1:12448-16416 GCA_964431195.1 uncultured Bacteroides sp.
TTTAATGTGCAATTAAATAAATCTTCATAAATGCTTGAACAAGATAGGATTATAAAGATTAATATTGAGGAGGGGATGAAAACGTCCTACATCAACTACTCGATGTCGGTGATTGTAGCGCGTGCCCTTCCGGATGTCAGAGACGGCTTTAAGCCGGTTCACCGGAGAATTCTCTATGGAATGTTAGGATTGGGGAATACTTTCGACAAGCCCCATAAGAAATCGGCGAGAGTCGTGGGCGAAGTGCTGGGCAAGTATCATCCTCACGGCGACTCGTCCGTTTACGGGGCACTTGTCAGATTGGCTCAACCATGGGCGATGCGCTATACGCTGATAGACGGCCAGGGCAACTATGGCTCGGTGGACGGTGATTCGCCCGCAGCCATGCGTTACACGGAATGCCGCCTGCAGAAAATAGGGGAGGAGATGATGTCTGACATCGACAAGGAAACAGTTGGCATGCAGAAGAACTTCGATGATACCCTCGATGAACCCACCGTGTTGCCTACGCGCATCCCTAACCTGCTGGTCAACGGTTCATCGGGCATAGCCGTAGGTATGGCAACTAATATGCCTACGCACAACTTGGGCGAAGTGATCGATGCCTGTGTGGCCTATATCGACAATAACGATATTGATGTGGAAGAGTTGATGAATTATGTGAAAGCACCTGATTTTCCCACGGGAGGCTACATCTATGGCATGGCCGGTGTGCGCGAAGCCTACCGTACGGGACGCGGGCGGGTGGTGATGCGCGCCAAAGCAGAGGTTGAAACCGGAAGCACGCATAATAAAATCGTGATAACCGAAATCCCTTATGGCGTAAATAAAGCTGAACTGATCAAATCTATTGCCGACCTTGCCAACGAGAAAAAGATAGAGGGCATTGCAAACGCCAATGACGAAACAGGACGGGACGGCATGCGCATTGTCATTGATGTGAAACGCGATGCCAATGCCAACGTAGTGCTGAACAAACTTTATAAAATGACGCAGTTGCAGACTTCGTTTGGCGTAAATAATGTGGCATTGGTGCACGGGCGTCCCAAACAGCTGAACTTGAAAGATTTGATCAAATACTTCATCGAACATCGCCATGACGTTGTGGTTCGCAGAACGCAGTATGACTTGCGTAAAGCCAAGGAACGCGCGGAGATTTTGGAAGGGCTGATTATTGCCTCAGACAACATTGACGAAGTGCTCAGAATAGTCCGGGCTGCCAAAACGCCGAATGAAGCCGTCACGGGATTGATGGCGCGTTTTAAATTAAGTGAAGTGCAATCTCGTGCCATCGTGGAAATGCGTTTGCGCCAATTGACGGGACTGATGCAAGACCAGTTGCGCGCAGAGTTTGCTGATATTCAGAAACAGATTGCTTATTTCGAAGAAATTTTGTCCAACGATGAAATCTGCCGGAAAGTAATCAAGGGCGAGCTGATAGAGATCAAAGAAAAATATGGAGACGATCGCCGTTCCGAAATTGTTTATTCATCGGAAGAGTTTAATCCAGAGGACTTTTACGCTGACGACCAGATGATTATCACCATCTCGCACATGGGTTACATCAAGCGTACCCCTTTGAGCGAATTCCACGCGCAAAACCGGGGTGGGGTAGGTTCAAAAGGCTCTGATACTCGCAATGAAGACTTCGTAGAGCACATCTATCCGGCCACTATGCACAACACGATGATGTTCTTCACCCAGAAAGGCAAGTGCTATTGGCTGAAAGTATATGAGATACCCGAAGGTTCCAAGAGCTCAAAAGGGCGTGCCATACAGAATTTGCTGAACATTGATTCTGACGATGCGGTGAATGCTTATCTCCGCGTGAAAAATCTCGATGACCAGGAATTCATCAACAGCCATTATGTAGTGTTCTGCACGAAGAATGGCATTATCAAGAAAACCCTGCTTGAGCAATATTCACGCCCACGCCAAAACGGCGTGAATGCCATTACCATCCGCGAAGACGATCGGGTGATTGAGGTGCGCATGACCGATGGAAATAACGAAATCATCATTGCCAACAGCAACGGGCGTGCCATCCGTTTCCACGAAGCAGCCGTTCGCCCCATGGGACGTACAGCTACCGGGGTACGCGGCATAACGTTGGACGATGACGGCCAGGACAAAGTAATAGGCATGGTTTGCATCAAAAAGCCGAAAACGGAAACCATCATGGTAGTATCGGAGCAAGGCTATGGGAAACGTTCTGAATTGGAAGATTACCGCAAGACCAACCGTGGCGGAAAAGGCGTGAAGACACTCAATATTACCGATAAGACCGGGAAACTGGTGGCTATCAAATCGGTGACAGAAGAGAACGATTTGATGATTATCAACAAATCCGGCATCACGATCCGCCTGAAAGTGGCAGGCATACGGGTCATGGGACGCGCTACACAAGGTGTTCGCCTGATTAACCTCGAAAAACGGAACGACGAAATCGGATCTGTCTGCAAGGTGACTTCAAACAGCATAAGCGATGAAATACCAAACGTGGAAGAAGACTACGAAGAAGAAAACGGTGAAACAGGCTATTCACCTCGGCGGCAACTCAGAGATGGGGACAATTTGATGCTCGACTTCGGAGAAGATATTGATGATGATAAAGAATAGACATATATAATATTAACTTAAAAAAATCTCTACAATTATGAAACGTGTTGTATTTTCAATGGCCTTATTGCTCGCGGCAGGCGTAGCATTTGCACAGGAAAAGGCAGTGAAAGACGCAAAACAGATTGCCAGTGGCACAGAGCCTGATTTTGCGCAAGCGGAACAACTAATCCAAGGCGCTTTGACAAATCCAGAAACTAAAGATGACCCTGAAACATGGAATGTGGCAGGCCTCATCGAAAGCAAGAAAAGTGCAAAGCAAATGGAAAATGCTTATCTGAGAAAGCCGTATGACACTCTGTTGGTATATAACAGTACGTTGAATATGTGCAAGTACTACCTCAAATGCGATGAATTGGCCCAGCTCCCTAACGAAAAGGGAAAAGTCAAGAACCGTTACAGAAAAAATAACGCAGCCTCCATCTTGTCTGATCGCGGCAACCTGATCAACGGGGGCATCCAATACTTCAACATGGCCACCGGTAAGGAAGGCGATGAAGCTAAAGAACTCAACAACAAAGCAATGGACTTTTTTGCTACTTACATTGACGTGGCTGCCAGTCCCATGTTCGCCGAAGACAACTTCCTGCAAACAGACACAGTATTGCCACAGATTGCATACTATGCAAGCTTGGCCGCTGCCAAGAATGAAGATTATCCCAACGTCTTGAAGTATGCCCCTTATGCCAAAGAGGATAAAGAAGTCGGAAAGTTTGCCATGGAATTTATTTCCACCGCTTTAAAGGCTGAGGGCGATACGGCCAAGTGGGTAGCTTCCCTTCAGGAGGGTGTCCAGAAGTATCCCGATTATTCATTCTTTTTTGGCCATCTGATTGACTATTATAGCGGCAGCAAAAAGTATGATGAAGCCATGGCCTTTGCTGACGATATGCTGGCTAAAGATCCCAACAATGCTTTCTACCTCTATGTGAAAGGTTATCTGTACCACAACATGGAAGATTATGACAACGCGCTTGAATATTACACCAAAACAACGGAAGTTGATCCCAACTACGCAGAGGCATATTCAAATATGGGCTTAATCTATTGCCTGAAAGCCCAGGATTTTTCTGCAAAGGCGACTACCGACGTGAATGATCCGCAATACAAGACAGACATGGCAACCTTGAAATCTTTCTACGAAAAAGCAAAACCTTGCTATGAAAAAGCAAGAGCATTGAAACCCGACCAAAAAGATTTGTGGATGAACGGCCTGTACCGTGTATATTACAATCTGGACATGGGGGATGAATTCAAAGAGATTGAGGACATGATGCCGCATTAAGACATTAAAATGCGAGAATATATTTCCCATGCAGAGTGGGAATATATTCTCGTTTATTTGTTTG
>CAYSIQ010000048.1:0-16343 GCA_964431195.1 uncultured Bacteroides sp.
TTATCACAGAATGTTCCTGAATTTACTTCAAAGTACCGCCAATGATGTCCAACAACTCGTTTGTGATGGCCTGCTGACGAGTCTTGTTGTACTGGATGGTCAACTCTTGGATCAAATCGTCCGCGTTGTCGGTAGCGGCCTGCATGGCCATCATGCGCGCGGCATGTTCGGAAGCGTTTGAATCGAGCAACATCGTGAAAATCTTCTGGCCGAGTACTTTGGGCAGCAAGCTGGCAATCATGGCCTCCACGGAAGGCTCGACAATGTAATCATTGCGATAGCTAGATGCCTGGGGCGTTTTCCTTTCCCCGCCGCTTCCGGCCTGTTGCCCCGCTACTTTCTGCAAGTCAATGGGCAAATAATTTTCACGCAACAGTACCTGCGTGCCCACAGACTTGAAATGGTGATAAACCAATTCTACACGATCTACGCGGTTTTCGGCAAAATCATTCATCAGAAGCGTAGCCAAATCGAATGCTTCGCGATAATCGGGCTTGTCAATCAATGCTTGGTAAGATCCTTGCGGCTTATACCCTAACTTTTTGACAGCCCCCTCTATCTTCTTGCCGATCGGGTAAACAAAGATGTTTTCCTTGCCCAAAGGCTGATAGTCGGAGACAGCCCGCTCGAACATGCGCACGATGTTCGAGTTAAAAGCTCCACAGAGTGAACCGTTCGATGAAACCGCCACAATAGCAACTTTCGCCACGGGACGCACCTGCGAATAAGTCGTATCAAACGAAACATCTGTGCCGAGGAAATTCGTAAGAATCTCGTTCAACTTCCGTTGATAAGGCAACATGCTTTCAATCCGCCCTTGCGCCTTGTGCAACTTGGCGGATGCAACCATCTTCATCGCCGAGGTGATTTGACGAGTGCTCTTGACAGAACCAATCCTATTTTTTACCTCTTTAAGTGAAGCCATATTTCTAAAGTCGATTTTTCAGGTTAACGCACTTCTTCGCGCGGAGCTGTGGTCAAGCAAATTGTTTGGCAATGATAGCTGCCGTTTCATCAATCTTCTTGGTCACATCGTCATTGATAACGCCTTGGCGCAAAACATCCAGCACATCTTCCTTGTGGTTGCGCTCCAAGTAAGAGAAGAAATTCCGCTCAAACTCGCTCACCTTGTCCAAAGGAACCGTATGTAACAGGCCGTGCGTGCCGCAGTAGAGAATGGCAATCTGCTTTTCCACCGGCATCGGGCTGTACTGGGGCTGAACCAGCAAGCGCGTATTCTTTTGGCCTTTGTCGATAGTCAGCGCGGTTACGGGATCCATGTCTCCGCTGAACTTGGTGAAAGCCTCCAGCTCCTGGTATTGAGCCTGGTCAATCTTCAGCGTTCCGGCCACTTTCTTCATGGCCTTAATCTGGGCGTTGCCGCCTACACGGCTGACGGAAATGCCGACATCAATGGCGGGGCGGTTGCCTTGATTGAACAAGTTGGTATCAAGAAATATCTGCCCGTCGGTAATAGAAATCACATTAGTAGGGATGTAGGCGGAAACATCGCCTGCCTGTGTTTCGATGATAGGCAGGGCAGTCAGCGAACCGCCTCCCTTTACTTTGCCTTTCAGGCTGTCGGGCAGGTCGTTCATCTGGCACGCCACTTCCTGTTGGTTGATGATACGGGCCGCACGCTCCAACAGGCGGGAGTGCAGGTAGAAAATATCACCCGGATAAGCCTCACGTCCAGAAGGACGGCGCAAAATCAACGAGACCTCACGGTAGGCCACCGCCTGCTTGGAGAGGTCGTCATAGATCACCAAAGCATGGCGGCCGGTGTCCCGGAAATATTCGCCGATGGCAGCGCCCGCAAAGGGAGCGTAATACTGCATGGCCGCAGGGTCGCCTGCCGTAGCGGCAACCACAATGGTATAATCCATGGCGCCAAACTCGCGCAGAGTATTTACGATGGACGCCACCGTAGAACCTTTCTGGCCTACCGCCACATAGATGCAATAAACCGCGTCGCCCGACTCAAAATAGGAACGCTGGTTGATGATCGTGTCAATAGCGATGGCGGTCTTACCGGTCTGGCGGTCGCCGATAATCAATTCGCGCTGCCCGCGGCCGATAGGGATCATGGCATCCACCGCTTTCAGCCCTGTTTGAAGAGGTTGATTCACCGGCTGACGAAAGATAACGCCCGGCGCCTTGCGCTCCAATGGCATCTCGCAAAGTTCGCCGCCAATGAGCCCCTTGCCATCGATAGGCGTACCCAATGGGTCGATGACGCGTCCCAACATGCTTTCACCCACCATGATGGATGCGATACGCTTGGTACGCTTCACGGTATAGCCCTCCTTGATTTGATCCGTAGGACCCAGCAAAACGGCGCCGACATTGTCTTCCTCCAAGTTCATCACGATGGCCATCATGCCATTGTCAAATTCCAACAATTCGTTGGCCTCAGCATTGTGTAATCCATAGATGCGCACGACGCCATCACTAACTTGAAGCACCGTACCCACTTCGTCCAGTTGAATATCGGTATCAATCCCTTCAAGCTGCTTGCGAAGAACATCGGAAACCTCGCTTACTTTTATATTTTCAGACAACATACTTATTACAATTAAATTTGTTCACGAATCACTGAACCGTTATACGATTCTCCTGTTCTTATCAATAAACTGTTTCTTGACTCTTCTTAACTGGGTCGCCACGCTCGCATCAAGACGGTAGTCATTGATGTCAAAGATAAAGCCACCTTTAATGGAGGGGTCAATTTCGGATTTCAATTCCACGTGAGTATGCAAAATGGAAGAGGCGTTGCTCTGGATACGGTCTTCCACCTCTTTGCTCACAGGCACGGCAGTAATTACCTTGGCTACAGCGATGTGCCTGCTCTTTCGGTACAAATCCATATATGCCAATGATACGTAATGAAGAACGCTTTCGCGCCCATTCTTTAAAACCAAGGTAATGAACCGGCTAAATTCGCGGTTGACAGAAGCCAATCCCACAGCTGCGGTACGGATCAGCGAATACTTCTTGCGCATAGGCAAGGTGGGATTATCCAATGCTTCACGCAGCTCGGGCTGTTTGGCAAAACTGTTGGCCAGCGTCGACATCTGTGCATAAAAGCAATCCTCGGTCTTTGAGTCCTTGGCATACTTCATAAGTGCTTTGGCATAGCGCATCGAAACAATTCCTATATCCATATCATTCGTTAATTTAGTAATTGACGAGTCACTGCCCCATTGGCCTTTCCGAGGGCATCAACGGGTTTCCCACCAATTCCGGTTTTTAATTATTCTTCGGGCCGGCCAGCACTTCGTCAAGCATGCGGTCGATCATGGCCATCTGCTCGTGCTTCTCGTCCAACTCTTTGCGGAGCACTTTCTCGGCAATGTCCACCGACAGCACTGCTACCTGGCGACGAATATCACGGATGGCCTCTTCCTTTTCTTGCTGGATCTGCTTTCTGGCATCATCCAACTCCTTTTGAGCGGTCACTTCAGCCTGCTTGCGGGCCTCGGCAATAATCTTGTCGCGTTCCTGCATGGCTTCGCGAAGAATGCGTCCCTGTTCCTTGTTGGCGGCAATAACCAATGCCTCGCTTTCCGTTTTCAGCTTAGCGAGTTGCGCATTGGCTTCACGTGCCACTTCCATGGAGTGATCGATGTAATCTTTACGCTTCTCCACCATGCCGGTGATGACAGGGAAACCATATTTCGCTACCACCCCAAACACAATGAGGAACGAAAGAAGCATCCAAAACAGCAATCCACTATCGGGTAATAACAACGACATAACTCAGCACTTTATACAACTCACAAGCGGGTGCGTATCTTTTGCGCGCCCTAACTTGCGAGTCGTAAATATTACACTTATATTATAAGAAGAATACCAGCAAGCACACAACTACGGCCAAAAGGGCAACGCCTTCAACCAAGGCGGCAGCAATAATCATGTTCATGCGAATTTCACCAGCAGCTTCCGGTTGGCGACCGATGGCTTCCATGGCGGAACCACCAATCTTGCCAATACCCAAACCCGCGCCGATAACAGCCAAGCCGGCGCCAATTGCTGCACCCAGTTTACTAATTCCCACGCTTGCAGCAGCTTGTAACAATACAGATAACAACATACTCTTCAAATTTTAATGGTTATTTATAAATTAATTCTCGATAATCGTTTGTTTTTGCAAGCAAAGTCGTGTTAGCCTTGATTGACTGCCTCCGGCTTGTTTTCATGTTCGGGGCTCGCTTGGGCAAGTCCGATAAACACAGCTGAAAGCATGGTAAACACGTATGCTTGGATGAATGCCACCAACAGCTCCAATGCATTCATAAAAATGTTAAATAGCACCGAAGCAATCGTCAGCGTCCCGTTCAAGAGAGGCCCCATGCTTGCCGAGATGAATATTAGGCACGTGAGCACCAACATTGCCATGTGTCCTGCCAACATATTGGCAAAAAGACGGATCATCAACGCAAAAGGCTTGGTAAACACGCCGAAGAACTCAATCATAGGCATCATTGGAACCGGCACTTTCAACCACCACGGCACATCAGGCCAAAACACATCTTTCCAATAGGTTTTGGTGCCGAAAAGATTGACCGCCACGAACGTGCAGACAGCCAGCACCATTGTAATTGCAATATTACCCGTCACGTTGGCTCCTCCCGGGAAGATCGGAATCAATCCCATCAAGTTGTTCAAAAAGATAAAGAAGAAAGCCGTCAACAAGTAAGGCGCGAACTTGCGGTACTTGGAACCTACACAATTCTTGATGACATCATCGTGCACCATCATAATAAACATCTCCATAAAGCCCACAAAACCACCCGGGATCTTGCCCTCTTCCAGCGGATGCCGCCGATACCAGCGGGCAACGCCCAGCACGATAACGCCCAGCAATAAGCTATTAATAAGCAGGGCTAACACCACTTTCGTGATGGAAAAATCCCATGGACGCACCTGATTGCCTGCTGCATCATACTCCACCAGCTTACCCTCGTAGCGCGTGCCCTCTGGCGCAATACTCAAACTTTCGTACGAACCATTGTTCTCTTCCAGACGTGTCGATGAAAACACATGCCATCCCGACAACTCGCTGTAGACAATGACAGGCAACGGGATGGTGACTTGAGTGTTGCCCCATGTGGTGATATGCCATTCGTAAGCATCACCGATGTGCCCAAACACAATCTCTTTCACATTCACAGAGCCATCATCGCCCGCAGGTTCCATATCAACGGTTTGTGCCAAAGTACTTAACGGCAATCCGCACATCAAGAACAATCCTGCCAAAATGTTCTCTATTCGCTTCATTACTTAATCCCCATTTTATCATTTCTTGCATTCCTCCTCTCGTATTGGCAGAAGAACCAAGAATCAAATATCAGATACAACAAATAGTTTGCTACAAACGTCAAGGAAAACGCCATCACCACTTTCCCCACCACCATATTGTATATCACCATAATAATAAGTGAGAATATCATCCGCAGCATCCGAATCATCAAATACACTTGCGACAAGCGTTGTGATGCCTGCTTGCGGCACATCTCTGTAATGTTTATAGCAAATATACCAAGGACAAAGAAGAAAACAGGTATCAATGAATATCCCACAAAATAATGTTGCGGCCATGCATAAACAAACGCACTGTTTATAACCACTACAAGCATTGTAAACACTGCCGCTTGCCAAACATATTTCCGAATGACACCCATATCAATCCACGCACACCGAAACGACATTATTATTCATCTCGATAAAACCGCCCTGAATCTCAAGTTCGTGTTCACTACCTGTTGCATCCACATAGGACAGCAGCCCGGCTTTCAAGATGGAAGCCACCGGAGCATGACGAGGCAAGATGGTAAACACGCCCACAACCCCGGGCAGCGTAACACTGTTCACTTCTCCATCGAAAATTTCTTTTTCAGGTGACACGATATTCAGATGCAAATCTTTCATAACATAGTCTCCTTTTTTACAGTTAGCTCATCATCTTCGCCTGAGCCAGCAACTTTTCGCCTTTGGTGATGGCTTCTTCGATGGTACCGACATTCAAGAAAGCAGGTTCGGGCAGATAGTCGACTTCGCCATCCAGAATCATCTTGAAGCCCTTGATGGTGTCTTCGATGTTGACCATGGTTCCAGGAACGCCCGTAAACTGCTCGGCCACAGCAAAGGGCTGCGACAAAAAACGCTGTACGCGACGTGCACGGTTTACCAACGTACGGTCAGCTTCAGAAAGTTCCTCCATTCCCAAAATCGAAATGATATCTTGCAGTTCCTTGTTGCGTTGCAAAATTTGTTTTACACGTTGAGCCACATCATAATGCTCCTGCCCTACGATGTGAGGATCAAGGATACGCGAGGTAGAGTCAAGAGGGTCAACGGCCGGATAGATGCCCAATGATGTAATTTTACGGCTTAATACCGTAGTTGCATCCAAGTGCGTAAAGGTCGTGGCGGGAGCGGGGTCAGTCAAGTCATCGGCAGGCACATACACTGCTTGCACCGAAGTGATAGAACCGTTCTTCGTAGAAGTGATGCGCTCCTGCATGGCGCCCATTTCCGTAGCCAGCGTCGGTTGGTAACCTACAGCCGAAGGCATACGGCCCAACAATGCCGATACCTCAGAGCCTGCCTGCGTAAAACGGAAGATGTTGTCAATGAAGAACAAGATATCCCGAGGACCATCCGTTTCCGAACCCATATCGCGGAAAGATTCGGCCACGGTCAAGCCCGACAAAGCCACCGACTGACGTGCTCCGGGCGGTTCGTTCATCTGTCCGAACACCAAGGTTACCTGCGATTTGGCAACTTCGTCATAATTTACTTTCGAGAGATCCCAATTGCCTTCATCCATGCCTTTCTTAAATTCTTCACCGTAGCGGATAACACCGGACTCGATCATCTCACGCAACAGATCATTTCCCTCACGTGTACGCTCGCCTACACCGGCAAATACTGAAAAGCCATGTTGCTTCTTGGCAATATTGTTAATCAACTCTTGGATAAGTACCGTCTTGCCTACGCCGGCGCCACCAAACAGCCCAATCTTGCCCCCCTTGCTGTAAGGTTCCAGCAAATCAATCACCTTTATGCCAGTATAAAGCACCTCCTGCGATGTGGTCAAGTCTTCAAACTTAGGAGGCTCACGGTGAATAGGATAAGCCCCGCCGCGATCTAATTCACGCATGCCGTCAATGGAATCCCCTACCACATTCATCAGCCGACCTTTAATCTGGTCGCCCACAGGCATTGTGATAGAACCTCCCACAGGACGGACTTTCATGCCACGCTGCAAACCGTCCGTACTATCCATCGCTACGGTGCGCACAGTATTTTCACCGATATGCTGCTGTACTTCTACAACAAGCCTCTTGCCGTTCGGTCTCTTTATTTCCAGCGCGTCATGGATGCTCGGCAGGGGAATATCTTCGCCCGAACTTTCAAAATAAACGTCCACAACAGGACCGATTACCTGTGAAACATGTCCGACAATTTGTAACATAAAAAACTTATTTATTAATTATATCAACCAAGTACGCTTCATATTTGATAACGCAAATATAACGAGAAACATAGGTAGTTGTTATTGCTGTTAACGTTTTTTCGTCAAAAAACACTCTTTTGAACAATTCTGCCTCCGATTCGAGCAGAATGCCATTCAAAAATCAGTTAGATTTAGCAATGGGCGAAAGAATTATGGCAATAGTGCCCATTCCGCTTCCGCTACAATTTGATCCAGAAACCGGCAAGCCCAATACCGACCGCACGAAGATGAAGTTCAAACTCGTTCAGGTCTTAGCCAGCATCACCATACCCGTATCGTATGGACGGGAAAGGTACTCATCGCCTTTCTGTAGATGGCTGAAGGGTGAACCGAACAAGGCCCGCTCTTTTTTTTGAGGGTTATCGTCAGTAGCGTAATTCCGCAATCAAACTTGATGATTTCTTCTTGCGCTTCCTTGATGTTACCACGGTTACCGTTGCATCCATTCCCAAGCATGAGCCAGACAGCATTCTTACGACCAATGGCTTCCTGCCCAACGTAGATATCAGCATCTTCAGCACACGCGGAAATCCGATTCCCGCAGCAACTTTCTTTAAATGGATTCTGTCAATCCAAGGCCTCTGCAAACACTATTAAGTGTGACAAAACGTTGTCCATGCCGCAGAAATTTGTACGGAAATAGGGAGAAGACTCTGAGATAGCAAATCCGGAACGTTGCCTCTTAATAGGCGCAAAAAACAGGACGCACTCCTCCCGCCCGCGCCCATGAAGGATGAACTGCGCATGCGTCCGCACAAGCAATGAATTTTCCTCATTCTGAAATATTCCGAGGAAAACAAGAGAACTTTCTATAATATTGTTGTATTTTTGTAACCAAATATCTGCTCACACAGAAAGTGCCCGCAATTCTACAAGCCATGAAACTGAAAAACGCCATCATCCGCATCGGACGATTCTACATGGAAGGTTTCCGCAACTTGACGTGGGGACGCGCGTTGTGGCTGCTAATACTTGTCAAATTGTTTATAATGTTTTTCATTCTCCGGCTGTTCTTTTTCCCAGATTTCCTGGCTTCGGTGACGGAAGACGGTGAAGAAAAAAACTACGTGAGCAACGAACTAATCAGACGGGCCGGCAATCCCTTCGGCAACGAATAACCTTATTCAACATAACACTTTAACCTTAGAGAACATGATTGAACACATTGACACTTCGCTGATTGACTGGTCGAGAGCGCAATTTGCGCTGACAGCCATCTACCACTGGATTTTCGTGCCGCTCACGTTGGGGCTGGCGGTAATCATGGGCATCATGGAGACGATGTACTACCGCACGAACGATGAGTTTTGGAAGCGTACCGCCAAGTTCTGGATGAAACTTTTCGGCATCAACTTTGCCGTCGGGGTAGCCACGGGACTAACCTTGGAGTTTGAATTCGGGACTAACTGGAGCAATTACAGTTGGCTTGTAGGCGACATCTTCGGCGCGCCGCTCGCCATTGAGGGCATTGTGGCTTTCTTTATGGAAGCCACATTCATTGCCGTAATGTTTTTCGGCTGGGACAAAGTGAGCCATGGCTTCCATCTGGCCTCCACTTGGCTCACCGGATTGGGAGCCACCATTTCGGCGTGGTGGATTTTAGTGGCCAACGCCTGGATGCAGAACCCTGTGGGCATGACTTTCAACCCTGATACGGCCCGTAACGAGATGGTTGACTTCCTTGCTGTGGCCACATCGCCTATGGCCGTCAACAAGTTCTTCCACACCGTCCTGTCGGGATGGGTGTTGGGCGCTATCTTTGTGGTGGGCGTCAGCTGCTGGTATCTGCTGAAGAAACGCTACAAGACTTTTGCATTGAGCAGCATCAAAGTGGCAGCTTGGACGGGATTGGTCGCCGCCGTGCTATCTGCATGGACGGGAGACGGCTCAGGCTACCAAGTCGCCCAAAAGCAACCCATGAAGCTGGCTGCCATGGAAGGATACTATGAAGGCGAAAAGGGCGCCGGGCTGGTAGCCGTAGGGTTGCTGAATCCTGCCAAGCAGACGGCGGATGACGGGGTGGATCCGTTCCTGTTCCGCATAGAGATTCCTAAAATGCTGTCGATGCTGGCCGAAAGGGAAAGCGATGCTTTCGTCCCGGGAATCAACGACCTGCTGGACGGGGGATACCAGCTGAAAGATGGGAGCACCGCCCTCTCGGCCCAAGAAAAGATAGAGCGCGGGCAAAAAGCGATTGCGGCCTTTGCCGCCTACCGCAAAGCAAGGGCAGAAGGAGATGAATCGGCCGCTGTCGCAGCCAGACAGGCCCTGCAGGCCAACATGAACTATTTTGGTTATGGCTATATTAAGGACGTAAACGAACTGGTGCCCAACGTGCCGCTTGTTTTCTATATGTTCCGCATCATGGTGATGCTGGGGGGCTACTTCATCTTATTTTTTGTCGTAACCTTATTCCTTATATATAAGAAAGACTTAGCGGGAATCCCTTGGATGCATTGGGTGGCATTAGCCACTATCCCGTTGGGCTACCTTGCCACGCAAGCCGGATGGGTGGTTGCCGAGTGCGGGCGCCAGCCTTGGGCCATTCAAGACATGTTGCCAACGTGTGCTGCCGTTTCAAAGCTTAATGTCAGCTCGGTGCAGGCCACTTTCTTTATCTTCCTCGTCTTGTTTACCATCCTGTTAGCGGCCGAAATAAGAATCATGCTCAAGGCCATCCGTAAGGGGCCGGACATGTAATATCACCTTTTTTTGTACAACCTTTAATTCGATAACAAATGGATACCTATCTTTTCCTTCAACAATACTGGTGGTTCATTGTCTCCCTGTTAGGAGGCATCTTAGTATTTCTGCTCTTTGTGCAGGGAGGCAATTCGCTCATCTTCTGCTTAGGGAAAACAGAAGAACAGTGCCAGCTGGTCATCAATTCCACCGGCCGTAAGTGGGAATTCACATTCACGACTTTAGTCACTTTCGGCGGAGCATTCTTTGCCTCTTTCCCCTTGTTCTACAGCACCAGTTTCGGCGGCGCTTATTGGCTGTGGATGATTATCCTGTTCAGTTTCGTGCTGCAGGCCGTCAGCTACGAGTTCCAGTCGAAAGCCGGCAACCTGTTGGGCAAAACCACTTACCGGGCTTTCCTGGCCATCAATGGCATAGTCGGCCCCGTATTGCTTGGCGGGGCTGTGGCCACCTTTTTCACGGGGTCGGACTTCTATATTAATAAAGGTAACATGGCCGATACGCTTATGCCGGTCATCAGTTGCTGGGGAAATGCCGGGCACGGGCTCGATGCCTTGCTGGACATTTGGAATGTCATACTGGGCGTTGCTGTCTTTTTCCTGGCTCGCACGTTAGCTATCCTCTACTTCATCAACAACATTGACCATGGCGAACTGAACAGGCTCTGCCGCCGCGCCTTGCTGCGCAATGCCGCGCTGTTTGTCGTGCTCTTCTTGGCTTTCCTTATCCGCACGCTGCTTGCCGACGGGTATGCCGTGCAGCCTGGGACAGGCGTCATCTTCATGGAACCTTACAAATACCTGCACAACCTTTTGGCCATGCCGGCGGTATTGATCCTGCTGTTGGCCGGCGTGGCTGCCGTGTTGTGGGGCATCATCCGCACGCTATGGAAGCCGACGTTTGAAAAAGGCATCTGGTTCGCGGGCATCGGAACCGTGCTGGCCGTGTTAGCCCTTTTGCTTACGGCGGGTTACAACAACACGGCCTATTACCCGTCTGCCGCCGACTTGCAAAGCTCGCTGACGCTTGGCAACAGCTGCTCAAGCGAATTTACCCTGCGGGTAATGGCGTATGTGTCCATACTGATACCCTTTGTATTGGCATACATCATCTACGCATGGCGCAGCATCAACAATCGCAAACTGGACATCAAGGAACTGAAAGGTAACGAGCACGCCTATTAGCGCACGCCCGGGATAAGAACGCCTTGATTTTAATATGAATCAGCTATATTTGTACCGCGTTTTCTCCGTGTGCGCCCGGAGCGCGGGCCGTACAGTACGGCGGGAACGCCGCGCGTGCATGGAGGAAACGCGGTACGGGTATCTTGCAGTCAGTGCCCTTGCCATTGGCTCACGTTGTGAGGCCATGGCGGGCTATGCTCAAAAACAACGGTTATACTGCGCCTTTGATTTAAATCTTGTTAACAAAAAGGATTTTCATACCGAAAGTCAGATATCTTTGAACAAAATGTCCTAAATTTGAACGATATTTAAACTTCTAAATAAAAACAATGGCAATGAAAGAAAACATTAAACCGGCCGCTGGCCGTCTCGGCGTATTAGTTGTCGGAGTGGGTGGTGCAGTGGCAACTACTTTGATTACAGGCGTTTTGGCAGTGCGGAAGGGTTCGGTTAAAGCTGTCGGGTCTATCACCCAGATGGCTACTATGCGGATGCCGGACGGCGAAGAAAAGCCCATCAAGGAAATTGTCCCCTTGGCAGACTTGAACGATATAGTGTTCGGCGGGTGGGACATCTTTCCCGATGATGCTTATCAGGCAGCCTTGTATGCAGAAGTCCTGAAAGAAAAAGACCTCAATCTTGTAAAAGATGAGTTGCAGGCTATCCGCCCGATGGCAGCCGCATTCGACCATAATTTCGCAAAGCGCCTCAACGGCACGCACGTCAAGAATGCTGCCACCCGCTGGGATATGGTTGAGCAGCTCCGCGAGGACATCCGCCACTTCAAGGCAGCCAACCATTGCGCGCGGATCGTTGTCCTGTGGGCCGCAAGCACGGAAATCTTCGTGCCGATGAGCGATGAGCACAAGTCGCTCGCGGCATTGGAGAAAGCCATGAAAGAAGACAATAGGGCCGTTGTCCCGCCAAGCATGTGCTACGCCTACGCGGCCATCGCCGAGGGCGCGCCTTTCATCATGGGCGCTCCTAACTTGTGCGTAGACATCCCTGCCATGTGGGAATTCTCGCAAAAGGCGAATGTCCCCATTGCCGGCAAGGACTTCAAGAGCGGGCAAACGCTGATGAAAACGGTGTTGGCTCCCATGTTCAAGACAAGAATGCTGGGCGTGAGCGGCTGGTTCTCTACCAACATCCTGGGCAACCGGGACGGGGAAGTGCTGGATCAACCCGAAAACTTCAAAACGAAGGAAGTAAGCAAACTCTCAGTCATCGACAACATCTTCGAGCCGGAAAAGTTCCCCGACCTGTATGGAAACGTGTACCACAAGGTACGCATCAACTACTATCCCCCGCGCAAAGACAATAAAGAAGCATGGGACAACATCGACATCTTCGGGTGGATGAACTACCCGATGCAGATTAAGGTAAACTTCCTCTGCCGCGACTCCATCTTGGCCGCGCCGATTGCCTTAGACCTTGTTCTCTTCAGCGACTTGGCCTTGCGGGCAGGAATGAGCGGAATACAGGCTTGGCTTTCGTTCTTCTGCAAAAGCCCGATGCACGACTTCGAGCATCAACCCGTACACGACCTGTTCCAGCAATGGCGCATCGTCAAGCAAACCATCCGTCAAATGGTAGGCGAGGAATCGACCAATTACTTGGACTAATAGTGGAAAAGATGACTGAATGATTAATCAAATGGTAAGACGAGCCAGTCCCGTCTTGCCATTTGTTTTGTGTTAAACCAATGAACAGGCCGCCACTTCTACCCCTCGTCATAGCCACTGGGTTCGGTTCAGGCTTCTCGCCTTGGGCGCCTGGCACAGCCGGGGCGCTTTTGGCCACGCTTATTTGGTTAGGGATTTCCCTCTGCACCGATGCTTCCGGGTTGCTTTGGATAACCGTAGCCTTGATATCGCTCTTTACTGCAGCCGGCATTTGGGCTACCAACCGGCTGATACCCTATTGGGGAGAAGACCCGTCGCGCGTGGTGGTGGATGAAATGGCGGGCGTGTGGATTGCCTTGTTGCCTGCACCTGCCGGACACCTTGGTTATGCATGCGGGGCGTTTGTGCTGTTCCGGATATTTGATATTTGGAAGCCGTTAGGCATCCGGCGCATGGAGAAGTTGCCCGGAGGGACAGGCGTAATGATGGATGATGTGCTGGCCGGCATTTATAGTTTCATTCTCTTAGCAGGAGTGGAATGGCTGATCGCATAAAAAAGAAGCCTGGCAAACCGGCAGACTGGCAACGGGCTGCCTGGGTCTTTTTCAAGGCGCAAGTGTCGGCGCAATTTGCCAGTATTGTAGACTTCTCTGTAACCATTCTGCTGGCCACGCTGTTCGATGTGTTTTACTTGTATGCCACTTTCGCAGGTTCGGTAATGGGAGGCGTGGTAAACTGCTTCGTCAACTATCGGTGGGCGTTTCATCCCAAAGGCGTAAAGAAAACCCACGTCGCAGTGAAATACTTGTTAGTATGGGGCGGGAACATCTTCCTGAACACATGGGGAACTTACCTCCTGACGGAATGGCTGACCGGAATGACGTGGATAAACGATATCTTGGGCTATTATGTGGACAACGTGTTTATTGCAGCCAAAGTCATTGTGGCTGTGACAGTAGCCTTGGCATGGAATTACCACATGCAGCGGGTGTTTGTGTACCGCAACCATAACTTCCGGCAATTCTGGCAGCAATATTTTGAGAACAAAAACAGATGAATAGTATGAAGTGCAGAGATTGCTTGCAAAAGCTGATTTACCAGATTATAAACCCGGTCGTCAACGGCATGATAAAAATCGGCATCACCCCCAACTCCATCACCACCGCCGGGTTGGCTCTGAACATTGTGGCGGCATGCGTGTTCCTGTATGCAGGCATCACTGCACCCGGCAAGCTATCATACGTCGGCTGGAGCGGCGGGATTATCCTTTTCGCCGGCCTGTTTGACATGATGGACGGGCGCGTGGCTCGCATCGGCAACATGGTTTCCACGTTCGGCGCCCTTTACGATTCCGTGCTCGACCGTTACAGTGAACTGATCACCTTGTTCGGCATCTGCTTCTACTTAGGTCTGCAAGGGTACTTGTGGGGCTCTGTCGTTACGTTCATCGCCCTGATCGGCTCGCTGATGGTAAGCTATGTACGTGCGCGCGCCGAGGGGTTGGGCTTGGAATGCAAAGTGGGGCTGATGCAACGTCCCGAGCGTGTCGTCCTCACCAGCTTGGGAGCTATCTGCTGCGGCATCTTCAGCAACTGCAAAGCTTTCGACCCCATCTACCTGCTGATTGCGCCCCAGGCCGTGATCGCCGTACTGGCCAACTGGACAGCTTTCATACGCATCGGCCATTGCCACAAACTCTTAAGTGGAAAACAATGAAGCCTGGCACTCTTCCCTCGCTGAAAGAAACGCTGACCGTAGTCGCCCTTTTGGCGGCATTCCTCGGCCTTACAAGCATCTTCATTGGCCTGCGCGTTGAACATTTCTTGATCTCGGCTCTTTTCCTTATACTTTTTTTTGCCGGAGTCCCTACCCGCAAACTGGCGGTGGCACTGTTGCCATTCATCCTATTTGCCGTTTCCTACGACTGGATGCGGGTTTATCCCAACTATGAGGTCAATCCTATTGATGTGAAAGGCCTGTATGAAGCTGAAAAATCGCTGTTCGGCATTACTCTCGCCGATGGCGGCAGACTCATCCCGTGTGAGTTTTTCGCGCAGCATCATTGTCCTTTCGCCGACTTCATGGCTGGCCTGTTCTACCTTTGCTGGGTGCCCGTACCCGTTGGCTTCGGCATTTTCCTCTACTTGAAAGGCAAATGCGAATTATACTTGCGCTTCTCCATGGTGTTTTTGCTGGTAAACCTCATTGGTTTTGCGGGTTATTACATCCACCCGGCAGCTCCGCCCTGGTATGCCATGAACTATGGTTTTGAACCGGCACTCGACACGCCGGGGAACACGGCGGGATTGGCACGTTTTGACCAAATGGTGGGCATTAATGTTTTCGGAAGCATCTACGGGCGCAATGCCAACGTGTTCGCCGCCGTACCCTCGCTGCATGCCGCCTATATGGTAGTGGCATTGGCTTACGCCTGCATCGGCCATTGCGCCAAGGGAGTGAAAATACTGTTTGCCGCCATCATGGCGGGCATTTGGTGGACGGCCGTTTACACAGGGCATCACTACCTCATCGATGTTTTGCTGGGTATCGTCTGCGCACTGCTGGGCATACTGCTGTTTGAAAAAGGATTGATGATGTGGGGAGCATTCAAACGCTTCTTCCGGAAATACAGCGGCTATATCCGTCAGGAACAAAAGCAGCATAGATTCAAGATAGAAGTGTAATCTATCTTTTCGCTTTCCCCACTACATTTCAAGGACGGAGAGAAGACTGCACTTCTACCTTAATCTATAAAAAGCAAGGAGGAGTGCAACTTTTTTTACAGCCTGTCCCGTCTTATAGGCAGAAACAATCATTTAATCATTATGAGTATGAAAAAGACAGTAGTAATGTTAGGCTTGGCGTTTGCCTTTGTCATGACCACCTCATGCCTTGCTTGCATGGGGGATAAGAAAATAGTGGGCAGCAAGAAGTATGTGACCAAGGAAATCCGGGTGAGCCATTTCGACCAGCTCAACATAGCGGGTGCGTTCGACGTGCATTTCATCCGGCAAGAAGGCAACCCGAAAGTGAAGATCTACACTTCTGACAATCTGGTGGACTTGGTGAACGTGCAGGTAACGGGAAATACCTTGGAAGTGGGGACGAAACGGGGCTATAACCTGCAATACAAAAAATTGGAAGTGCACGTCTTTGCACCTGACCTGCGGGCAGCTTGCCTTGTGGGATCGGGCAATTTGGCGCTCTTCTGTAACGGCTTGCCAACTCCTGAGATGCAACTGAGACTCGCCGGTTCGGGTGACGTGACAGCTTCGGGCATCCGTTGTACGGGCAACTTGAAAGTAGATA
>CAYSIQ010000049.1:0-8550 GCA_964431195.1 uncultured Bacteroides sp.
CTCCCTTTATTCCGCCTCCTCCAGGTAGAGGACGCGGCTTGAATAGTCGCTTCGCTTGTGGTAGTCCACGTTGTGGTTGTAGGGGATCTCCAGCCCGTTTGCCATGAGGTAGGCGCCGCTGAAGCTTTTCCCCTCGTAAGCCAGGGGCGCGTTGTCGATGCGGTTCAGCTCATGCACCCGGTACTGCTTGCCGGGGTCGAGGCCGGCCATCCTTACCCGGGGCAGGTGCTGGTTGTAGAAGTGCTCGGTTTTCCACCAGTAGAACACGGCCTTGTCCTTTTCGGGCGACACGTACATCAGCGAGGCCACGCCCTGCTTGTCGTAGGGGGATGCCAGGCGGTAGATGTCCCCCAGCTGCACCACGGGGCGGACGGCCTTGTACTCGGCGATGGCGTTCCTGCAAAGCGCCTTTTCCTCCTCCGTCATGTTCTTGGGCTGGATCTCCATGCCCAGGCGCCCGCTCATGGCCACGTCGATGCGGTATTTCAGCGGGACGGGGCGCGACGTCTGGTGGTTGGGGGAGGCGCTGATGTGCGACGCCATGGCGATGGCGGGGAAGAAGTAGGACGTCCCCCACTGCATGTAGATGCGCTGGAGGGCGTCGGTGTTGTCGCTCACCCAGAACTCGTCGAAGTAGGGCAGCACCCCGTAGTTGGCGCGGCCGCCCCCGCTGGCGCACGCCTGGATGGTGAGCCCGGGGTATTTGGCGCGGATGCGCCGGCAGACCTTCTCGAAGCCGCGGTGGTACTCGATGTACAGGTGGCTCTGGCCGGCCTCGGGCAGGTACGGGGAGCCGTGGGCCTGGATGGACATGTTGGCGTCCCACTTGATGTAGTCGATGCCGGGGTAGGAGGACATCAGGCTGTCCACCACGCCGAACACGAAGTCCTGCACGGCCGGGTTGGCGAGGTCGAGCACCGCCTGCGTGCCCCCGCGCCCCGTCGCGAGGCCGCGCCCGGGGGCTTTCAGCGCCCAGTCCGGGTGCTTCTCGTACAGCTCGCTGGCGGTGTTCGCCATCTCGGGCTCGATCCAGAGGCCGAACGAGATGCCGTTCTTCTCGGCCTCGTCCAGCAGGCCTTCGATGCCGCCCGGCAGCTTGCCCTTGTTCACCGTCCAGTCGCCGAGCGACGAGCTGTCGTCCTTGCGGGGATACTTGCCCCCGAACCAGCCGTCGTCCATCACGAACAGCTCGCCGCCCATGGAGGCGATGTCCGCCATCATCTGGCTCATGCCCTGCTGGCTGATGTCGAAGTACACGCCCTCCCAGCTGTTCAGGAGGATCTTGCGGGGGGTGGAGCCGTGCGCCAGCCTGTGCAGGCGCGCCCAGCGGTGGAAGTTGCGGCTGCCCCCGCTCAGCCCCTCGCCGCTGTAGGTGAGGGCAAGCTCGGGAGTGCGGAAGAGCTCGCCCTTCTCCAGCGAGTACGCGGAGTTCTCCTCGTTGATCCCGGCGAAGAAGTGGTGGTACTCGTCGTCGTGCGTTTCGATGCGGAGCTTGTAGTTGCCGCTGTAGCAGAGGGCCGCGCCGATCACGTTGCCCGCGTTCTCCTGCGGCCGGCCGTCGAGGGAGAACATCACCTCGGCATGGTCGGTGTGGGAGTTGCGCACGCCGTCCTTGTTCTTGATGACCTTCATGCCCGGCTCCAGGGGCTCCTGGGTCAGGTAGCCCTCGTTGGCCCACGAGCCGGAAAGGTGGGACAGCCACACGCCGCCGCGCCGGATGGGCAGGTAGCCGGAGGCAAACTGGTTGAGCGTCACCGGGCCCTCCTCCCCGTGGGAGATCTCGGCCCAGGCCTCTATCACGTCGGCATCCTGCCAGGCGCGGTAGCAGACGTTGACGGAAAAGGGGTAAACCTTGTCCTTCAGCGACACGACGGCCTTCACGGCGTCCCCGTCCTTCTCGGTAGCCACGCCCGCCACCTCAAGCTGGAGGGTCATGTTGCCGTCGGCATGCCTCACGGCGATGGCCGTCTCCGTAGGGCAGTTCAGCCCGTATTCGGGGTAGGCCGCATGCCCCGCCTCTGCGGAGGCGATGCCCTGCAAGTCGGCTTCAGACAGCTTGCTGCCGTAATACAGAAGCTTCAACGTGCCTCCTTCGGGGGCGGAAAGCACCAGGGAGGTCTTCGGGGTAGATACGCATACGTTCTGGGCGAGCAGGCCGCCGGCCGCCAGCAGCAGCGCCCCGAGGAGGGAGCTTGTTCGTTTCTTGAGATTCATGCTTTTCTTGTTTTAAGGTTCGTAATCATTTTAGCTATGGACAAATATAGGCGTTTGCCGGGACACGAAGGCAATCCTGCACCTTAATAACTGTTAATGCGGCAAGAATGCTCGCCGCGCCCGGGCCTGGCCAGGCCGGCAAACCGCCCCTTGGCGGCAGGGCGAGGGCGTGACCGCTTGCCCGTTACGCCCTCGCGATGGGGATGCGTCCTCACGGCCGGGGGGGCGCCGGCGGCCTCCCGAAAAAAATACGGCGGGAAGTTGCCTTTTTATAGGGCGAATGGCGTATCTTTGCTTCACGTAAAATCCTAAAACGGAAAAGCGCCATGACGTATACTTTGCAAGCCAACCCCGCCGGGACGCGCAGCATCCCCGTGTCGGACGAAAACCTTGAAACGATCCGGAAGTATGGTTTGTTCAGCCAACTTATTGACAGCAACGGCATCATCGACGAGACGGTGCTCGACAAGCTGAAGTTCAACCTCCGTTCGCTCATCGCCGCGCGAATGGAGGACAGCAGGGATTTGCTGGGCCTGTGCATTGACGTGGTTTACCATAACGACATGAAGGCTTTCGGCCTGCAGCAGCTTGTCAGGCTTTACCGGGAAGAATGGCTCCCCGCGCATCCGTCCGTCCAAGAATAAGCATCGTCGCGGTATGAAAGTTGTCGATACGTGCGGGCAGCGGCGTTACAGCCCGCTCATCCCTGCCATCGTCGCCTTGTGCGAAACGCCCAAGGGAGAACAGTTAAAGGTAATCATGGACGATGCTGCCGCTTTCAGCGACTTGAAGGAATACCTTTCCGAGCAAGGCATCGGCTTCCGGGAAATCTACGACGGCGAGCGCCTGGCCGTGCAGTTTGCCCGGTAGCCCGCAGGACGGAACGCATGGTAGGTTGACCGGCATGGAGGGGCATCGGCTTACGGACTGGCTTCCCGCCACCAAGAAGGAAGTGGAACTGAGAGGGTGGGAGGCGGTGGATATCATCCTTTTCAGCGGGGATGCGTATGTGGATCACCCGTCGTTCGGCACGGCGGTGATAGGCCGCGTCCTCGAGGCGGAGGGGTGGCGGGTGGCCGTCGTGCCCCAACCCAACTGGCAGGATGACTTGCGCGACTTCAAGAAGCTAGGCCGCCCCCGCCTGTTCTTTGGAGTCGGCGCAGGGTGTATGGATTCGATGGTCAACAAATACACTGCTAACAAGCGCCTCCGCAGCGAAGACGCTTATACGCCCGACGCGCGGCCCGGCATGCGGCCCGAATACCCCACCGTCGTCTATACGCGAATCTTGAAGAAGCTGTTCCCCGACGTGCCCGTCGTCTTGGGCAGCATAGAGGCCAGCATGCGGCGGCTCACCCACTATGATTATTGGCAAGGCCGACTCCGCCCCAGCATCTTGGTGGACAGCGGGGCCGACTGCCTGGTTTATGGCATGGGCGAGAAGCCTGTGGCGGAACTTGCCCGCCGCATCAGCAAGGGGGAAGACTGGCGCGCCGTCCCGCAGATTGCCTATTTGGCCGATGCGGCATGCGGCCGGCCGGGCGACATCCGGCTTGCCTCGCACGAAGCCTGCTTGGAGGACAAGCGCAAGCAGGCTGCAAACTTCCGCATCATCGAGGAGGAGAGCAACAAGCGGGAAGCCTCCCGCCTCCTGCAGCCGGTGGGGAAACAGACGGTGGTGGTCAATCCCCCTTATCCGCCCATGCAGGCATCCGAGCTGGATCGTTCGTTCGACTTGCCCTACACCCGCCTCCCTCACCCCAAGTACAAGGGCAAGCGCATCCCTGCCTACGACATGATAAAGTTCTCGATCAACATCCACCGGGGCTGTTTCGGCGGCTGCGCCTTTTGCACCATTTCCGCCCATCAGGGCAAGTTTATCGTGAGCCGCTCGCGCGAAAGCATTCTGCGCGAGGTAAAGGCGGTGATGCGGTTGCCCGGCTTCAAGGGGTATTTGAGCGATTTGGGAGGCCCCAGCGCCAACATGTACCGCATGGGAGGCCGCCGCGCGGAGTTGTGCCGCCATTGTGCGCGGCCGTCGTGCATTTACCCCGCCATCTGCCCCAACTTGAATACCGACCACCGCCCCTTGCTCGAGCTTTACCGGGCGGTAGACGCGCTGCCCGGCATCAAACGGTCGTTCATCGGCAGCGGCGTGCGCTACGACCTTTTGCTTCACAAAAGCGGGGACGCGGCCGTTGACCGCGCCGCCCGGGAATATGCCCGCGAACTGATTGCCCGCCATGTCAGCGGGCGGCTGAAAGTGGCTCCGGAACATACTTCCCCGCAGGTGCTCGGCATGATGCGCAAGCCGCCTTTTGGGCAGTTCGAGGCTTTCAAGCGCGTTTTCGACCGCATTAACCGGGAAGAAGGGCTGCGCCAGCAGCTTGTCCCTTATTTCATATCAGGCCATCCCGGTTGCCATGAGGAGGACATGGCCGAGCTGGCCGTCACCGCCAAGCGGTTGGGTTTCCGTTTGGAACAAGTGCAGGACTTCACGCCCACCCCCATGACCCTTTCCACGGAGGCCTGGTACACGGGGCTGCACCCCTACACCCTCCAGCCGGTTTACTGCGCCCGTACCCGCGAGGACAAACTGGCTCAGCGGCGTTTCTTCTTCTGGCATAAGCCGGAAGAGCGCGCCGGCATTTTGCGCGAGTTGCGCCGCATGGGAAGGCCGGACTTGATAGGTAAGCTGTATGGGGAACGCCGGTGAAAGCGTGGAGGATTTCTGTGGAAAAAGCGCCTTTTGGCGTGCCGGAAATCCGCCGGCCTTGTAAACGCGCATGCATTTGCCGAGCGGCATGCTTATGCGGCCGGTTGCAACGCTAACGATTCCCAGCCCGAACCCACGCGGGGCGACATTCTGCGCAGGCGTTGCTTGGAAAACCCGGCGCGATTGGTTATTTTTGCCCGGAATACGAAAGCATACTTGCCTATGGAGCATAAAATGATCCGCCTGCCCGGCAACCTGCTGTGGGTGGATGAGACCGACTCGACCAACCGCCTGCTGGCCTCCTATTGCGACGGGCGGCATGACGACGTGGCTGAACTGACTTGCATCGCGGCCGATTTCCAGACTGCGGGCAAAGGCCAGCGCGGCAACCGTTGGGAGGCGGCATACGGCAAGAACCTGCTGTTCAGCATCGTGCTTTACCCTGGCTTCTTGGAGGCGCGCCGGCAATTCATCCTTTCGCAGCTGGTCGCTTTGGCCGTGAAGGAGGAGCTGGAGCAATGGGCATCCCCCGTCAGCATCAAGTGGCCCAACGATATTTATGTGGGCCATCGCAAAATCTGCGGCATCCTTATCGAGCATGACCTCGACGGGGCGTGCCTCCGCCGCACCATTGCCGGCGTGGGAATCAACATTAACCAGCAGGCCTTTGCGGGCGATGCCCCCAATCCCGTCTCGCTGCGGCAGCTCACGGGGCGCGAGCATGACCGCCGCCGGCTGCTGCTGGATATCGTTTCGCGCCTGCGCTCAGGCTACGCCCCGCTGCGTGCCGACTTTTCCGGGCGTTACGCCGCCGGGGTGGCCGGGCGTTATGCCGGCAGCCTCTACCGGCGCGAGGGTTTCCACCCTTACGCCGATGCCGCCGGCCCTTTCATGGGCAGGCTGCTGCGCGTGGAGCCCGACGGGCGTTACGTGCTGGAGGACATGCAGGGCAGGGAGAGGCCTTACCGGTTTAAGGAAGTGGCGTTTTTGGGCGGTAGCCCGCCGCTTGCGGTCAGCCCTCTTTCTTCGCCTTGAAGACCATCGCGTATATCCTCATCTGCTTTACCATGGCCAGCAGGCCGTTGCTGCGGGTGGGGGAGAGGTGGTCGCGCAGGCCGATGCGGTCGATGAAGTAGAGGTCGGCGCCAAGGATCTCTTCGGGGGTATGGCCGGAGAGGACGCGTATCAGCAGGGCGACGATGCCTTTCACGATGAGGGCGTCGCTTTCGGCCTGGAAGATGACTCGGCCGCCGGCGTCGAGGCCGGCATGCAGCCACACGCGGCTTTGGCAGCCCTCTATCAGGTTCTGGCTGGTCTTGCAGGCTTCGGGGAGGGGGGGCTGCTCGTTGCCGAGGTCGATCAGCAGCTGGTAACGGTCCATCCAGTCGTCGAAATCGCTGAATTCGGAGATGATTTTGTCTTGCGTTTCGTTGATAGTGCTCATGTCGTTCCTTTCTTTTATAAGCCGGTTTTAAATGGTTGTCCCCCGCGCCATGGGCGCGGCGGGGCTAGCGCTCGTTGTAGATGACGTCCGCCACGGTCTGCCCCACGGCTTTCAGGGTGTTGCGGTCGATGGCGTCCATGTCGTCGCGCAAGGTATGCCAGTGCTCGAAGAAGCCGTGCTCCTCGCTGTAGGCGATGATGTCGATGGTCGGGATGCGGGCGTACCGGTTGATGAAGAGGTGGTCGTCGGTAGCGTATCCTCCGGGCTGCCGCTCGAAGTACTGCCCGTAGCCCAGGCGCTCGGCGGCGCGCCACACTTTGCGGTTGACGTGCCGGGCGTTTTCTTCCGACACGCCTTCGTAGCGGAACGTGGCGTTTTTCCCTCCCACCATGTCGAGCAGGATGCCGAAGCGGGCGTTGTAGCCCTGCGCGTGCGGGTTGCGCGCCCAGTATTGCGCGCCCAGGCACCAGGCTTCTTCCTCGTGGGGGCCGGCGTAGTCGTTGTGCGCGCCGTAGTCTTCGGCGTCCAGCAGGATGATGTCGATGCCCAGCCCGGCGGGCTGCTGCTTCAGGAGGCGGGCGATTTCCAGCAGCACGCCGACCCCGCTGGCTCCGTCGTTGGCACCGGGCACGGGGGTTCTCCGTCGCTTGGGGTCGGGGTCTTGGTCGGCCCAGGGGCGGCAGTCCCAGTGGGCGAAGAGGGCGATCCGCTTCCTGGCCTCGGGGCGGAAGGAGCCGATGATGTTCCTCGCCTTGAGGAGGGTGCCGTCGCAGGCCGTGAGGCCGGCGCGCTGGCTGCTCACCCGCGCGCCGCAGGCGGCGAGCCGCCCGGCTATGTAGTCGCCGCAGGCGCGGTGGGCGGGGGTGTTGGGCACGCGCGGGCCGAACGCCACCTGCTCGGCGACGTACCGGTAGGCCGAGTCGGCGTCGAACGCCGGCACGCTGACGGCCTCGCTTTCGGGGGCGGCGGCCTTGCGGTTGCTGCTGCACGCGGCCAGCAGGGCGGCCGGCAGCAGGGCGGCCGCGAGGAGTCTGAGGGTAGAGGTTATGTTGTCCATAGGCTTGTGTTTGTTCAGTGAGTCGGCGCGCGCCGCCCGATGTTGAAGGCCAGCCTCGCCCCTTTTTCCCCCACTTCGAGGGTGACGTCCGCCCCGCAGATGAGGGGGAGGTTGCGGGCTGTGTGCCCCACGGGGAATCCGAAGCACACGGGGCCGGCGCAGGGCTCCAGCAGGCCGGCCAGGGCCTCGTAGAGCGGCTTGCCCAGCGCGAGGTCTTCCTCGTAGCCGGTGAACTGCCCCACGACGAGCCCCGCGATTTTCCCGAGCGCCCCGCTCAGCCTGAGGTTGTAGAACATGCGCTCCACGGCGTGGGGGCGCTCGTCCACGTCTTCCACGAAGAGCAGGGTGCCCTCGGCGGGGATGTCGTAGGGGGTGGCCCGCAGCCCGTGGGACACGGCCAGGTTCCCCCCGCGCAGGGTGGCGTGCGCGGCCGTGCCGGGGCGGTTGAGCCGGTGGGCGGGGCAGGCGTAGGCGAACCCGCCGGGCGCGGGCTCCAGCAAGGGCGAGCGGGGGGCGGCGAAGTTGCCCGACAGCACGTCGCGCAGGGCCAGG
Source organism: uncultured Bacteroides sp. (assembly GCA_964431195.1). Classification (GTDB taxonomy): domain Bacteria; phylum Bacteroidota; class Bacteroidia; order Bacteroidales; family Bacteroidaceae; genus Bacteroides. Next base: position 7,984 of record CAYSIQ010000049.1, read on the forward strand.
GAGAAGGGGGAGCCGGCGGGCTCCTCGGCGAGGTGGCGCGCCATGGGGGCGTGCAGCGAGGCGAACCCCGCGCGCTGCACCAGCTGGTGCAGCACGGTGATGTCGCTGAACCCCACCAGCCACTTGGGCCTGCGGGCGAAGGCGGCGAAGTCCAGCAGGCCGGCCAGGTGCACCGCCCCGTAGCCCCCCCGGCTGCAGAGGATGGCGGCGCAGCGGGGGTCGTCGAGGGCCGCCTGCAGGTCGCCCAGACGCTGCTCGGCGGTGCCCGCGTAGCGCCCCCACGCGCCGGCGGCGTGCCGCGCCACCGTCGCCTCGAAGCCCCACGACTCCAGGCGCTCCCTCGCGCCCCGGAGGGCTTCTCCGCTTATCGCGCCCGAGGGGGAGACCAACGTGACGCGGTCGCCCGGCTTCAGGAACGGGGGGAATGTCAACTGGCTCATCTTTCCATTGGCGGGTTGGGTTAGCGGGGGCAAAGATAAGACAAAGAAACGGAAGTTGCGGCGGCGGGCCGCCGAAATGTGGCTCCCCCGGGCGGGATTCCGCGCCTTGGCATCTCGCGGGTCGTGA
>CAYSIQ010000049.1:8650-16243 GCA_964431195.1 uncultured Bacteroides sp.
GACATGCGCTTCTCGCGGGGGGCGGGGCCCGCGCCGTTTGGAAAATACCTACTTCTTGCGATTGCGGGGCGCGCGGGAAAGCCGTACCTTTGCGGCGTCAGATTTAATGACGGATTGGTTAGTCATAATTACGTAACCGCTTTTTGTTTCGGAAAAAGCGTTCCCCGCCCGCCCGATGCGAATCGGGGGGCGGGGAAAATCCCGCCGCCTTTCGGCCGGCGCGGGGCGGGGCGGGATAAAAATACCCATAAATGATGATTGCAACATTCGCGCGAAACCCTTTACTTTGCGTCCGGAATCATGACTGCATAAAAACGGAAAGGCTATGGGCGGACAGCATAAATACCGCGCGACGGACAAGATGAGCGACCTTATCTGCGACAACTACTCCCTCTTGATGGTGATGAGCCGCTTCGGGCTGTCGCTCGGCTTCGGCGACAAGAACGTGAAGGACGTCTGCGCGTCGCAGGGGGTCGACTACCGGACTTTCCTGGCCGTTGCCAACTTCATCGGCGAGGACCAGTATTCCTACGGCGACGCGGAGCCTGACTGGTCGCTCGCCGCCCTCATGGATTACCTGAAGCGGGCGCATGCCTATTTCCTCGACTTCAACCTGCCGGCCATCCGCCGCAAGCTGATGGAGGCCATCGGCTGCTCGTGCACGGACTATGTGGCCTTCCTTATATTGCGCTTCTTCGACGAATACGCCAAGGAGGTGCGCCAGCACATGGAGTACGAGAACGAGGCGGTCTTCACCTACGTGGAGCAGCTGCTGGGCGGCCGCCTCCCCGGCCACTACCGCATCGCCGTCTTTGCCGGCAAGCACAACCAGATAGAAGCCAAGCTGAAAGAGCTGAAGAACATCATCATCAAGTACTACCCTGAAAAGGGGAACAACAACCTGCTGAATGCCGTCCTGTTCGACATCTTCAACTGCGAGGACGACCTGGCTTCCCATTGCCGGGTGGAAGACTACATGTTCGTCCCCGCCGTCGCGCAAATGGAAAGGAGGCTGGAAAATGAACGATAACGCCGACGCGCTGAAAGTGGCCGTCGCCGATTCGTCGGCCATTGTCCGCAGCGGCCTGGCTGCCGTCCTGAGGCGCCTCCCCCGTCCGGACATACACCCCACGGAAGTCGTCTCGCCCGAGGCGCTGGACGGCTACCTGCGCCTGCATGTCCCCGACGCCATCGTGGTCAGCCCCGCTTTCGGCGGGCGGTTCGACCTCGCCGCCTTCCGGGCGGAGCACGCGAGCCTGGCCCGGGTGAAGCTCGTCGCCCTGGTGTCGTCGGCGGTGGACGGCAACGTGCTGAAGGAATACGATGACATAATCGGCATCTGCGACGGCGCGGACCTCATCGCCTCCAAGTTCGAGCGGATGCTCCGCGCCGGCGGCGAGGAGGAGGACGGCGGCGCGCAGGAAGTCCTGAGCCAGCGCGAAAGGGAAATCGTCACCTGCATCGTGAAGGGCATGACCAACAAGGCCATCGCCGACTGCCTTTGCCTTTCCATCCACACCGTCATCACCCACCGGCGCAACATCGCCCGCAAGCTGCAAATCCATTCGCCTGCCGGGCTTACCATTTATGCCATCGCCAACAAGCTGGTGGAGCTGGAAGACATCAAAGGGCAGCTTTGACGCCCGCCGCCGGGAGATAGGGCGGGAGACAGGCCTCCCGCCCCGCTTCACGGCCGCCCGCCGCCGCCCGCCAGCCCCATCTCCCGCGCCCGTTCCAGCATGAAGCTGCGGGCGGCCTCGTGCTCGTTGGGGATGAGGCCGTCCAGTATGGCGTCTTTGACGGCGTTTTTCAGCGCGCCCACCTGCCGGCAGGGCGGAAGCCCGAAGGCGCGCATGATCTCCTCGCCGCTGACGGGAGGCTGGAAGTTGCGGATGCGGTCGCGCTCCTCCAGGTCTTTCAGCTTCTGGCGCACCAGCTTGAAGTTGTTGAGGAAACGTTGCTTGCGTCCCGCGTTTTTCGATGTTATGTCGGCTTCGCACAGGGTCATCAGGTCGTCTATGTCATCGCCCGCTTCGAACAGGAGGCGCCTGACGGCTGAGTCCGTTACCTCCTCGTCGGCGATCGCGATGGGCCGCATGTGCAGGCCTACCAGCTTCTGCACATACTTCATCTTCTCGTTCATGGGCAGCTTCATCTTGCGGAAGATGCCGGGCACCATCTTTTCGCCGATGAAGTTGTGGTTGTGGAAAGTCCAGCCCGTGCGCGGCTCCCAGCGTTTGGTGGCGGGCTTGGCAATGTCGTGCAGCAGGGCGGCCCAGCGCAGCCACAGGTTGCCGGTCTTGCGGCTGAGGTTGTCCAGCACCTTTAAGGTGTGGAAGAAGTTGTCCTTGTGCGCCTGCCCGTTGCGGGTCTCCACCCCTTGCAGGGCGGCCAGCTCGGGGAAAACCAGTTCCAACAGCCCCGAGCGCTCCAAGTCGATGAACCCCTTGGAAGGGATGGGGGAGAGGATGATTTTGTTCAGTTCGTCGGCAATGCGTTCCTTCGATACGATGGAGATGCGTTCCTTGTTGCGGCAGAGCGATTCGAAAGTCTCGTCATCGATGTAGAAGTTCAGCTGGGTGGCAAAGCGGATGCAGCGCATCATGCGCAGGGGGTCGTCGCTGAAGGTCGCGTCGGGGTCGAGCGGAGTGCGGACGAGCCGTTCCTTCAGGTCGTCCATGCCTCCGAAAGGGTCTTCCAGTTCGCCGAACCGCGCCCGGTTGAGGCATACGGCCAAGGTGTTGATGGTGAAGTCGCGGCGGTTCTGGTCATCCTCCAGGGTGCCGTCTTCCACGACGGGCTTGCGCGAGTCGTGCGAGTAGGACTCGCGGCGTGCGCCCACGAACTCCACTTCCGTGTTCTGGTATTTCAGCTGGGCTGTGCCGAAGTTTTTGAAGACAGCCACCTGCGCGCCGCGTCCCAACCGTTTGGCCAAGGCTTCGGCCATGGCGATGCCGCTGCCCACCACTACTACGTCAATGTCTTTTGAGGGGCGTTGCAGAAAAATGTCGCGCACGTAGCCGCCCACTACGTAGCATTCCATTCCCGCCGCATCGGCCGTTTCCGAAATGCGTTTGAAAATGTCGTCATTGAAATGCTGTTTCAGTTCTTCGGTTGTCAGATCAATCATATATAATAAGGTGTACGCTTCCCTGATGGGGCAGGGCATGGCTGCCCCGGCCTGTAATCGTAAAATTCTAAAAATGCGTGCAAAGATACGGATATTATCCGTATTTTTGCGCTGCGATGTATTTTGATTTAAGAACCTAACGGTGAAGACCATGACGAGGAAAACCATTTTATCTGCCTGTGTGGCAGGAATGTTGCTGGCATGCAGCGGCGTGGAAAAGCAGGCCGAAGGCAAGCTGGCCGCTGCCCGCGCAGCCTATGAACAGGGCGACTACGCTTCCGCCAAACTGTTGATAGACAGCATTAAGATTCTTTACCCCAAGGCGTTCGGCGCACGCCGTGCCGGCAATAGGCTGCTGATGGAAGTAGAGTTAGGGGAACAGGAACGCAATATGGCCTATATAGACAGCATGACGGCCGTGAAGCAAGCCCAATTAGACAGCATGCTGGCTGGTTATGTGCTTGAAAAGGATACCGCCTATCAGCAGGTGGGCCGTTATCTGCATCCTTTGCAGGTGGTTGAGCGGAACTTGCACCGTTCCTACCTGCGCTTCCAGGTGGACGAGCGGGGAGCGTTGAGCATGACATCCGTTTACTGCGGCAGCGCGCCCATTCATCATAGTGCCGTGCGCGTAACCGCCCCAGACGGGACTTATGCCGAAACTCCGCCTTCGCAGGACAGCTACGAAACCACGGTCTTGGGCGAATACATTGAAAAAGCCGATTATACCCAAGGCAACGATGGCGATGTCATTGGCTTTATCTGCCTCAACAGCGGCAAGAACTTGCGCGTCACCTATCGTGGCGACCGCACCTACCATACCCAGTTGCAACCATCTGACCGCCAGGCTGCCGTAGCCGTCAGCCAATTGGCAGGCGTGTTGTCAGCCATGAATGAAATGCGCGGCAAGCGCGAGGAAGCGAGCTTGAAGGCTGCTTTCATTAAGGCAAAGATGGAGCAACCCCAAAGCGAATAAGTCCTTCCATTCCTCCGTAGGATGGGATAATATTCCCGCTATCTTCCCGCATGCGTTTGGCTCGTGCCCGGCAACTTCCGAGGGCAAGGCGGGCAAAGGTGCGTACCGAGGATACCTCAAGCCCGTACCGTGGTAAGTTGCTCTTGGGAGGCATCAAGATACGATTCGCATGCAATGCAGCCTTATTGCAATGATGTAAAGCAACTGCCCGCAGGCTGACAACAGCCTGCGGGCAGCGTAGGATTTGCCTAATTCCAATTTATTCCGAGGTCACGTATGATCTCCTAAGGCACTATCTATGTACAAAACGAGAAGCATAATTATAAGAAACGTGTCATGCTCCCTGCATAAAGAAATATATTGCTTGCCATATTCCTTTATTAATATTGGTTACGTACCGGTGTCATGATGAAAGTGAATTCATAGTCGCCATAAGGCAACTGGTACTGCGGCATCGGTTGTGCCCCCCAGCTGTTGATGCAGCCCAAGCCCATTTGTACCTTATCGATGCAGAGATTGGTGAGGTTCGCTTCGGGCACTTCGGGAGAGTGGCGGTTGATCTTCTCCCAGCCTTCGTCCAAAGACTCGATGGTGTAATGCAGGGCAGAGGCCGAGAAAGGAGCTTCGGACACGAACAGCAAGCCTGTGCCCGCATCGTTCAGCTGCTTCCACCAGCGGATATCGGTCTTGGTGCCGTTCTCCTGCGGGCGGATGTAGGGATAGAACTGTTCGCCCACGGTTTGGCGGTAGATGCCGATGGGCGTGCAATGGTTGCGGTCGGCGTAGTTTTCAATCGGGCCGCGCCCGTAGTATTCAACGGTTTCAAACGACTTGGGCATCTGCATCTGCATGCCAAAACGGAACATCGGACTGATATTCTTAGCATCGGAGGCGGCAGTCATCTTTTGCGTTACCTTGACGGCACCCACGTTGTTGATGGTGTAGGTGAGGCTCAGTTTGGCAGAGACTTTCCTCAAATCGTAGTCAGCATATACTTTTATCATGTTGCCCGCTGTTCCCCACTTGAAAGAGGCCAGCTTTGCGTCCGGGTTCTTCCATGCAATGAATTTCTGTTGCAGGTTGGCGCCGAAATCATTGTCGGTGGGAGCGCGCCAGAAATTCGGAGTCAAGGCTGCGTCTTCGGTCATCATTTCGGTGCCGGCTACGTTGTAGCGGGTCAGATAGCCAGTATGCTTGTTGAACTCCAGGCGGAAACTTTCACCGTTTACGATCAGGTAAGCCCAGTCGTTTTCTTCCAATTGCGGGACTACGGCTTCGTTGTTGGGTGCTTCAACATTCTTCAGTTCCATCGAAGGAGCGGTGTAGGGATTTAATACTAATTGGTCTTTGGCTACAGCAAAGCCTGCTGGCAACACGCCTTCAGGCTGTTTCAGCCGGTAAGTAACATTGAGCAGACGCTCTTTGCCGCATTTGCAGATTTTGCCCCAGTCCAGTTTGATTTTGGCCGTTTGTTGTGGAGCCACATTCAGGTTTTCTACACGTCCGCTGCGGATGGCCGTCCCGTTGGCCAAGATTTCCCATTCCATGTAGTAGGCTGAAAGGTCGCGGAAAAAGTTTTCATTGTAAACGTTCACTTCCCCTGCTTCCAAGTTGGCGGGAGTAGTCCAGATGTTCTGATAGAAGTATGCCACTTCGTATGCATGCGGATTGGGCACGCGGTCGGGGCTGATGAGGCCGTTGTCGCAGAAGTTGTTGTCGGAAGCATCGAAGCGGTTGAAGTCCCCGCCGTATGCGTAAATGGTCGCGCCGTTTTTGCCTTTCCAGCGGACAGACTGGTCAACGAAGTCCCAAATGAAACCTCCTTGCAGGTGAGGGTACTTGCGGACGAGATCCCAATACTCCTTGAAGCCGCCTTCCGAGTTGCCCATGGCATGAGCATATTCGCATAAAATCAACGGCTTGGCCAAGCCCGTGCGCTGTGCATATTCCTCCATGTCCTGGTAGCCGGCATACATGGGGCAGTACACATCGGTGAATTCATCGTTGCCGAGCGCACGTTCGTATTGTACGGGACGGCTGGGGTCTTCTGCCTTTATCCAGCGGTAAACCTCTTCAAAGTTAGGCCCGAAGCCGGCTTCATTGCCCATCGACCAAAAGATGATGCTTGCATGGTTGAAGTTGCGTTGGACATGGCGTTGGTTGCGTTCCAAATGAGCCTTTCTGAAATCATCGCGCTTGGCGAGTGTTTTGTCACCGTAGCCCATCCCGTGAGACTCCAAGTTAGCTTCTGCCACCATGTAAATGCCGTATTTGTCGCAGAGATCATAGAAATAGGCATCATCGGGATAATGGCAGGTGCGGACGGCATTGATATTGAGTTCTTTCATGCGCAACACATCCTCCAACATGCGGGCACGGGATACATGCGAACCTCCATCGGGATCCATTTCGTGGCGGTTCGCGCCTTTGAAGAGTACCGGTTGCCCGTTCACCAAGGCTAAGCCGCCTTTCAATTCAACCTTGCGGAAGCCCACTTTCAAGTGGATTACTTCCTTGCTGCCTTGCAGGGTGGCACGCAACGTATAGAGGTTCGGGGTTTCAGCTGTCCACTTCAGAGGGTTTTCCACGTCCATTGTCACAGTGCCGTTGCCTTTGGCTGTGGTCGCGGCTACTTGCTTGCCAGCTGCATCAAGCAGTTCGAGGCTTGCAGTGCCGTTGCCTTTCAAGGCCAAATCTACAGCCAGCTGGCCGTTCTTGTAGGCTTCGTCCAGATTGGGAGTAACGCGGATGTCTTCGATGCGCTTTTTGTCGCGGGCATAGAAGTAGCAGTCGCGCGACACGCCGGTGTAGCGGAAGAAGTCTTGGTCTTCCAAATACGAGCCGTCGCACCATCGGAATACTTGGAAAGCAATGAGGTTCTTTTCTCCCGGCTTCAGGTAAGAAGTCAGGTCGAATTCGGCTTCTATCTTGCTGTCTTCGCTGTAACCTACGAAGTGCCCGTTTGCCCATAAATACATGTTGGATGCCACCGCGCCGAAGTGTGCTATGATGTCTTTGCCTTTCCACGAAGCCGGGATTACAAATTCGCGGCGGTAGGAGCCTACGTGGTTGCCTTTGACGGGCACTTCGGGCGGGTTGTTTTCAAACTGGTTGCGCCAGGCGTAGCCTACGTTCACATAGATGGGGTCGCCGTACCCGTGGACTTCCCACATGCCGGGCACAGGCATCCGATCCCAGCCTGCATCATTGAAGCCCGCTTCCCAGAAGCCGGCGGGGCGGGCATCGGCATTCTCTACCCAAAAGAATTTCCAGTCGCCGTTCATCGACATGAAGTTGGCCGATTGTTCCTTGTCGTCTTTCGCTGCGGCATCTGTCGATTCGTAGGCAAAATAGCTGGTGTGCATGGGCGCACGGTTCATAGCATTGACTCCGGGGTCTTGCCATTCCTTGAATGACTGTGCGCCGGCGGATATGGCCAAGGCTGCAAGCAGTCCGGTGGTAAGTTGTTTCTTCATGATGTTTTGTG
>CAYSIQ010000050.1:0-5061 GCA_964431195.1 uncultured Bacteroides sp.
CACAGAAAAAGGGTAATAATAATGGCATATAAAGTGAGTATACTCTATCGACTTTATATGCCATCTTACGTTTTAGGGACATTTACTGAATATCCCTAAATAGAGGAAAGTGCAAGACAAAACATCCGAGGCAGGCAGGGAAAAGGTTCTGCTGCCTGTGTGGGCAATATAAGAGGATTGATGGAACTTCCCTTTAAACGATAGTCTTCCCTTGTCCTTTTGCCTGTCTTTTGCTCCCAAATTCTTCCTACGTTTTCAAAAGCATTCTTTTTTGCTAAATTTTTTTATATAATTAAGGTAGGGAAAAGCGTTTTTTCTACTTTTGCGTCCGTTAACAGCAACAATAGTCCTTACAAACAAAGAATTTTATGCTAAAGAACCTTGTTATCGTTGAGTCTCCGGCCAAAGCCAAAACCATCGAGAAGTTTCTAGGGAAAGGTTACAAAGTTCTCTCCAGCTATGGTCATATCCGCGACCTGAAGAAGAAAGCATTCAGTATCGACATCGAAAAGGACTTCAAACCTTTCTACGAAATTCCCGCTGACAAGCACAAAGTCGTAACCGCCTTGAAAGAAGAAGCTGACAATGCCGAAACCGTATGGTTAGCTTCCGATGAAGATCGTGAAGGAGAAGCCATTGCTTGGCATCTGTATGAAGTGCTGAAGCTCAATCCGGAGCATACCAAACGTATCGTATTCCATGAAATCACCAAGAACGCTATTTTGAATGCCATTGAACATCCGCGCCGGATTGACCTAAATTTGGTGGATGCGCAACAGGCGCGCCGTGTGCTGGACCGTATTGTAGGTTTTGAACTTTCGCCTGTGCTATGGAAGAAAGTCAAGCCCGCACTCTCGGCAGGCAGAGTCCAGTCGGTGGCTGTCCGGCTTATTGTGGAGCGTGAGCGCGAGATACAGGCTTTCAAGGCCGAAACCGCCTACCGCGTGACGGCTGTATTCAGCGTGCTTGATACCGGCGGCAAGCCTCAGGAGGTGAAAGCTGAATTAGCACGCCGTATCAAGACAAAAGCCGAAGCACAAAAGCTATTGGAGGAATGGAAGAATGCCACTTTTATTATCGATGACATCAACACACGCCCGCTGAAGAAAAGCCCGGCAGCTCCGTTCACCACTTCAACCCTGCAGCAGGAAGCTGCACGCAAGTTGGGATTCGCCGTGGCACGGACTATGGCACTTGCCCAACGCCTTTACGAATCGGGAAACATTACCTACATGCGTACCGATTCGGTCAACCTTTCCGAGTATGCCATTGCAGGGAGCAAGGAAGCCATTATCCGCATGATGGGTGAGCAATACGTCAAGACTCGCCGCTATACCACCAAGACCAAGGGGGCGCAGGAGGCTCACGAAGCCATCCGTCCCACCAACATGAGCAAAACCGGAATAGAAGGCACAGCACAAGAGAAAAGGCTTTACGACCTGATATGGAAACGCACTATCGCTTCCCAAATGGCAGATGCCGTGGTGGAGAAAACTACCGTCAGTATCGGCACGAAAGAAAGTAAAGAAGAGATGTTTACAGCCACCGGCGAAGTTATCAAGTTTGACGGCTTCCTGCGCGTCTACCGCGAATCCATTGATGATGAGAATGAACAGGGCGGGAACGAAACCATCCTCCTCCCCGCACTGGTACGGGGACAGCCCCTGCAACGCATCGCCATCACTGCCACCCAACGTTTCAGCCTCCACCCTCCACGTTATACCGAAGCCAGCTTGGTACGCAAATTGGAAGAATTGGGCATCGGGCGTCCGTCCACCTATGCACCGACCATCAGTACCATCCAGCAACGCGAATATGTGGTGAACGGTGACAAGACGGGTAAAGAATACACTTACAATGTCCTATCCTTGGAAATGGATAACATCACCGATGAAATGCGAAAGGAAATCACCGGAGCCGAAAAAGGCAAACTGTTTCCCACCGACACGGGCATAGTGGTAAACGACTTCCTCTATGAGTATTTCCCCAACATCATGGACTATAACTTTACCGCCAATGTGGAGAAACAGTTTGATGAGATTGCCGAAGGCAAAAAGCAGTGGACTGATGTACTGAAAACATTCTATGAAGGCTTCCATCCCATCGTAGTCAACACCCTTACCACCAAGAGCGAACGCAAAGCCGGCGAGCGTGTGTTAGGCAAAGATCCAAAGACAGGCAAACAGGTGTCGGTAAAGATTGGACGTTTCGGCCCCATCGCACAAATCGGCACGGTCGAAGACTCGGACAAGCCCCGCTTCTCGCAGTTGAAAAAGGATATGTCCATCGAAACCGTGACATTGGAAGAAGTGCTTGACCTCTTCAAACTGCCGCGCGTGCTGGGCGAACGGGACGGTAAATCCGTGGTGGTGGGTGCAGGACGTTTCGGCCCCTATGTCAACTACAATGGCATGTATGTATCGCTGCCCAAAGACAGTGACCCGCTGGAACTGACTTTGGACGAAGCCAACGAACTCATCACGGACAAGGAACAGGCTGAAGCCAAGCGGCATATCAAGAAGTTTGATGAAGAGCCCGAACTGGAGATTCTGAATGGACGCTACGGCCCCTACATCGCTTACAAGGGAAGCAACTATAAAATTCCCAAAGGCATTGAGCCGCAAGGCCTCAGCCTGAAGTCATGTTTGGATATTGTGAAACTGCAAACAGAGCGTGCCGCCGTTTCCTCCCGCCGTAGAACAGCCAAAAAGAAGTAAAAGCGGTTTGAAACGTCCGCCCCGGCAACAACAGCATTCCCGTTAAAACAAAGTCCCGCGTTGTGCGCGACCCGCTTTAACGGGATTTTTTGTAGTATATTTGCCCGCGTTTACATCCGCTCGGGCACTTCAATGCCTAACAGAGCCATGCCTGAGCGCACAATCTTGGCCACATTGGCCGAAAGTACCAGACGGAACACTTTCACTGCGTCATCTGCCTCGTGCAGAATGCTGAAGTCATGATAGAACTGGTTGTATTCTTTCACTAAGTCGTAGCAATAGTTGGCTATGAGGGAGGGACTGTAATCTTCGCCTGCCTGCTTCACCACGGCGGCAAAGTCTGCCAAATGTTGTATTAGGCTTTCCTCCTTTTCATTCAGCGGGATGCCTGCGGGCAGGCAGGCAGGCAGCACGATGCCGGCCTCTGTAGCCTTGCGCAGCACTGAACGGATACGTGCGTAAGTGTACTGGATGAAAGGGCCGGTATTTCCGTTGAAGTCGATGGATTCTTTCGGATTGAAAGTCATGTTTTTGCGGGCATCCACTTTCAGAATGAAGTATTTCAGTGCCCCCATCCCCACAATGCGGGCAATTTCATCGGCTTCGGCTTGGGTCAGTCCATCGAGTTTGCCCAATTCGCCGGAAGTTTCCCTTGCCGTATCAATCATTTCCGCCATCAGGTCGTCGGCATCCACCACGGTACCTTCACGGCTTTTCATTTTGCCTTCGGGCAGTTCCACCATGCCGTAAGAGAAGTGTACAAGGCTCTTTCCCCACTCAAAGCCCAACCGGTCGAGCAAGATGGAGAGCACCTGGAAGTGGTAGTTCTGTTCGTTGCCAACCACATAGATCATCTTGCTGATGGGGTAATCATCAAAGCGCAGCTTGGCCGTGCCGATGTCCTGCGTCATGTAGACCGATGTACCGTCCGAACGAAGCAGCAGCTTTTGGTCAAGGCCGTCTGCCGCCAAGTCGGCCCATACGGAACCATCGGGCTTACGGAAAAATATTCCTTTCTCCAGCCCCTCCAGCACTTTCGCTCTGCCCACTAAATAAGTCTGTGATTCATAATAGATCTTGTCGAAACTGACACCCATCAGCCGGTAAGTTTCGTCAAAGCCTGCGTATACCCAGTCGTTCATCTTCTTCCATAGGGCACGCACTTCGGGATCGCTGGCTTCCCACTTTACCAGCATCTCGCGCGCTTCTTTCATTAAGGGAGATTCGGCTTCGGCTTTGGCCAAGGCCTCTTCTTCGCCCATGCCTGCTGCGCGGTACGTTTCGGCCAGCTGTTCCACTTCAGCCTTGTAATGCCTGTCGAAAGCCACGTAGTAGTCGCCGATGAGGTGGTCGCCTTTCTTGCCCGATGATGCGGGCGTTTCGCCGTTGCCGTACTTCAGCCACGCCAGCATCGACTTGCAGATGTGGATGCCCCGGTCATTGACTATGTTGGTCTTCACCACGCGGTTGCCGTTGGCGGCGATGATGTTGGCCAAGGCGTTGCCCAGCAGGTTGTTGCGCACGTGCCCCAAGTGGAGCGGCTTGTTGGTGTTGGGCGAAGAGTACTCAATCATCACCAGCGGCGCATCGGCCGTGGCTGTCTGGATGCCGTAGTGCCCGTCAGCATGGATTCGATTGAGCAGCCCGACCCATGCGTCTCCGCTGATGGACAGGTTGAGAAAACCTTTGATGACGTTGAAGGCGGCTACCGCATGCTCGTGGCTTTTGAGGTATTCGCCCAGCTCCCGCGCCGTCTCTTCCGGTTTCTTTTTCGAAAGGCGGAGGAAAGGGAATACTACCAGCGTCAGGTGTCCTTCAAACTCTTTCTTGGTTTTTTGCAGTTGCACTTGCGAGGCGGGCACTTCCTGCCCGTACAGTTCTTTCAGTCCCTCGGCGACAGACTGGGCCAGTTGTTGTTCTATGTTCATGGTTGGCTAAACTGTGTTCATTTTTGCGGGCAAAGATAGCATAAAAAAGGCGAGGTTGGCACGCGGCTTGCTTTATTTTGATCCTGCCTCGTCGGAAAGAAAGCCGGCGCGCCTGCATTTGTGTGCACGTTTTTCTTTACCTATAATAAAGCCGGATCAAGCGCGAGCCGTGTTCCGGAATCTTTCAAGCACGTTTACCACGGTACATACCTTTGCTCGGTTTCGGAGCTGCCATGGACAAGCCGGGAGTAGGCTGGGGGATCAGTGCTTTTCCTTTATGAAACAAAGGGGAACGGGAGGCCAAGCCGGTTGCAGCCGGCAACCATGGAGGGGGGCGTGGGTCGCCATTGTTCTCCTTGCTGCTGCCATTATAATGGCAGCATTGGCATTTTGATTATTTGTAAAAACGCCCTATA
>CAYSIQ010000050.1:5161-16128 GCA_964431195.1 uncultured Bacteroides sp.
GCTGCCATTATAATGGCAGCATTGGCATTTTGATTATTTGTAAAAACGCCCTATATTTGCGCTGCCGATGCTTTTGACAGGCAAGCCGCTGTACATAGGCATGGATTGGCCGAAGCCGCTTCATTCGGGTCTCGCCGGCTTTATGTTATAACGTCAAACCGTAAACGCGTATGGATTACCCCCACCTCTCAGTCTTGGTGCGCCGCCGGGCGGAAAAATATGGCGACAAGGTAGCCATACGGTACAAAGACTACGGGCAGTCCCGCTGGATTCCGGTGACGTGGAACGAATTTTCGGCTTGCGTCCGCCGCACGGCCAACGCCCTGCTGGCCTGTGGGGTGGGGGAGGCGGAGAATGTGGGCGTGTTTTCGCAGAACAAGCCCGAATGTTTTTATGTGGACTTTGGCTGCTATGCGGTGCGTGCCGTCACGGTACCCCTTTATGCCACCAGCTCGGCCGAACAGGTGCGCTACATTGCCGACGATGCCTGCATCCGCCTGCTGTTCGTGGGTGAACAGTTCCAGTATGACGCTGCTTTCGGCATGCAGTGCCACTGCCGTTCATTGGAACGGCTCGTCATCTTCGACCGCAGCGTGAACCGCGACCCGCGCGACCGGACTTCCCTCTATTTCGATGATTTCCTGGCATACGGCGACAGCCACCCCGCTTATGGCGAGGTGGAAGCCCGCACGACGCGTGCTTCTTTCGATGATCTGGCCAATATCCTCTACACATCAGGCACTACCGGCGAGCCGAGGGGGGTGATGCTCCACCATTTCAACTACGATGAGGCCATGCGCATCCATGAAACGGCCATCCCCCAGCTCACTGAAAACGATGTCGCGCTCAGTTTCCTGCCGCTCACGCACGTGCTGGAAAGGGCATGGACATACCTTTGCTTCTACCGGGGCGCGGAGGTGTGCGTCAATCTCCGCCCGCACGAGGTGCGGGAAAGCCTGCGTGAAGTCCGCCCTACGGCCATGTGCAGCGTGCCGCGCTTTTGGGAGAAAGTATATGTAGCGGTGCACGACCGCATGGCTCAGGAAAGCGGCCTGCGCCGCAAGCTGATGGAGGATGCCTTGGAGGTGGGTAGGATGCACAACATCGGCTACGTGCGCCGTGGGCTGGCACCTCCCGCATGGTTGCGGCTGAAATACAAGTTTTACGAAAAGACCGTCTATGCCATAGTGAAGAAGGAGCTGGGCCTGGAACGTGCCAATTTCTTTCCCGCAGCCGGGGCGGCCGTGTCCGATGAAGTCTGCTCGTTTGTCCACTCTTTGGGCATCTTCATGCTGGTGGGGTACGGGCTGACGGAGTCTACCGCCACCGTGTCCTGTTTCCGCCGGCAGGGGTTTGAAGTCGGATCCGTGGGGCAAATAATGCCAGGCGTGCAGGTGAAGATTGGCGAGGCCGGCGAAATCCTGCTCAAGGGGCGCACCATTGCCACCGGCTACTACAAAAAGCCTGAAGCCACTGCCGCTGCCATTGACCCCGAAGGCTGGTTCCATACGGGTGATGCCGGCTATGTCAGGGACGGGCATCTCTACTTGACCGACCGCATCAAAGATCTCTTCAAGACCAGCAACGGCAAGTACGTTTCGCCGCAAGCGCTCGAAACGCGGCTCGCCATCGACCGCTACATCGACCAAATCGCCGTCATTGCCGATGGGCGCAAGTTCGTTTCGGCACTTATTGTGCCGGTTTACGGCTATGTGGAAGCCTACGCCCGCGAAAAGGGGATCAGCTGGAACACGCGCGAAGAGCTGTTGCAGCATCCCAAAGTACAGGCGCTCTTTCGTGCCCGCATTGACACCCTGCAACAGCCGTTCGCCCACTTTGAACAAATAAAACGCTTCACCCTCCTGCCGAATCCTTTCAGCATGGAGAGTGGCGAACTGACCAACACGCTGAAACTGCGACGCAAGGTAGTGGCGGAACATTATAAGGAGGAAATTGGGAAGATGTACGAAGAAAGTTGAACGCAAGAGAGAAAGCCCGATGGACAAAGGAAGATGGATAACCGCCCTGTTGGCGATGTGGCTGGCCTGTCTGCCCGGAGAGGCGATGGTTCCCACCGACAGCACAAGGAGCGGGAAGCCTGTGCACAGTTTCGGGGTGGACATACGCCCCGGCTATGTGTTCCCCACCAACCGCTTTCTTGAAGGAGACAATGCGGCGGGGAAGCCCGTCAACGCCATGCTGTCCGCCCACTTGAAGTATGCTTTCCGTTTTGCGCCCGATTCGCGGTTGGGCAGGTTGTACCCGTCCGCTTACCAGGGCATAGGGTTGTCTTACACCGACTTTTTCAACGCCCGCGAAGTGGGGCGTCCCGTGTCGCTTTATGCGTTTCAGGGGGCACGCATTGCCCGCTTGTCGCCCAGTCTTTCGCTGAACTATGAATGGAACTTCGGCGCGGCTTTCGGGTGGGAAAAACGCAGTGAGAGCAACCCGTATAACAACGTGACAGGCTCGCACATCAATGCCTATATCAATTTGGGCTTTTACCTTGACTGGCAATTAGCGCGGCAGTGGGCGCTGAGTGCCGGCATTGACTTTTCCCACTATTCCAACGGGAATACCAATTATCCCAATTCGGGCATTAACACCGCCGGAGCGCGCATCGGGCTGGTGTACACGCCACAGCCGGCCGAGCCTGTCCCGCCACCGGCATCGTTGCACGTTGGCCGCCGCTTCAGCTACGATCTCGTTGCCTATGCCTCCACCCGCAAACGCGGTTATATGTGGCCCGACCACGGCGAACTGATACCGGGATGCTTTGCCGTGCTGGGACTGAATTTCAACCCCATGTATATCGTAAACAAGTACTTCCGCGCCGGGCTTTCGCTCGATGCGCAATACGATGAAAGTGCCAACCTGCACAGCTATCTGGCGGACGGAGCCGGCGATGACCTCAAGTTTTACCGTCCGCCTTTCCGCGAGCAGTTTGCCGTAGGGCTTTCGGCGCGCGCCGAGTTGAACATGCCCGTCTTTTCCGTCAATGTCGGCATCGGGCGAAACGTCTTCTGCAAAGGGGAAGATACGGATGTGTTCTACCAGATATTGGCGCTCAAGGCTTTCGTCACCCGCCACCTGTTCCTGCATGTGGGCTACCAGCTGAACAATTTCCGCTACCCCAACAATCTGATGCTGGGACTGGGCTACCGTTTTTAGGCGACGTCCCCCCTGCCGCATTTGCGGTTAAAATACTTATCTTTGCGCATTCATTTTTTCCCAAAACGACCCTTATGCTGTTGCCCTATTTACACAAAGGCCTTGTGGAGGCCGGTTGCGATGAAGCCGGGCGAGGGTGCCTGGCGGGCGCTGTCTATGCCGCTGCTGTCATCTTGCCGCCCGGCTTCAGGAACGAAATGCTGGACGATTCCAAGCAACTCACCGAACGGCAGCGTTATGCCCTGCGTCCCCTCATCGAACGCGAGGCGGTGGCGTGGGCTGTGGGCGTGGCCTCGCCCGAAGAGATAGACAAGATCAACATACTCAACGCTTCTTTTCTGGCCATGCACCGTGCTGTCAGCCAATTGCCGGTACGCCCGCAGCACTTGTTGATTGACGGCAACCGTTTCCGCCCCTATCCGGGCATTCCCCACACCACCCTCGTAAAGGGCGATGGCAAATACCTCTCCATAGCCGCAGCCTCCATCTTAGCCAAGACCTGCCGCGACGATTATATGCTGCGCCTTCACGCCGAGTATCCCGGCTATGGTTGGAACCGCAACAAAGGCTATCCCACCCGCGAGCACCGCGCCGCCATCGCCGCGTACGGCACAACGCCCTATCACCGCCTGTCGTTCAACCTGTCGGGCGGGGGCAAGCAGTTAGAACTGGCGTTCGGCGAATAGGCGTTTGAGGGCGTTTGGAAAGTCGGATGTGCGGCATGGCCACATTTTCAGGCATGCATCGCTTGCTTTCTCGTGCTGGAAAGCTATTTTTGCAGGGAATATGAAAAAGCGAGACAAGGCCTGCGGCAAGGCAAATCCCGAAGCCCCCAAAAGGAAGCAGCGCATTGCCTGCCTGATGAGCGAGGAAGAACTGCGGATTGTGAGCCGGTATCTGGGAAAAATACAGGATAACGAACAAATCACGCTGGTTCAGAGAGATTGTGCTCACGTTTGTCCACAAGAACATGGAGGAAGATTATCCTACATTGTTCGGCGAACTTGACATGCGGCGGTAAGCTCGCTGGTGATAAGAAGCATGAATCCGGGACAAGGGAACAGCCCTAAAAAGGCGTGATGCGGAAGATGCTTGTGCCGTGTTTCCTCCATGCACGCACGGTGTTTCCGCCGTACAGCACCGCCCGCGCTCCGTGCGGGCATGGAGGAATCCCCATGCGGCAGGCGATAATTCGCAGGCGGGAAGCCTTGGAACGATAAATGCGATGCTCATCGGACTTGCATTAGGATTCAAGGCTTTCTTGTCCCGGAATCATGTTAAGAAAATTTACACTGAAAAGAATCGTTTCTCAATCCCTATTGGAAGACAGGCCGATGGATGATGATATTTATTACATGAAGCAGGCACTTGCAGAGGCCCGGAAAGCCGGTGAGCGCGGAGAAGTGCCGGTGGGCGCCGTGGTGGCGTGCAAAGGCCATATCATAGCACGGGCGCACAACCTGATGGAAATGCTGACCGATGTCACGGCTCATGCCGAAATGCAGGCCATCACTGCCGCCGCTTCCGCTTTGGGCGGGAAGTATCTGGATGAATGCACGCTTTATGTCACGGTTGAGCCTTGCGTGATGTGTGCCGGAGCCATAGCCTGGGCGCAGATGGGGCGGCTGGTGTACGGCGCACCCGATGAGAAGCACGGTTACAGGCGGTATGCGCCTTTGGCGTTGCATCCCAAGACGGCGGTGGCGAAAGGTGTGCTGGCCGGAGAGTGTGCCGCGCTGATGAAATCTTTTTTTGCCGCGCGAAGGTGAACCCACGGCACAATGCGGGTGCAATCATTCCTTTTCCCCAAACAGGCAAGCTGCGTGGCACAATGAAATACCCATAGCCGCTTGCCGTTCAAACCGCCTGCCGTTTGCGTTTTATTTGTAATTTTTAACTGGAGAAATCGTTGCATTTCTTCGGAATATATTACTTTTGTTCCGTTTTTTTGAAAGATTAGGCAAGAATAAGTTATGATGTGGAAGTGTCCGTAGCCAGTTCCACGGACAGTTTCGGTTGCTCTTTGAGAGTATGGGTAATTGTCTTCCGCTCCGGAATGGGCATGGCTTTTTATTCCGGAATGTCCGATCGCTTTGGCGGGTTTCCCTCTTTTCGAAGCTTTCACAGAGAAGTTGCCGACCAAACATTCCGGGACTTGCAGGTCATCCCCACAGGGAGTTGATAGCAATGCTTGTATTTTCCCTCTGTTCCTCAGACAAGTGGCGCAAAAGCCTTGGCGGGGAAATGTCGCCTGAAATTCCATAGAAATTATCGGAGCCAGGCAAAATACGCAAATTTATTGTACAAACTTACAATTTTTCAACCGCGTGGGATGAGTTAAGGAATTGGCAGATGCCATGCGGGTAAACTGTTTAATTTTAAATTATGTAGCATGGAAAGCAGAAAAAAAATCAGCCTGTCCGGTTGCGGCCTTTTGCAACGCCTGTTCTTCATTGCCATTTTTATGGCGTGCGCAATGGGTGCGTTTGCACAAAACAAGACTGTATCCGGGACTGTAGTGGACAGCAACGATGGGCAACCGGTAATCGGTGCCAACGTATTGGTGAGAGGAACGACCAACGGGACTATCACAGACATGGATGGGAAGTTTACGTTGTCGAACGTGCCTGACGATTCCTCTTTGGAAATCAGTTTCATCGGTTATAAGTCGCAGGTAATCCCGGTGAAAGGGGAAACCTCGTTTAACGTGACTTTAGGTGAGGACACCGAAGTATTGGAGGAAGTCGTGGTCGTAGGTTACGGCGTGCAGAAGAAGTCGGATGTAACCGGCGCCATGGCTAATGTCGGAGCGGAAGAACTGATGGCGCGGCCTGTGAACAACGCTTTCGAGGCATTGCAAGGCAAGGCGGCCGGCGTGGACATCACCTCGAATGAACGTCCGGGACAAATCGGTGACATACGCATCCGTGGTAACCGCTCGTTGAACGCCAGCAACTCTCCGCTTTATGTGGTGGATGGCGTGCCCTTGATGTCCGCATCAGCCATTGAAACGCTGAACCCGCGCGACATTGAATCAATCGATGTGTTGAAAGACGCGTCCGCGACCGCCATCTACGGTTCGCGCGGCGCCAACGGCGTTATCATCGTGACGACCAAACAAGGCAAATCCGGCAGGTTCAGCTTGGACTACTCCGGGACATTGACCGTCTCCAACATTGTGGACAAGTCGCCGTCCATGAGCGCAGCCGACTTCATCCAGTTCCGCCGTTGGGCCGCCTACAACTTAGACCCGGAAACATACGCGCATCCCGACAGCCCTACCTATGACAACGATATGTTGATTTTTGACAGCGCATTGGACGGGCAGACTTCGCGCGACAACGTGCTGAAAGGATGGGTAGACGGAAGATGGGATCCCTCACGTGTGACCAATACGGACTGGACTGACTTCGTTACGCAGACCAGCATCTCCCATGAACACACCCTCAGCGCCAGCGGAGGAACGGAGAAAATGAACGCCTATGCCTCTTTCGGCTACCTAAGCAACAAAGGCACGCAGAAAGGGCAATGGTACGACCGCTATACCGGCAAGGTGAGCCTGAATGTCAACCCGACCGACTGGTTCTCGGTAAACGCCTCCATGAACGTAACCTGGAGCGAACAGGATTACGGCATGTCCACCTTGGGCGGACGCAGCAACCACGTGCCCGATGCCATTTACGGCACGGCCAAGACTATTTACAACATGGCAGTCCCTTACGATGCCGACGGGAAGCTTGTCATCAACCCCGGCGGTGAAAGCGGGACATACACCATTATGGATGAATGGGACAAGAGCACCCAGCAGTCCCAGACCTTGCGCGCTTTGGGCAATTTCTCCGCCACGCTGGATATCGGCAAAATCTGGAAGCCGGTTGACGGCTTGCGCTACAAGATAAACTTCGGCCCGGACTTCCGCCACTGGAGGGAAGGCGTCTATATTGACGGGACTTCGTCGCACAAGGTTAACTCGGACGGCAGCCCCGGCCGTAATTTTGCCCGCCTGCAAAACCGCCGCGACTTCTCCTGGACGCTGGACAACATGATTATGTATGACCATACATTTGCCGAGAAGCACAAGGTGGGAGTGACGCTGCTGCAGACGGCTTCGAAGTGGAACACCGAGAATTCTTCCATGTCTGCCAACAACATACCCAAACCCTCTTTCCTGTGGAATGCGTTCGGCAGCGTTGACGTGACCAATTCTGATTATGGGGTCGGCATCAGTTCCGGCCTGACAGACCGCCAGCTGATGTCTTACATGGTTCGCGTGAACTACGGCTTTGACGAGCGTTACCTGCTGACCGTGTCCGGACGCTGGGACGGGGCGTCGCAGCTGGCCGAAGGGCATAAATGGGACTTCTTCCCGTCTGCCGCATTGGCATGGAGAATTAAACAGGAGGATTTCCTGCAAGATGTTTCGTGGCTGGATAACCTGAAGCTGCGCGTCGGTTTCGGCACCACCGGCAACTCAGCCATTTCCCCTTATGCGACGAAGGGCGACATTACCTCTTTTTATCTTCCTTTCAACGGCATGAGCAACGTTTTGGCCTATGCCACCAACGAACCTTATTATTCATCCAGCCAGTTGACGATGGCGAATGACGACTTGGGATGGGAGAAAACCACCCAGGTAAACTTCGGCGTCGATTTCGGCTTCCTGCACAACCGCGTCAGCGGCAGCATCGATGCTTATTTCTCCCGTACCAATGACTTGCTGATGCTGACCAACATCCCGACCCTGACAGGTTTCCCGAACATCTATGCCAATATCGGCAAGACCAAGAACCACGGCGTCGAGCTGACTTTGAATTTAATCCCCGTACAGACCGAGACCGGCTTCACGTGGGAGTCCGACTTCAACACGGCTTACCAGAAAGACGAAATCGTGGAGCTGGCTTACGGGAAGAGCGACATGCCGGATAACGCTTGGTTTATCGGCGAGTCCATCAACGTCTTCTACGGATATGCCGACAACGGGCTTTGGCAAGATACGCCGGAAGACAAGGCTGAGATGGCCAAGTGGAACGAGAACGGCTACAGCTTCGAGCCGGGCATGGTTCGCCCGCAAGACCAGAACGGGGACTACAAGATGGATATCAGCGACCGCGTCGTATTGGGCAACGCGAACCCGCGCTGGACATTGGGGTGGACCAACAACTTCTCGTGGAAGAACATCGAGTTGGGCATTTCCATGATCGGGCGCATGGGCTATATGGTAGATGGCCTGGGCGAAGATGAAACGGCCCATGGCAACCAGCGGGAAATCGACTACTGGACGCCGGCCAATCCGGGCGCAGAGTACCAGAAGCCTATCTTGGGCCAGGCGACGTCCGGCTCGGTCGATGCTTTCTCCAGCCTGCTCGGTTACCGGAAAGCGTCGTTCCTGAAAGTCCGCAACATCTCCATAGGGTACAACTTCCCGCAGAAGCTGATCAAGAAGTGGGGCTTCGAGCACCTGAAAGTTTACGCCCAGGCCGTCAATCCGGGCAGCATCTTCCAGTCGATCGACGGATATGACCTGGATACGAACCGGACTTACTTCAACCGCAGTTTCGTGTTCGGCCTGGACTTCGGATTTTAATTACAGGATTGTCTAATAATAAAGGATATATATATGAACAATATAGCAAAAGCAGGATGGGGGATTTCCTTGCTGGCAGGGCTTTCCTTCAGTCTCACGTCATGTTCGAACTTTCTGGACGAGGAGCTGAGCACCCAGTATTCGACAGACTATTTTGATACGCCCGAAGGGCTGGAATCTTTGGCCGAATCGCTTTACGGCAACATCCGCTGGCATTTCGGCTACGAATGGGCATACGGCATCACGCTGTACGGGACGGACGAGTTCACCAACGGGAACGACCTGACCAACGAGCCGTGGAACACGTATGACAACCGCCTGGGGCCCATCGCCTGCACGCCGGCCACGGGGGCGGCGAACGCCAACTGCACGGCGCCGCAGGCGTTGTGGGACCAGATGTATTACGGAATATCTTCGGCCAATACCGTCATAGCCAAAGCGGAGAATGTCATCACGGACGAGGCTGTCCGCAAGCGTTGCCTGGCGCACGCCTACTTCCTGCGCGGCTACAACTATTACCGCCTGACCGCGCAATACGGCGGGGTCGTCCTGCAGGTGGAGCCGGCCGTGGGCATTGTCCGCAATTTCGTCCGCGCGACGGAAGAAGAGTGCTGGGAACAGGTCGTGTCCGATTTCCGCGCGGCTTACGAATATTTTGAGGGCGAAGAGTACACCTACGGCAAGGGCATCACCTGGACCAAGGCGACGGCCGCCCATTTCCTGGCCAAGGCGTTGCTGTTCCGCTGCTCGGAACGCTGCCAGAAGCAGTTCGCGAAGGACGGGACATCCCGTACCGACGCGGATATACAGGCCGACCTGCAGGAAGCCGTCCAGGCATGCAGCTACGCCATCCAGGCGCGCGGCCCGTTGGCTGCGGACTACGCCGACCTTTACGCCAACTGGACGGGCGTGGACTGCGCCAACGAGCAGCTGGACGAGATCCTCATGGCTTGCGGCCATAACGCGGACGAGTCCACGAGCGGACGCTTCGGCAACCGTACCTACAATTACTTTACGCCCCAGTTCTCCTCCTTCTCGGGCGGATGGGTGAAGCGGGGCGTATGGATCGGCGGCATGGACTTCCAGCGCTGCCGCCCCACGGAATATGCCTACGCCGTGTTCGACCATAAGAACGACGCCCGCATGTGGAAGACTTTCAAGACGGTGTATGGCATCAACACGGTGGTGAAAGACACGGCCAATGTCCGGGTGGGAGACCCGGGCATCGTCATGATTCTGAACACGCCCGACGACCACACGTACGACGGCTACACTTTCGGCTGCGACCAGCAGAAGCCGACATGGGCCGACGACGCGGGGCGCCTGCCGGAATGGAAAGAGGGGGCGCGCCAGACCGCGGACGCGGGCAGCCTGACCTCGACCCCCGGGCAATGGGTTCCCAACTCGCTGGTGCTTTACCAGAACGGGGCATACGTGGCTCCTGATTTCAAGAACCAGCCCGTGTGCAACTTCTTTGCCGGGATCAACAAGACGGACGACGGCTCCCGCCAGGCGGAAAAGGGCGACGCCCATCGCGACGTGATCATGGCGCGCCTGGCCGAAACCTACCTGGTGCGCGCCGAATGCTATGTCCGCCTGGGCGATTACGGCAATGCCATGAACGACATCAACGTGGTGCGCCGCCGCGCCCAATGGAAGGACGGGGAAAACCGCTCGTTCTACAAGGACGGCTCGCAGGCCTTTGAGAGCAACAGCCTGAACACGGGAACCAACCACGACAACTACGTGTACTCCAACTTGGACATGAACACCTATTACCTGTCCAACCCCGGCATGGAGGTGACCACCGCCGCGTCCGACCTGGCCCTGGGCTCCTTCCCGGAAAACCTGCCGGCCGAGGACGAGGCCGTCATGCAGAAGCTGGGCGTGACGGACCGCTACCAGCGCGCCCTGCACTTCATCCTGAACGAGCGCACCCGCGAGCTGCTGGGCGAATGGCAGCGGTGGGAAACCCTGTCGCGCACGGGGACGCTGATCTCCCGAGCCAAGGCCTTCAACCCCGAGGCCGCGCCGGGCATAACCGAGAACAAGCACGAGCTCAGGCCCATACCGCAGTCGTTCATCGACGGCCTGCTGAACGAGGACGGCACCAACCTGAGCGAGGAGCAGCAGAGGGACTGGCAGAACCCCGGCTATTGACGGGGCGCCTGCGCCTGCGAGGAAAGGAGGGCGCGCCGGGCCGAAAGGCCGG
>CAYSIQ010000051.1:0-1185 GCA_964431195.1 uncultured Bacteroides sp.
AGGAAACGTGCGCGGCAGGGGGCAGGACGCAGCGGGGGCGCGCATGGCACCGGCCATGCGCGCCCCCGTTCCCCCCGCGCGGCGGGGCGGGACGCCCGCCCGTCAGAAGCGGAAGCCCAGGGTGAGCACCACCTGGCTCCGCGTGTTGGTCACCTTGGTAGCCTGCGGGGTGGCCACGAAGTAGTCCTGGCTGTCGTAGTCGGACACCGCGAAGCCGGCCTCCTTGTCGGAAGACAGCTCGTTGAAGAAGGGGTAGAAGTCCGCCTTCTGCGTGTCGAACTTGTAGGCGAGGTCGATATACATGTCAGGCCAGTGGTAGCCCAGCCCCAGCGTGGCGGTGTGCTGCCCGTAGGCGTTGGCGAAGTCGGTGTCGGTGGCGACGGAGTAGTCGGGCATGTACTTCAGCGCCGGCTTCTCGTAGGCGGCCGTGCTGTAGTCGTAGCCCGCGCGGAGGAAGAAGGACGGGGCGGCCTTCCACTCGGCGCCCAGGCGCAGGGTGTGCACCGCCCGCAGGTTGCAGTCCATTTCATTGTTCTCGTATTCCAGCGCGTACCCGTCCGCGTCCTTGAGGGACATGCTCCGGTAGTTCTCGTACTCGTACTCGGCGCCCAGGGCGAGGCTGCCGCCCGCGGTGTACCCTATGCTGGCGTTCACCGCCCACGGCGTCTGCAGGTCGAAGTCAAGCTCGGCGTCCCGCCCGCCCAGGGCGTCGAAGGTGCTGGCGCGGTACGTGCTCAGGCTCTCCGGGTCTTCCCCGTACACGCGCGACACCAGCTCCGCGCGGGCCGCGTAGGTCAGGTCGTAATAGGTGGGCGTGTGCACGGCCAGCCCTATCCTGAACGAAGAGTACTCGAAGGGGCGGAGTATCATGCCGAGCTTGACGTTGAAGCCCGTCCCGCGGATGCGCTTCCACGAATCCAGGGCGTACCCCTCGCTCCCTTCCCCGTGCTGGTCGAGGAAGCTCTCGGAATAGTACGTGTCCTTGGTGTAGTCCACGTCGCGGATGCCCACCGTCACGCCGAAATAGAACCGGTCTTTCACGTTGAAGGAGACGTTGGCGTCATACTCGTCGATGCCGCCCCTCTCGCGCGAATAGAAATCGCCCCGCGCGTCGCCCGGGACGCAGGGCTTGTAATAGTAAGGCGCCGGCATCTCGTCGTTCAGCCAGCCTTGGTAGGCCAGGGC
>CAYSIQ010000051.1:1285-15857 GCA_964431195.1 uncultured Bacteroides sp.
CCTGCGAGAGGGGGATGCCGTCCACCGCCCCCATCAGGCCGCTCATGGACATGTTGCGGTAGAAAGACTTCGACTTGTGGTAATCGAAGGCGAAGTTGACGTAGCGCAAGGCGGTCTCGCTCCCCACCTTCATGGAGTAAACGTCCCCGGAGCTCTCGAAGCTCCAACGGTACTTGTCGGCATCGAAGGTGGCCCCGTCGTACTTGCTCTCCGTGCCCGTGACGGAATAGCCGAGCGTGATCATCATGTCGTTGCTCCGGTACAGGCCGATGCCCGCCGGGTTAGTCCCGATGGTGGATATGTCGCCGCCCAAGGCGCCCATCGCGCCGCCCATGCCCACGAAGCGGGCGGTGCCGCGCAAGTCGCGCTGAGCTATCGTCGCGGCGTCGTAAGCCGTCTGGCTCCCCGCGCCCACCGACACGATGGACGCAATGGCTAAGAATATGCTCTTCTTCATGATTGGATTATGATTCATTTATAGTATATGTCGTGCTGCAAGTTGGCCGGATTACCGCCTGCCGCGGGAGCTCCCGCCCCTCGAACGGCTCCCGCCGCCCGAAAGCCCTCCCGACGAACGGCGCGCGCCGCCGCCCGAGGAAAAGCCGGACGACGGGCGGGAAGGCCTGCTGTTGTTGATCGAGCGCGTCGCGGATTTGCTGCCCGAGCTGTTGCCGCGGCGCGTGCCCGTATCGTACGAGGAGCGCGTGGTGCTGTAAGTCGTGGAACGGCGGGTAGCCGTCGCGCCCGTGCCGCTCCCCCCCGTGTAGGAACTGCTCCGCGTGCTGCTGGGGCGCGTGTAGGTGGCGCGGCGGGATTCCGCGGCATTGACGCGGGCGCTGCCCGTGTGGGCGCCTGCCGAGCGGGCGGGCGAAGCCCCCGTGGCGCGCGTGCCGACTACCCTGCGGATGCCGGATTTGCGGGAATCCGAAGCGCCGGCGGAAGCGCGGCTGGCGCCGGACGCGCCTGTGGAGCGCACGGCAGAGGTGCGGCGGCTTTGCGGCCGCGCGCCGGACGCAGAGGATGGATGGCGGTAGATGCCCCGCGACGCGGCAGCCTGGCGGCGCGCAGCCGAGGCGTGCCCCCGCGACGGTTGATGGCGGTAGGCGGCGAAATGGTTATGGAACCGCCCCCCGCCATACCAGCCCACATAGCGGTAGGGATGGTGCCACCAGCCGCCCCAGCCCCAGCTCCAGCCTATGCCGTAGCCGTAATACCAGTCCAGATAATGAGGATAGCCCCAGCCCCAGCTATAGGGGCCGAACCGCCAATCCCACCACAAGCGGTTAGAGAAAGTGGGGAACGCGTACGCATAGAAATCGTCCACATAGACATTCCATTCCCACGAGTTCAGGCCATAGACAATGTCCCAGTAGAACGGGCTGCTGATGCTTACGGCAAAGCGCGGGTTGCGGAAGCGGATGATTCGGGTGGCATACTCATAGTCGTCGGCAGAGCCCTCGAAACCGTTTACCCACTCGCCGTCCAGGCCGTCGCCGGCGCGTCCGTCCGCATAAAGGCTGTCGCCAGCTTGCGGGGAAGCATCATCGTCCGGATCATAGCGGCGGTTATAGGCGTCCACATCGCGCGTGTCCCCGTCGCGGCCGCGCGCCGGGGCGGCCGCCTGCCTGGTTTTTACCGTCACGGCAGACGGCTCCGTCTTCTTCGCCTTCGCTTCTTTCTTTTCTTTCTTGGAAGGCACGTAGTAAAGGTCATCTCCCGACTCCTGCGCCCACAATGTCCACGGCAGGCACAAGGCAATGATTGACGCTAAAATAATCTTTTTCATACTCTCCGTTTTTTATTGTTTTCGTTATCTTCTTTTCGGCATCACAAAGGTAACGGCGGAATGCTCCATCCGCAACGGTAAACCCCCATACGTTGATAGGGAAATCCCTATTTCTCCCGCGTCCGGTAAACGGCACGCAATCAACGCTTAGGCCGTGCACGCGCGGGGAACGCTCCATGCACGTATGGAGGATGCCCCGTGCACGCGCGGAGGACGGGCGGCGCATATGCCCCGTCCGGCGGGTACGGGGCAAGGATATTGCGCGCATTCACCCCTGCGGCGCGCGAAGTTATTGTTTTTTTCCCTACTTTTGCGGCATGAAACTGAACGCGCCTGTTTTATCCCTTGCTTTCTTCTTCTGTATGAACGGATTGGCACAGCCTGTACGGCTGGCGGGAGTGATGCCGCATCCGGACGATTCCATCCGCTTGAGCCTGATCACCTGTGCTGCGGGGAAAGAAATCTACACCCTTTTCGGGCATAGCGCCATCCGCTACGAAAACCTGACGCGGAAGACCGACGTGGTATATAATTACGGCGTGTTCGATTTCGACACGCCCCATTTCGCTTTCCGCTTTGCCTTGGGCGAGACCGATTATCAACTGGCGCGCGACGACTTCCAACGGTTCGCCTCAAGCTATGCTTACGAGGGGCGCGACGTTTGGCAACAGGCCCTGAACCTGACACAGACCGAAAAACTGGCTCTGGTGCAACAGCTTGAGGCCAACTACCTCCCGCAAAACAGGGTGTACCGTTACAACTTCCTCTACGACAACTGCTCCACACGTCCCCGCGACCAGATTGAACGCGCCGTGGGCAACAGCGTGCGCTATGCCGGCAAAATGGACGAGCTGCAACCCGACGTTACTCTCCGCTCCCTGCTCCACCTTTACAGCGAGGGGCATCCGTGGGCGCGTTTTGCTTTGGACTTGTGCATGGGCAGCCGAGCCGACGAGCCTGTCAGCAGGCGCACGCGGCAGTTTGTGCCTTTCTACTTGCAGGAAACATTCCGCACCGCAAGCATAGCCGGCTCCACAAGCCGGGAGCGACCCCTGGTGGCTGAAGAAAAGACTTTGGTCAACACCGGCCTCACGGCAGCCGACCACCGCGAGGGAGGCGTCACGCCCTTGCAGTGCGCGCTCTGCCTTTGGGCTTTGGTGACGCTGCTCACAGCCTACGGCCTTTATAAAGGAAAGACGCTCTGGTGGCTGGACTTGCTCCTTTTTGCGGCGGCCGGATCGGCGGGGTGCGTGCCGGCTTTCATGGTGCTCTTCTCGCAGCATCCGGCGGTAAGCCCCAATTACCTGTTGTTCATATTGCATCCTTTTCATCTGTTATGCCTGCCTTGGGCGATCCGGAAGGCGCGCAAACGGAAGCTGAGCGTGTACTTGACGGCCAACATGGCCGTGTTAACTTTATTTATGATATTCTGGGCTGCCCTTCCCCAACGGCTTCCCCTGCCAATGCTATTCGTGGCACTATGTTTGTGGGAAAGAAGCGTCAACAACGCACTCTTCTGGCGTAAAAACAGGCAAAGCCCGATAACTTCAAACAGAAAGGGAAAGAAATGAAGAAAGGACTGATTACATCCATATTGGCTCTGGCTTTCGGCAGCATGCAGGCGCAGTCGCCGCCGCAGGCTTTGCGGCTGGTCGTGACGCTGGCCATCGACCAGCTGCGCACCGACTACATGGAGGCATTTTCCTCTCTTTATGGCGAGCACGGCTTCAAACGCCTGATGCGCGAGGGGAAAGTGTTCCGCCAAGTGGATTTTGCGTTCAACAATGTAGACAGGGCATCGGGCATCGCCACCCTCTACACAGGCGCTTCGCCTTCGCTGCACGGCATCATAGCCGGCCAGTGGATGAACCGCAGCACGCTCCGCCTTCAGGACGCGGTGGAAGACCCGCAATTTATGGGCAACTATACCAATGAGAACAGTTCGCCTTCCCAACTGCTGGCATCGACCGTTGCCGATGAACTGAAGATTGGCAGCAGCGGCAAGGCGCTGGTCTATGCCATTGCCCCCATGCGCGATGCAGCCGTCTTGGCGGCAGGCCACGCCGGGAACGGCGCTTTCTGGATTAACCAAACAACCGGGAAATGGTGCGGGACAACCTACTACGGGGATTTCCCCTGGTGGGTAAGCCGGTTCAACGAAAACAGGTCGCCCGACTTCCGCATCCGCGACATGGCATGGACGCCGCTATTGCCTGCCGACCGCTACAAGTTTCTGCCCGAATACCGCACGGAAGCCTTCAAATACAAATTCGACAACGACCGTACCAACCAGTTCAGAAGGCTTTGCGCCAGTCCCTTGGCCAACGACGAGGTAAACCGTTTGGCCGAAGAGCTCTTAGACAAGACCCTCATAGGGCGGGACAGCGTGCCCGACATCCTGGCGCTGACTTACTACGCCGGCAACTACCTGCATAAAAGCGTACAAGAGTGCGCTATGGAACAGCAGGATGTATATGTGCATATAGACCAAAGCATAGCACGCCTGCTGGAAATGCTGGATAAGAAAATAGGCTTGCGAAACGTACTGCTATGCGTAGTCCCCTCCGGATATGCCGGAGCGGAAGCTGCCGATGCCGGCCGGTATCGCACTCCCGGCGGAGAGTTTTACCTGAACCGGTGCGCCACCTTGCTCAATATGTACCTCATGGCCACCTACGGCGAGGGACAGTATGTGGAATGCTACCACGACCTGCAAATATATCTCAACCAGCAGCTGATAAAAGACAAGGGGCTGGAGCTGTCGGACATATTAGAGAAATCGTCACAGTTTTTAGTGCAGTTCAGCGGCGTGAACGAGGTCTATTCCTCGCAACGCCTGCTGCTCGGTTCATGGTCTCCCGAAGTAGAACGCATCCGGGCAGGCTATCACCGCAAGCGTTCGGGCGACCTTCTTATTGATGTGTTGCCGGGATGGACGGTGGTGCAGGAGAACAATGCAGACAACCGGGCAGTCAGGCTGGCATACCCCGCCACTCCCCTCATTTGGATGGGGCCGGGCATCAAGGCGGAAATCATCCGCGTTCCGGTCGGCGCCGACCGCGTCGCCCCCACCCTGACGGGACTGATGCGCATCCGCGCACCCAATGCATGCAAAGCCAACGCCCTCAGCCTCTGATGCAGGCATCCTGCGCCAACAAGAAAATAAAATGCGCAATGATAGGCAGAGTGGGATAAAATCTGTACATTTGCATGCCCAATCAGGCCAAACCAAATAACGTAAAATATTTCATAGAATGGGATTTAACGACTTTTTAAGCTCCATCTTCGGCAACAAATCCACACGGGACATGAAAGGAATCAAGCCGTGGGTGGACAAAGTGCAAGCCGCGTATCCGGAAGTAACTAAACTGGACAACGACGGGCTGCGCACCAAGACCCAAGAACTGAAAACATACATTCGCAACTCGGTTGCCGACTTACAGGCAAAGGTGGACGAGTTGAAAGCCAGCGTGGAAAGCACGGAGCTGGAAGACCGCGAGAACATCTTCGCACAGATAGACAAACTGGAAAAAGAAATATTGGATCGCTACGAAAAAGCATTGGACGACGTGCTCCCGATGGCTTTCTCCATCATGAAAGACACGGCACGCCGCTTCGTGGGAAACGAAGAAATCATAGTGACAGCCAACGATTTCGACAGGCAGCTGGCTGCGACCAAAGACTTTGTACGCATTGAAGACGACAAAGCAATCTACCGGAACCATTGGATGGCAGGCGGGAACGAAGTGACTTGGAACATGGTACACTATGACGTGCAACTCTTCGGCGGCGTGGTGCTGCACAAAGGCAAAATAGCCGAAATGGCCACCGGCGAAGGCAAGACCCTCGTCGCTACCCTTCCCGTATTCCTCAACGCGCTGACTGGGAACGGCGTGCATGTGGTGACAGTCAACGACTACCTGTCTAAACGTGACTCCGAATGGATGGGACCGCTCTATATGTTCCACGGGCTGAGCGTGGATTGCATCGACAAGCATCGTCCCAACTCAGAAGCGCGCCGCAAGGCATACCAGGCAGACATCACTTTCGGCACCAACAACGAGTTCGGGTTCGACTATCTGCGTGACAACATGGCCATCAATCCAAAGGACTTGGTACAACGCCAACATAACTACGCCATTGTGGACGAGGTGGACTCAGTGCTGATTGACGATGCCCGTACGCCTCTTATCATATCGGGACCCGTCCCCCAAGGCGAAGACCAGCTCTTCGAGCAATTGCGCCCTTTGGTAGAACGCCTGGTGGAAGCCCAAAAGAAATTGGCCACCAAATATTTGGCGGATGCCAAACGCTTCATCGCCTCTAACGACAAGAAAGAACAAGAGGAAGGTTTCCTGGCACTCTACCGCAGCCACAAGGCATTGCCCAAAAACAAAGCGCTGATTAAGTTCCTGAGCGAGCAAGGCATTAAAGCCGGCATGCTCAAGACCGAGGAAATCTACATGGAGCAAAACAACAAACGCATGCACGAAGTGACTGACCCGCTCTACTTCGTCATCGAAGAAAAGCTAAACAGTGTAGATCTGACAGACAAAGGCATTGACTTAATCACCGGGGGGTCGGACGACCCCACCCTCTTCGTCCTGCCCGACATTACCACCCAACTCTCCGAGCTGGAAAACGAAAAGAGCCTCACCGAAGAACAGCGCTTGGAAAAGAAAGATGCCCTCCTCACCAACTATGCCATCAAATCTGAACGTGTGCACACCATCAACCAGCTGTTAAAGGCCTACACCATGTTTGAGAAAGACGACGAGTATGTGGTGATTGACGGCCAAGTGAAGATTGTAGACGAGCAAACAGGCCGTATCATGGAAGGCCGCCGTTACTCCGACGGGTTGCATCAGGCCATTGAGGCCAAGGAACGTGTAAAGATTGAAGCTGCCACACAGACGTTTGCCACCATTACCCTGCAAAACTACTTCCGTATGTATCACAAGCTGGCCGGCATGACCGGCACGGCAGAAACGGAAGCCGGCGAATTTTGGGACATCTACAAACTGGATGTAGTGGTAATACCCACCAACCGCCCCATTGCGCGTACCGACATGAACGACCGAGTATATAAGACCAAGCGCGAGAAATATAAGGCCGTCATCGAAGAAATCGAGAAGATGATTAACGCAGGGCGCCCGGTTCTGGTAGGCACTACCTCTGTCGAAATCTCCGAAATGCTGAGCAAGATGCTTGCCATGCGTAAGATTCCTCACAACGTGCTGAATGCAAAGCTCCATCAGAAAGAAGCAGAAATTGTGGCACAAGCCGGACAAAGCAGCATTGTGACCATTGCCACCAACATGGCAGGACGTGGCACCGACATCAAACTTAGCCCCGAAGTAAAAACCGCAGGCGGTTTGGCCATTATCGGCACGGAGCGCCACGAGTCCCGCCGTGTAGACCGCCAGTTGCGCGGGCGTGCAGGCCGCCAAGGCGACCCGGGCTCTTCCGTATTCTTCGTGTCGCTGGAAGATGACTTGATGCGTCTCTTCTCGTCTGAACGTATAGCCAGCGTGATGGACAAGCTGGGATTCAAGGAGGGCGAAATGATCGAACACAGCATGATTTCCAAGTCCATCGAACGTGCCCAAAAGAAAGTAGAAGAAAACAACTTCGGCATCCGCAAGCGCCTGTTGGAATACGATGATGTGATGAACAAACAACGTTCGGTGGTTTACACCAAACGCCGCCACGCTCTGATGGGCGAACGTATCGGCATGGATATTGTCAACATGATTTGGGAACGCTGTACTAATGCTGCCGGCGCCCCCGATTACGAAAACTGCAAGATGGATGTGCTCCAGACTCTTGCCATGGAAACACCTTTCAGCGAAGAGGACTTCAAGAACGAAAAGAAAGAAGACTTGGCCAACAAGCTATTTGATTCGGCTATGGAACTCTTTAAGAGAAAGGTTGAACGCATGGCACAGGTGGCTAATCCGGTCATCAAGCAAGTATATGAGAACCAAGGGCACATCTACGAAAATATCCTGATACCCATCACCGACGGAAGACGGGTATACAACATCTCCTGCAACCTGAAAGCTGCCTACGAAAGCGAATGCAAGGAAGTGGTGAAGTCTTTTGAAAAGGCCATCCTGCTCCATGTCATTGATGAAGCCTGGAAGGAAAACCTGCGCGAGCTGGACGAACTGAGACACTCCGTGCAGAATGCCAGCTACGAGAATAAAGATCCGCTTTTGATTTACAAACTGGAATCGGTGAACCTCTTCGATGCCATGGTGGATAAAATCAACAACGAGACCATCTCCATCCTGATGCGCGGGCAAATACCCGTACAAGCCCCGCAAGAGGTGAGGCAAGCCGCCCCTGAACGTCATCAGGACATGAGCAAATACCGCGAGCAAAAGGATAATCTGAACGACCCTAACCAGCAGGCCGCCGCCAAAAGGGACACACGCGAACAGCCCAAGCGCGAACCCATCCGCGTAGAAAAACCCATCGGCCGCAATGAGCCCTGCCCTTGCGGTAGCGGTAAGAAGTATAAGAATTGCCACGGCAAGTATCTCTAAACCGCGCGCTTCTTTCCTATAGACAAAAACTCTGAACTCTATTTTCAGCGAATGCCCGCATGTTGCCGAATTAGATGGGCTTGGTTCCTATCGCCAGTATCCCGGGGCGGCCACTTCAGCATCCGCTTGATCCCTCAACGAGTCCTGTTGCGAGTTCAACCGAGAATTCACACACGGAATTCGTTGGTTGGCAAATGCGGGCATTCATTATATTTTTTACCGTCCAAGGCTTTCCCCTTTAATGGGAAAAGCATACCTTTGCGAAGCATTCTGAATGAATATCAAGATATTTCGAAGAATCGATATGGCAAAACATTTCCAAGCACTCTTTCTCGTTGCCCTCGCTGTCGCATTGGGCAGTTGCCAAAGCATAGGGTATCTGTCCGTTGATTACATGCAACCCGGCGAGTTCAGCTTCCCCGCAGACTTGAAACGGGTGGGCATTGTGAACAACATGCCGGGCAACCCCCACCCCCCACGACAGGAAGCTGCAGAAGAAGCTCCAAACGCCGAAAGGGAGAATCGCGCCACGAAGCGTATGGAAATATATGACGGCGACGCTTCCATAACAGCCGAAAGTTTGGCACAAGGCATTGCAGACAGGAATTATTTTGATGAAGTCATTATCTGCGACTCTGCGTTGCGCAGCCAGGATATTCTGCTGCGCGAACCAACGCTTATGCCAGAGGAAGTGCTCGATTTATGCCGGCAACTCAACGTTGATTTCTTGGTTTCGGTAGAAAACGTTTCGATAGAAAGAAAATGCCAAGTAAAGTTTGATCCCTTTTCCAATATATTTATGGGCATCACGCAAGCCACTGTAACGCCTACGGTACGTATCTATCTGCCCGGACACAAGGAACCGATGACCACGCTATCCGAACCCGACAGCATCTTTTGGGAAACGGACGGCATCAGTATCGGAGAGGTCACGAACCAGCTTCTCCCTGACAAGCAAGTAGTGGAAGAAGCTTCAGAATTTGCCGGTACAATACTGCTTGATAAACTTCTGCCCTACTGGGTTACCAAGTGCCGCATGTACTACACCGGCGGTTCGGCTCACATGCGCGATGCTGCCGTTTATGCCCGTGAAAACAACTGGCCGGAAGCCGTCAGGCTGTGGAAAATAGTACACGGCGCCAAGAAAGGCAAGCAACGGATGCAAGCCGCTTACAACATTGCGCTGGGCTATGAAATGCAGGACAGTATTGCCTTGGCATACGAGTGGTGCATGAAAGCCGAGGATTTAGCTTACGAAATAGACAACGTGGAAAGCAAAATGGTAAGGCAAGGCGTTGATGCAGAAGTCGTGCCGAACTTTGCCATGGTAAGGCTTTATGCTGAGGAACTTAAGAAAAGGAAAGAAACCCGGGCACGCCTGCAAACCCAAATGCAGCGTTTTGAAGAAAAGGATTTGTAGTTGAATGTTTAAATATAAAAAGGAACAATCATTATGGAATTTAATCAAGCAACCCAATCGCGTATCACAGAAGCCATAAAAAAAGCCATCGGGAAATTCGTCGGCAGCGAACAAACCATAGTGACAGACATTCACCTGCAA
Organism: uncultured Bacteroides sp.; assembly: GCA_964431195.1. GTDB lineage: Bacteria > Bacteroidota > Bacteroidia > Bacteroidales > Bacteroidaceae > Bacteroides. The sequence goes on from CAYSIQ010000051.1 coordinate 11,184, forward strand.
CCCCGGCTAGACTCCTGTGAATTGCTTATCTATAATGATGAAGACAAAGTATTGGCCGAGACCGTCATAGAAGAATGGGCAACATATAGCGGCGACGACTTTTATGGCAATGTGGAGTCCGCCCTTTCTTCCATCCTCGCCAATTTGAAGAAAGCAGGAGCTTTTGACAAACTCTCACTGCTCAAGCCTTTTTCATTCGTGCTTGTCGATGAAGACAAGGAAACCATATCCGAACTCCTGCTAATGGACGATGATACCCTCCTGCTTAGCGGCGGACTGCTGAAAGGGCTGGATGAAGAACTGGATACATTTCTGAAAGACTTGTTGGAGAAATAAAGAAGGGTTTCGCCATGGGAATTATTGCTTCCCAATAAGCCCCCAAATGGCAAGAACGTATGGCTCGGCTGCTAGTTATCAGCGTTCGGACTTATTCTTGGATGATAGCCATGTCACGAAGCGAAAGCGAAATCGTGGCTTGACGGACAAGATGCGTGGGAGGAACAGACAATGATGAAGCAGGCCTAACCGACAATTAAAAAGCTCAATATGAAACAGATTCTATTCGTAAACGGAAGCCTCAACCGCAACGGGAATACCGCAGCTATGGCAAAACGGATGTTGGCAGACAGGGAATATGAAATTCTGAATCTCATCGACTACAAGATTTATCCTTTGGGGCAATCTTTCGATGATGACCGGTTTGAAACCGTCATGCAGAAGATGCTGGAGGCGGATGTGCTTGTTATGGGCAGCCCCGTCTATTGGCACTCTATGACAGGACAGTTCCACACGTTGCTCGACCGCATCTATGAATCTCCTTTGAAGCATCGGCTTAAAGGGAAAGACCTGTATTTCATCTTTCAAGGAGCAGGCCCGTCGTCCGCGATGCTCGAAGCAGGGAATTATACGATGAGTGTATTCTGTCGCCTCTTCGGGTTAAATTATTGGGGTATGGCAACCAGCGGAAGAGAAGCTGAAGAATTAGGGGCAAGTTTATGACTATTACATATCATTCAAATTATGGACAAGAAGACAATTGTGGTGGTAGGAGCCGGGCAAGGCCTCGGCAACCACGTGGCAAAGAGATTCGGGCGGGAGAATTTCCGTGTGATATTGATGGCCCGCAACGGGCAATCCCTGAAAGCCTATCGGGAGCAGTTCGCAAGCGAAGGGATTGAAGCGCACATCTGCGAGGCGGACGCGGCAAAGCCTGAATCGTTGACGGCCGCCCTCGTGCAGGTGGTCCGGCAGCACGGCACGCCGGATGTCCTTGTATATAATGTGGGCGTCACGGCGGCAGACGACCCAGCGGCAATGGACAGCGCGGAGCTGATGCGCCACTATCAAATAGACGTGGCGAGTGCATATACTTGCGCAAAACTGGTGGCAAACGAAGAGTTTGCCAAGAAAAACGGTGCTGTCATCTTCACGGGCGGCGGACTGGCTACACACCCCATGGCACAGTTTATCCCGCTTTCGATTGATAAGGCCGCATTGCGTGCATTGGCCTATGCCCTGCACGATGAACTGGCACCGCAGGGCATTTTCATCGGCACGGTGACAGTATGCGGCACGATAGGCCTTGGTACTTATTTCGCTCCGGCACGGATAGCGGAAGCCTACTGGAAAATGTACAATGAGCGAAGTGCTTGCGAGATCCGTTATGAATATCCTGAATTAAAGGGGAGCGAACTGTCTGCCGGAGAATATTGGACAAAAGTCTATGAGTTGTCTGAAAAATATAAATAATCGGGATACGAATTTGGGAATAACATAAAATGACATCCATCGTGCCCATTCACGTACAAGTCAGGAAACGTAATCTCGAACCAGCCCATTTATAGGCCTTGTGAAGCAATATACACGGGATAAACAATGTACACCGGCACAGATATCATTGGCGTGGGTGACGAAGAACGATTACATCATTCCTATTCCCGGTATGCGCAGAGACAATCATATTACTGAAAATCTCGGCGTGGCAGACATCGTCTTGTCTGACGAGAATATATTGTGCTAACGGTAGAATCAAACAAGCGGATCATGCCCGTACAGATTGCGGTTATTGATGCTCGTGTGTGGCACTAATCAAGTTATGATAATCAGGTAAAATATAAATTCATGGAAGAATATGTTACATTAAATAATGGCGTGAGGATGCCGCGCATAGGTTACGGCGTTTACCGAATACCGGCCGCGCTTACGGAGAAATGTGTCCTTGATGCGTTGAGCGTGGGTTATCGTTCGGTGGATACGGCACAGTGCTACGGCAATGAACGGGCTGTCGGGACGGCAATACGGAAATCTGGATTGGACAGGAGTGAGTTATTCATTACGACAAAGTTATGGGGATGCGCAGGCTATCGGGACACGGTGCTGTCAATAAACGGATCTTTAAGGCTGCTTCAGTTGGAATACATTGATTTGCTCTTGATTCATGAACCGACTGGAAATGTTCCTGAGATCTATCGGGCAATGGAGGATGCTTACCGTGCCGGAAAACTTCGTGCCATCGGGGTCGCCAACTTCATGGACGATATATATTCACGCTTTGTAAGGGAAGTTGATGTAATCCCGACTGTAAATCAAGTGGAGACACATGTCTTTCGCCAACAGGCGGCACTCCGGGAAATAATGAGGCAATACGGGACGCAGCCGGAGGCATGGTCTCCTCTCGCGGCGGGACGGAATGGGTTCTTCAAAAATCCGATGTTGACGGAACTTTCGTATAGGTACGGAAAAAGCATTGCGCAGATAGGATTGCGCTTTCTCTATCAGCAGGGAATCATCGTCATTCCCAAGTCAGTCCCTGTCGGACGGATGAAAGAAAACCGGGGAATAACGGATTTCTCTCTCAACGATGAAGATATGGAACGGATAAAAACACTGGACAAAGGGGAAAGCCTCTTCGGTTGGTGGTAATTTTGCACAAACGCCGATAAGGATAGCCCGGCTATCCATGGGAAAGCTCGATTGACGGTCATGGTAAGGGCAAGGCACTTTCCCTTACCATGACAAACACCCTCTATAATTCTATATCCATTATTGACCTGCTACTTTACGCGCCTGTCGAAACGACATAGTCCATTAGACTTTCAGAAAGTTTGCCGAACGTGGCATGACGTTCAGAAGAATTCTAACTAAAAAGAGGACGTTAACTAAGCCAATGATGCGCGGATTCTGGAACAGACGGCAGGAGACACGCCGTACAAGGCTATATCAGCATCCGACCCGAAGGTGATTTGCAGAAATAAATGATTTGCCACCACAGAAAAGGTTGATTCGAAAACGGTTTGAGGAGGCATATTAACTGGTTCGCGAACAAAAGAAGAAATTTCCGATGTTTATTGTGGATATATCGGTAAAAAAACAATATGATTATTTATATAATCATTTGATCTTTAATAGCGTCAAATGTCTCTAACACATTTATTCTACAAGTTACAACATCAGGACTATGTGATTCATCGCTTTACTATAACCGGAATCAACATCACAGGGCCTAATAATCCTGAAGGCTTTGGCTTCCAATTAGAAGCATCGAAGATGCCATTCTTCATATTTCCCTTTTTTCTTGCAGACATGTTGACATTATAGAAAATCTTCCAATTCATTCCTTTCCTATCCATATAAGCAATCCTATTCGCCATAGAGTTGGCTACTCTGGCAATTAGTTCATCCTGTCCCTTGAATTTCTCAGCAAGGATGTATAATTGATAAGGAGGATCAATCACTGTACCTATATATTCTCCATTCAAATAGACTGATGCATGTTCCGCCACAGCCCCCAAATCCAATTTAATTACTTCCGCTTTAGGCACTTTATCTATAGTAGTCGTGTAAATAGCTGTCCCTGAAAAAGCTTTATATTCATCCCCTACGAAATCAGTCCATGATGCCAAACTGTCCATTGTAACGGAAGCAGGGAGCTGAGGGCCTCCTTGGACAAAAGAAACAGTCCAATCTCCAGAAACAGGGATTGATTTACGACCCTCTTCTTGATAATAAGCATAAGCATCTCCTGTGAAATTATGATCGGAAATTGATACAATCACAGTTTCACCTGGATTCAATTGCAAGAAAACGTCTGTTTGCCTTTCATTGCGTTTAATAGCTGCTATGCCACTGGCTCCGGTCATCGGATTGAAAATCGCGGCACTTCGGGCTTCTGTCCGGAGAGGAATCCAATCTTCTATTTTACGGCCATTGCTATTTTCTATAAAGTAGTATTTCCCTGTCGCACTATTTCTTCGGATACATTGCAGACCTTCCTGATACATTTTCTCGGCATCGACATTTGCTTCAGCCATCAAAGCATTAATATCATCTGACAAACAAACTTTCCCCTTATCTACCCGTGCATATTTAACAGCACCTTTATCATGAAAGTCCAAGCCATCCAGCATTTCTTTAAAATGAGCTTGTTTCTTTTCTGAAAGAATCATCCCGGCCATATCCTGGGGGATTCCTTTATAAAACACGACAGTAGCACCTTCATCAGCCAAAAGCATCAGTTTTTTCATTGTTTCATAAGGAATATAACGCGCTGCCGAAACAAGAATTGTTTTATAGGTAGCACCGGGTGTTACTATATTCCCTTTCTTTATATTGGTTTCAAGAAGTTGCTTGTCAGAAATCATATCCCACGCATAACCATTTTCAGTTAAAGCGACT
>CAYSIQ010000052.1:0-15682 GCA_964431195.1 uncultured Bacteroides sp.
CCGCGCCAGATGCCGTTTTTCGCCTGTTAACGCGCGTGGACCTGGAGGGAATCGAACCCTCGTCCAAACGAAGAAACCATAAGCTTTCTACATGCTTATCTTTGACTTCATTTTCGTGCATCGGCAGAACCAAAGCCATCAACCGATGCCTTATCCTCTGGATTTTCATTTGCATTGCAAGGCCAACGCAAACTATCCCCGATGTAGCTGCACCACTTTGCCGGAATGCTTCGGAGCAACAGCTTCCGAGTGATGTCCCGTTCCGGCATCTGATGCCGGAATTAAGCTTCAATCTACTGTCCTTCGATTAAGCAGCGAGAGCGTAGTCAGTTTCGCCAGATAAAATTCCGAAGACCGAGATTTAAGTGCCAATCTACGGCGCACTGCATGCTTACTTACCATTTCTGTTCGCTGTCAAATCCAGTCAGGCCCATGGTTTAAGTGCCGCGAAGGTACGCATTCTTCCGGCGTTCTCCAACTTTGGCATGATTTTTTTGTTGCAAGGCGGCCGAATGCTCCTGGAACAGGATGGCCGTATGGATGCGGGCATCATGAGCCGGTTTTATACAAGGTTTGGGGCGCATGCGCAGCGGCGGGCGGAAAGGCTTATGTTAATCTTTCGTAACAGACCATGCCGGCTGTGGAAAGTTCATTAATTTTGTACGTCCAATAACAAGACGTTTATCAGTAATGGAAAAGAGACTTATACAAATTGCAGGTTTCCTGTTAGCTGCCGCCGGCCTGCATGCACAGACAGAAGTGGCGGCTGGAGTGATGAGGGGCAAAGACTATGGAGTGACGTACATGTTGCCCAAAACGGTCATTGAGCTTACCGTCCAGGCCACCAAGCATACTTACATTCCCGGCGAGCTATGCAAATATGCCGCCAGATACCTCCGCATCGACAATGTAGCCGGGGAACAGTCCGTGTACTGGACGATGGAGGGAGTGAAAACGGCATCCGGGGGCGTCCCGGACAAGGAGCGTACCTATTTCGTGAAGCTGAAAGACAAGACGACCGCCCCTCTCATGGAACTGACAGAAGACGGCATCATACGCTCCATCAACCTGCCTTACAGCGGGGGCAAGAAGGATGTCCCCGTCTCTCCCGCCACTCCCGCGAAGGAGATCGACCCGCGTACTTTCCTGACAGAGGAGATGCTGATGGCCAACTCCATTGCCAAAAGGGCCGAGCTGGTGGCCAAAGAGATTTACAATATCCGCGAAAGCAAAAACGCCCTGTTGCGCGGCGAGGCGGACTTTATGCCTTCGGATGGGACGCAACTGCAGATCATGCTCGACAACCTGAACCAACAGGAGAAAATCATGACGGAAATGTTCACGGGTAAAATCATAGACGAGCCGCAAACCTCTACCATCCGGCTGGAGCCGCAGGAAACAGACAAGCAAGTGGCTTTCAGATTCTCAAAACATATCGGGGTGGTGGACAGCGGGAACTTGGCGGGAGAGCCCGTCTATATCAGCCTGAAGAATATGGAAACGCCCGGCATGCTTGCGGAAACGGAGAACAAGAAAGAGCCGGAAGGCATTGCCTACAACGTTCCGGGCAGGGCACATGTCACTGTGGTTTACGGCAACAAAACGCTCTTTGACGGCGACTTGCCTGTCACCCAGTTCGGCAGCATCGAGTACTTGGCCCCTGTCATGTTCAATAAAAATAACGTAACGAAAATCTTGTTTGACACAGCCACGGGCGGGTTGCTCAAAATAGAACGGGCGGAAGAAAAATAAAAGCGCAAAACGTATGCCTTTGCCCGGGCTCCCGCCCGCCGGGCATCGGGAAAGGGATGAATTCCTCCCGCTGCAGCTTGGCAGGCAAGCGGCCATGCGGGAGGGATAATTGCCTCTTCCGGCTGCCCCGTTGCCCCCGCCATGGGCATAGGAGGCGGCGGACGACCTTTTGGGGCTAATTCCTATCTTTCACTTCAAGCCGGCCTGTTTCTTCACTTCCACGACATGCGTCGGCGGCTTTTCCACATTCCGCTTGTCCACCTGGCGCACCAAGGCGGCAGCCAGCTGCAGGAAAGCGCGGCCTGTCACCGTGTCGGCATCGAGGGCGACGGGGAGGCCTGCGTCGCCGCTCTCGCAGATGCTTTGCACCAAGGGGATCTGCCCCAACAGGGGCACGCCCATTTCCTCAGCCAAACGTTTGGCTCCTTCACGCCCGAAGATGTAGTATTTGTTCCCGGGCAATTCGGCAGGAGTGAACCAAGCCATGTTCTCAACCAAGCCGAGGACGGGGACATCGACTTTTTCATTGGCGAACATGTTTATGCCTTTGCGGGCATCGGCCAGGGCCACGGCCTGCGGAGTGCTGACCACCACCACGCCCGTCAGGGCAAGGGTCTGCACCACGGTGAGGTGGATGTCGCCGGTGCCGGGAGGCAAGTCGATGAGGAAGTAATCCAAATCGCCCCAGTCGGCTTCGCCAATGAGCTGGCGGAGGGCATTGCTGGCCATGCCTCCCCGCCAAAGAGTGGCCTGGCCGGGATCGACGAAGAAGCCGATGGAAAGGAGCTTGATGCCGTACTTCTCGACGGGGATGATGAGGTCGCGCCCGCCGATGCGCTCGGCATAGGGGCGGGCGTCTTCCACCTGAAACATCTTGGGCATGGACGGGCCGAAGATGTCGGCATCGAGCAGGCCGACTTTGTAGCCCAGCTTCACCAATGCCACGGCCAAGTTGGCGGCAACGGTCGACTTGCCCACGCCGCCTTTGCCGGAAGAGATGCCGACCACATTCTTCACCTGCGGCAGGAGCTTTCCCGGCTCGGGGCGGGCAGCCTGGCGGCTTTCGGGCGTGATGGCCACCTCCACTTCGGGAGAGACGTAAGCGCGTATGGCCGTTTCGGCGGCTTTCAGCATCGACTTCATAAAGGGGTCGGTGGATTTCTCGAATAGGAGCGAGAAGCTGACTTTCATGCCGGCAATGCGTATGTTGTCGGCCACCATTCCCGCCTCCACCAGGTTCTTCCCGTTTCCGGGGTAGCGCACCGTGGCCAGCGCGTCAAGGATCAATTTCGGATAGAGTGTCATAAGCCTGTATGAAAATGAATAAATGCCTCTTAACAATAACACGCACAAAGATAGGCTTTTCTGTTGAACGGCTATCCGCTTTTTTATCATAATTGCCTGCCTGCCGGGTTAAACGCGTGGGCGCGGGACAGGGAACTGCCGTAAAGAGGGCCGTGCAGATGATGCTTGCATCGGGCTTGGCGCATGCGCACACGGCGTTTCCGCCGTACCGCACCGCCCGCGCTCCGCACGTGCGTGGAGGAATCCCCTGTAAGCGGCCTGGACGCCGCGACAAGCCCGACCGCATGAACGATGCCGCCCGTGCATACGCCAGCGAACGCCGAATTACCTGCCTTTGCTTGCAGATGTCGGGAAATATTGCGAATATTGCGCGGGATTGCGCGCGCGGCAACCGCAAATCGGCCGGCCGAGCACGGCTGATCTGCTAACCGCCAGCAGGCGCGTGCAACTTTCTAAGCATAAAAAAGGAATTAGCATGGCGAAAGAAAAAACCGTATATGTCTGCCGCGAATGCGGGCAGGAGTCGCCCAAATGGATCGGCAAATGCCCGGCCTGCGGGCAGTGGAACACGATGGTGGAGGAGAGGGCGCGCCAAACGCCTGCCGCCGAGCGGCAAGGCGCTGCAGGCTGGAGGGGAACGCACAGCAGGCCGGTGACATTGGATCGGATCGAAGCGGACGAGGAGCCGCGCATCGACCTGCACGACCGGGAACTGAACCGCGTGCTGGGCGGCGGGTTAGTGAGAGGCTCGCTGGTGCTGATGGGAGGGGAACCGGGCATCGGCAAGTCTACCTTGATACTGCAAACCGTGATGAAGCTGGCGGACAAACGGGTGCTATACGTTTCGGGCGAAGAGAGCGAACGGCAACTGAAGCTGCGGGCCGACCGCTTGGGCTGCGGGCCGGGGAACTGCCTCATTCTCTGCGAGACCTCATTGGAACAGATCTTCACGCACATCAAGAACGTGCGGCCCGACTTGGTGGTGATTGACTCCATACAGACCATTTCCACCGAAGCCCTGGAGTCGTCGCCCGGAAGCATCGCGCAGGTGCGCGAGTGCGCGGCGGCCATCTTGCGCGTAGCCAAAGAAACGCACACGGCAGTCCTCCTGATCGGGCATATTAATAAAGAGGGAAGCATCGCGGGGCCGAAAGTGCTGGAACACATCGTGGACACGGTGTTGCAGTTCGAAGGCGACCAGCACTATATGTACCGCATCTTGCGAAGCATGAAGAACCGTTTCGGCAGCACAGCCGAACTGGGCATCTACGAAATGCGGCAGGACGGGCTGCGGCAGGTGGACAACCCGTCCGAGCTGCTGCTCTCGCAAGACCACGAGGGCATGAGCGGCGTGGCCATCGCCTCCGCCGTCGAGGGGATAAGGCCTTTCCTCATCGAAACGCAGGCCTTGGTGAGCACGGCCGTCTATGGCAACCCGCAACGCTCGGCAACGGGCTTTGACATCCGGCGCATGAATATGCTGCTGGCAGTGCTGGAAAAGCGGGCGGGCTTCAAGCTGGCGCAGAAAGATGTGTTCCTCAACATTGCGGGGGGATTGCGGGTGAACGACCCGGCCATCGACCTTGCCGTAATCAGCGCCGTTTTGAGTAGCAACATGGATGTGGCTGTCGGGCAGGAAGCGTGCATGGCGGGCGAAGTGGGGCTTTCGGGCGAAATCCGTCCCGTGAACCGCATCGAGCAGCGCATCGGCGAAGCGGGGAAGCTGGGCTTCAAACGCTTCATCCTGCCGCGGCAGAACCTGCAAGGGCTGGACATGGCAAAAAGCAAAATAGAATTGGTGCCCGTGCGGAAAGTGGAAGAGGCTTTCAGGGCATTGTTCGGGTAAGCCTCTTCCGTGCAAAGCGTACGCTGCCCGCTTATTCCAAACTGATAAAAACAAACGAACCCACGCGACATGGCCCACGAATTTCAACTGAGGGTATTGCCTCCCGTTGCAGCCGATGAACAGCAACTGAGGGCGTATATAGCGCAAGAGAAGGGCGTAAACGCCCGTGCCGTCCGCATCCTGAGGCGGAGCATCGATGCCCGGCATCGCACCGTCTATGTCAATCTCGCCGTGCGTGCCTACGTGGACGAACTGCCGGGAGAGGAGGACTTGTTCACGCCTATCCTATATAGGAACGTGGAAAACCGCCCGCAGGTAGTGGTGGTGGGCGCGGGCCCCGGCGGGTTGTTTGCCTCCCTGAAGCTGATTGAACTGGGGCTGCGCCCCGTGGTGGTGGAACGGGGAAAGGACGTGCATGAACGCAAGCGGGATTTGGCCCGGATAAGCCGCATGCAATGTGTTGACCCGGAGTCGAACTACAGCTTTGGCGAAGGAGGAGCTGGCGCCTACTCGGACGGCAAGCTCTATACCCGCAGCAAAAAGCGGGGGGACGTGGAGAAAATCCTTCATGTGCTCTGCCAGCATGGGGCACCGCCCTCCATATTGGCAGATGCGCGTCCGCATATCGGTACGGACAAGCTGCCGGGAGTGATTGAAGCGATGCGGAATACCATTCTGCAATGCGGGGGCGAGGTGCATTTCCGCACGTGCATGGATGCGTTGCTCACGAAAGGCGATAGGGTGATTGGCATCCGCGCCCGGACGGGCGAGACGTTTGAAGGGCCGGTCATATTGGCTACGGGGCACTCCGCCCGCGACGTGTACCGCCTCCTGCATGCCGGCGGGATAGAGATAGAGGCCAAAGGCATTGCTGTGGGGGTGAGGTTGGAACATCCGGCATCGCTGATTGACCGCATCCAGTACCACAGCCCGCAAGGGAGGGGACGCTTCCTGCCGGCGGCGGAATACAGCTTTGTGGCGCAGGCGGAAAGGCGGGGAGTGTACAGCTTCTGCATGTGCCCGGGCGGATTTGTAGTGCCTGCGGCCAGCGGCCCCGGGCAGATTGTGGTGAACGGCATGAGCCCCAGCAACCGAGGCTCGCACTGGAGCAACAGCGGGATGGTGGTGGAAATCAGGCCTGAAGATTTGGATGACGAGGCACTGAACACGGAGAGAAAGGACTGGCGGCCGCCCTTGGGCATGATGCTCTTTCAGGAGGAACTGGAACGGTTGTGCTGGCTGCAAGGCAACCAAAGGCAGACGGCGCCCGCCCAACGCATGGCCGATTTTGTAAACCGACGGCTGAGCGACGGCCTGCCGCCTTCATCGTATGCGCCGGGACTGATTGCTTCGCCGCTGCACTTCTGGCTGCCGCCCTTTGTGGGGAAACGGCTGGAGCAGGGCTTCCGCCTGTTCGGCCGCCTCGCACGCGGCTTCCTGACGAACGAGGCGGTGGTGATCGGAGTGGAAACCCGTACCTCGGCTCCGGTGCGCATCCCGCGAGACAAGGACACGCTGCAACATGTGCGCCTGCGGGGATTGTTCCCCTGCGGCGAGGGGGCGGGCTACGCGGGCGGCATCATGTCGGCTGCCATCGACGGGGAACGCTGCGCGGAAGCGGCCGCCTCCTCCCCGCTTGTCGCTAACGTTTAGCCGGATGTACAGGTATGTGCCCCGAAATAGCCATTATCAGTCCCGACACCTTGGCCTGCATCGGATTGAGGCAGTTGCTTGAGGAGGTTATCCCGCAGGCGGTAATCCGTACTTTCCGTACTTTCGGCGAACTGACTGACGACACGCCCGACATGTATGCGCACTATTTTGTCTCTGCACAGACGTATTTTGAGCATACGGCCTTCTTCCTGTCGCGCTGTCCCAAAACCATCGTGCTGACCGTGGGCGGCCACCTGCCCCAACTGTCGGGAGTGACGGCACTCGACACCAGCCAGGACGAGCAGCACTTGGCCAAAGCCATCCTGCAACTGCGGAGGAAAGGGCACGGGAAAGCGGCTTATCCCGTCCTTTCGGCATCCGGATTGTCGCCGCGCGAAGTGGAGGTGCTGCGCTTAGTGGCATCGGGCCTTATCAACAAGGAGATTGCCGACAAGCTGAACATCAGTCTGACCACAGTCATCTCCCATCGCAAGAACATTGTGGAGAAATTAGGCATCAAGACCGTATCGGGACTGACCATCTATGCCGTGATGCACGGGTATGTGGAGGCAGACCAGATTTGAATGATGTGTCCGCATCGGCATCCGTTTGATTCTTGCGACTTTGCCTTTGGCGACTTTTATGGCAATTCCCCTATCCGTGGCTCGCGTTTTTCATCATAAATGAGGATTGCCTACGCCGCTGCTTTTGGCTTACTTTGCGGGTAGAAAGAGCAATCGGCTGTATATGAAAAGATGCATGGTTATTGTCTTGCTGGCCTTTGGGGGGGCAAAATGGCTTCCCCTGCCGGCTGCCGGACTTGATACGCTGAAGGTGGTAGATATCGAAGAAGTTGTGGTGATTTCTTCGCCCAAAGAGAACAAGAAGCTGAGGGAACGGCCTGTTGCCTCCACCCTGCTGTCGCAAGAGGACTTGCAACGGGAACAGGTGTCGTCCATCAAAGGGCTGGGCTCCGTAGTCCCCAACCTGTTTATACCCGACTACGGGTCGCGGCTGACATCGGCTGTGTATATCCGGGGCATCGGGTCGCGCATCAATACCCCTTGCGTGGGGTTGTATGTGGACAACATCCCGTACATTGACAAGTCGGCTTTTGACTTCAACTATGCCAATGTGGAACGCATCGACGTGCTGCGGGGGCCGCAAGGCACTCTCTACGGGCGAAACGCGATGGGGGGGCTGATACAGGTGCATACCAAGTCGCCTTTCACCTACCAAGGCACTGACCTCCGGTTGGGAGCAGGCACGCGCAATGCCTACAATGGTTCGCTGACGCACTACCACCGCATTTCAGGCCGGTTCGCTTTCTCGGCAGGAGGCTTTTATGAGTACGACGGAGGTTCTTTCCGCAACGCGGCTCGCAACAATGAACGGATAGGCTACGGGCAGTCGGCGGGCGGAGGTATCCGCGGCATCTGGTTTCCGGCAGAGGACTGGGAAGCGGACTTCAGCCTGAACTATGAATACAGCGACCAAGGAGGCTATCCCTATTTCTACTTGGGCACCGTGGATCCGGCCGCCCAACCCGAAGCATTGGAAAACAACGTCGGCACCATCTGCAACAACGAACCCGGGAGCTACTACCGCAACCTGGCGAACGCGGGGCTCAACTTGGAATATAACGCCCGAAACTTTACCTTGAATGCCGTGACGGGCTACCAGTTCCTGAAAGACCGCATGTTTCTGGATCAGGACTTTACCCCGGCGAACTTATTCAACCTCGAGCAGAGGCAGCGGATACACACCCTTTCCGAGGAAATCATCTTGAAATCCAAACCCGACAGGCACTGGCAATGGGCAACGGGTGCTTTCGGCTTTTATCAGAAACTGCATACCGACGGCCCTGTGGTTTTCCACCGCCAAGGCATCGCCGACATAATCGAGTGCAATGCCAACAGCGTGTTCGACCGCCTCACGGCTGCCAATCCCCAAATGCCCTCCATGCACCTTGCCGTAAACAACGACAGGCTGCGCGTGGGAGGCAGCTTCGAAACGCCGGCCGTCAGCGGAGCGGTGTTCCACCAGTCAACCGTGAACGGCTTGTTCATCGAAGGGTTGTCCGCCACTGTAGGACTGCGGCTGGACTACGAGAAAATCAAGATGGACTACAACTCCGCCGCTGACCCGGCCGATTTCGACTTTACCGTCAGTATGGCAAGCCCTCCTATCTCCATCGGCAACAAGAATCCCCTGATTGCCAACGCCGCTTACATCGGCAAGACATCGGCAGATTACGTGCAACTGCTGCCCAAGTTCGCCCTGCAATATGAATGGGGCGGCCGGCAGAACGTTTACCTGACCGCCGTCCGCGGCTACCGGTCGGGAGGATACAACATCCAGATGTTCTCTGACCTTATCACGGGACTGATGAGAAACGCCATGATGGATGCCATTGCCGGCGATGAGAACTTCAGCAGCTTTGCTTCCATGATTGAGCACATGAAGAACGAACTGCCCGAAGTGGATGAGGCCACCCGTTACAAGCCCGAGTATGCCTGGAGCTATGAAGCCGGCACCCACTTGAACTTCTTCAACGGGCGGCTGCAAACAGACCTTTCCGCCTTCTACATGAATACCCGCGACCAGCAGGTAGCCCGCTTCTCGGAAAACGGATTGGGGCGCATCACCCTCAATGCAGGGAAGAGCCGCAGCTATGGCGCAGAGATCGCCTTGCGTGCCACCCCGGCCGCCTGTCTGCTGCTGAATGTTTCCTACGGATATACATACGCTACTTTCAAGGCCTATGAAACCAACGTCCGCACAAACGGTGAAACACAGGCGGTAGACTACCGTGGACATTACGTTCCCTTTGTGCCCAAGCATACCTTAGACATCGGCGGGCAATATACTTTCCAGTTGCGGAAAGGAAAGTTGTTGGACTGCATCGTATTGGATGCCGCCTATAAGGCTGCCGGCCGCATCTATTGGACAGAGGACAACACGGCTTCCCAACCTTTCTACGGCACGCTCAATGCCCGGCTCTGCCTGTGCAAGGGCAAAGGGCAGATAGACTTTTGGGTGCAGAACCTGTTGGACAGGGATTACAATACTTTCTACTTTGAGAGCTTAGGCAACGGCTTTGCGCAAAAAGGACTTCCCGTCCGGGCAGGCATTGAACTGCGGTGCCGTTTCTGAGCCGCTCTTCCTGCTTCCGACTTCACTCGTTGAGGGCACCGCAATAGGGACAAATGCCCTTGGAGCGCAGTTTCCGCCCGCAATGCCCGCAGCTGTAGCGGGTAGCCCGCAACGAGGCGCGCACTTTCCGCACGAAGATGAACGCAAAAGCCGCCAAGAACAGATAGCTCACATAAATGCGCGTCGTGAGGATAAAGAAGAAATAACAGAATATGCAGCATGCCACCAGCCCCAACAGGTAAAGCAAGGCAGCCCCTACGGGCAACTGCTTGAACACCACATCGAGCACCGCCAGAAACACCACCACAAACAGCCAAAGGCTCGCCAAGAACGCGGCAAGCACGGGCGGCACTTGGAAAGGCGACAACGTGGGATTGAAATAGAAATGCTCCCATGTTTCGGGCACGAACACCTGCATCGACTCGTAGAGCGTGGCGCAGAACGCCAGCAGCAAGCACAGCAGCAACGGGTAGGCACTGTCAATGTCATCAATGAACACCGTCCGCAATCTCCTCTTCCGCAGCACATGAAGCAGCCACACGCCCACAAACACGCCCACAACCGCCACCGAATAAGCCGCATGCGTGTTGCTGAAGAAATGGATGAACTGCGAAATGCTGTCCGCCGGCACAAAAGTCTCTTTCAGTTCGCTTTCGCGAATCCAGCCCTGCATCTCCTGCGTATGCGCCAGCTTGACCCAGACCGTATCGACCGTGTCGGCAGGATGGACGGCAAACTCAGCCACTACCACCCGGTCGTCCCGGTATAGCCGGCAATAAGCATCCTTGAGGGGGAGGACAGCCAAATCAACGGAATCAACCCCCACTTCAAGATTGGCATCCCGCGTATAGTGGTGTTCGTAGAGACAGGCCAGCGAGTCGCGTGCGGCCTCGCTTATCTCTTCTCCCTCCTTATCGGGCATCCGATAACGACAGGACAGCAGCATGGGCAACAGTATTCCGCCCAGGCAACAGTACAACAACTTGTTTTTCATCGTTCCTTCCTCACTTTCATCACGCATGCTTTGCAATCAAAATCAAGGCGGAAACGTTTCCCGTCGGTTCCCGCCAAATAATAAGGTTCCCGATAGGGCGAATGCCCTTTTTGCCGCGCGGGGCACCAGCCCATGCTGTAACGGAGACAATGCTTGCAAAACATCAGCACGGCTCCGGGCACGGGCCGCTTCTCAAAGGCTGGCGCAATCTCCTTCACGCCATGCTCCAAATAGAAGCGGATAGCATTCCGGTTCATCACATTGCCCAAGTAGGTCAGGCGGGCGGCGGGGAAAGGATGGCGCGTAGGTTTCCACACCGCCGTCATCGGCCTGAACGTCATGCGCCGTGCAGACAGCAACCGTCCGATGGCCTGCCTCCGCCAGTCTGCTAACGCCGATGCGGGTATAAACCGATTGCCGGAGAGGCGCAACGACACCGCATCGCCACTTTCTAATTCAAAAGGCGTATTGCCCAACTTGCCTAATCCTGCACGCAGGCTGTCGTCCTGCGGTGTACGGGCTCGTTCCCCGGCAAAGGGGAAGGCGCAGGTTACCCGGTTGCGGTCTTCGTCTTCGGCTGTCAGGGCGACGCCGAAAGCCGTGTCCGCCAGTTCCCAACGGAGGGACAGTTTCCGTTCGGCTGACTTGCCTGAGAGCAGACGTTCAAACTCTTGGTCGTAATTCCTGAAAATGCGTGCCCGTGGCCGGATGCGGGGCGCATTGCCGGCAGGGAAAAGCCGGTTGCCTTCCGCTCGGTTGATGCGGAAACCCTGCAAGCGTCCCTGCCTGTCCGTGAAGCAAAGCCCGTCGCCGTTATGGAAAGGTTTTACCCCCGCCACCACCAGGCTATTCCCGCGCTGCTCTTTCAGCACGCCCATTTCCTCACCCACGGACTTAGGCGAATCAAAGCATGCCAAATCCCGCTCGCGCCCATTGAGAAAATAGCGCGTGAAGCCTCGGTTGAAGCTTTTTTCCAGGCAAGGAGTAAAAGCGAAGCGGCAATGCCCCGAGGAGGCCTGCGCATACTCCCGCCGGCGGGCAAAGACGGCATCCAGCTTTTGGCGGTATGCAGCCGTAACGTTTTTCACATAAGAGACATCTTTCAGCCTGCCTTCGATCTTCAGCGAGGTGGCACCCGCATCCAGTAGTGCTTCCAAGTCGTCGCTGCGGTTGAGGTCTTTCAGCGAGAGGAGGTACTTTTCGCGTACAATCTTCCGCCCCTCCGCGTCTTCCAGGCTGAAGGGCAGGCGGCAGAACTGGGCGCACTCCCCCCGGTTGGCACTGCGCCCGAAGCATGCTTCACTGGCATAGCATTGCCCGCTGTAACTCACGCACAAGGCTCCGTGCACAAACACCTCCAAAGGCACATCGGGACACGCCTTGTGGATGCGGGCGATCTCGGGCAGGGAGAGCTCCCGCGCCAACACCACTTGGCTGAAGCCGGCCTCGGCCAGGAAGCGGACTTTCGCTGCGGTGCGGTTGTCCGCCTGCGTACTGGCATGCAGAGGCATGGGCGGCAGGTCGAGGCGGGTGATGCCCATATCCTGCACGACCAGCGCGTCCACTCCCCGGCGGTACAACGCCCAAATCATGGCTTCCGTTTCAGCCAGTTCCTCGTCTTTCAGAATCGTATTCACGGTGGCGTACACCCGGGCGCGGTACAGGTGGGCGTACTCTGCCAGTGCGGCGATATCGTCCAACGAATTGGAGGCAGCCGCCCTTGCTCCGAACTTGGGTGCGCCGATATAGACCGCATCCGCCCCGTGGCGCACGGCTTCTACGCCGCATTCCAAGTTCCTGGCGGGAGCCAACAGTTCTATTTTCCGGGGTTGTCCTGTTTCCATGGCCGAAAGCGCCTTTCCTGTATTCCGTTATTCAATTTCATTGATGTTGTAGGGCGTTTCCTGGTAAACAAAGTAGTTCAGCCAGTTGGAGAACAGCAGGTTGGCATGAGCCCGCCAGCGCACGCGCACGCCTCTGCCGGGATCGTTGCCCTCGTAGTAGTTGCGCGGCATCGCGATGGGCAGCCCCTTGGCGAGGTCGCGGCGGTATTCGGCATCCAGCGTAAGGGGCGAGTATTCCGAATGGCCTGTGACGAAAAACTCGCGGCCTTCCCGCGCCATCACCAAGTAAACGCCGGCTTCGTCGGACTCGGAAAGCAAGGCCAGCTCCGGCACTTTCAGGATGTCTTCTTTCCGCACCTCCGTATGGCGGCTGTGGGGCGCATAAAACGTGTCGTCGAATCCCCTGAAAATGGGGTGCAACGGCCGCAACAAACGGTGCTCGAAGATGCCGAACATCTTCTCGGGCAACGGATGCTTGGGGACTCCGTAGTGGAAATACAGTCCTGCCTGCGCCGCCCAGCAGATGTAGAGCGTGGAAGTTACGTGGGTACGCGCCCACGCGAATATGTCCCTCAGCTCGTCCCAATAGGTCACCTCCTCGAAGCCTATCTGCTCCACAGGCGCGCCGGTGATGATCATGCCGTCGAACTTGTCGCCGCGCATCCTTTCAAAATCGGTGTAGAAAGCCTTCATGTGCTCTACGGGCGTATTTTTCGAAGTGTGGCTTTTGATTTTCATAAACAATATTTCCACCTGCAGGGGCGTATTGGAAAGCAGCCGCACCAAGTCGGTTTCGGTGGTAATCTTCAGCGGCATCAAGTTGAGGATGACAATGCGCAGGGGGCGTATGTCCTGCCCCGTGGCGCGGGTATTGTCGATGACGAATATGTTTTCTTTCTTCAGCAGTTCAATGGCAGGAAGTTTATCGGGCAGTGTTAGCGGCATAGGCGATAGCATGTTTTTGACGGGCCAAAGTTAGCGAAATTCCGGGAATGCGGCAATGAATGAGGGGCGTTCGCAGCGCACGCATGCGGCCTTTGCTCCGTGCGCGCACGGGAACTGCTCCATGCGCGCACGGAAGAAGAGCCGTGCAAGCATGCCGCAAACGGGAATCCGCGCGCCCCCTTGCACGTTGGCGACCGGCGGGATCGGCATGCCCAGCAAGGTCTTTGCGGGGAACGTGCCAAGCCCCCCTTGGGGAGGGGACGGCGGGGAAAAACAAAAAGTCTCCCCTGCCTGCGGATTTATATTCGCTGTTGGACGGAGCCGCATGCAGGGGAAGACCGCCCGGAATGTCCGGGACAACGGTTGGCCGTGCCGGCTTTCAAGGCTTCAAGGCCTCTTCGATGGCCTTTTTGATCAAAGCCTCCATGACCACGTAACCGTCAGGGGTGGGATGCACGCCATCCTTCGTGTATGCGGGATTGAGGGCTTTATCGTCCCCCCAAGCCATTTGCTCGTAGTAATTCACATAGGGTATGCCTTTCTCTTCGGCGTAGCGGGCAATGCGCTCATTCAATTTTGCAATCTTCGGCGCGGCATCCTTGACGGCCGAATTCCAGGGGAACGCGGCGGCGGGCAACACGGAGGTCAGGATTACCTTTATATGGTTGGCTTGCGCCAACTCGGCCATCGACACGATGTTGCCGAAGGTGTAATCTTCATTGTAAGGCCCGGTGTTCTCGGCAATGTCGTTGGTGCCCGTATTGAGGACGACCAGTTCGGGCTGCAAGCAAATGACATCTTCCCGGAAGCGGACCAAGAACTGGTAGGAGGTCTGCCCGCTTATGCCGCGCCCCACATACCCGTTGCCTGTAAAGAAGTCCGGATGATAGCGCATCCAGTTTTCGGTAATGGAATTTCCCATGAAGACGACCCGGCGCGTCTCTGCGCTCTGCTGCATTGCCGCCCGGTTGTCTTGGGCGTAACGGGACAAATTGCCCCAGTCTTGACTTTGCACCTGCAAGGCCGTACAGCAGGCCATTGACAGCATAAGGAATAAAGGTTTCTTTTTCATATAGCGAAAGTTTTTGTTGTTCATGATTCGTCCTTGGCGTTTGTAAAGTTACGGACATCCTGCAACCGGGCAATGCGCGGGGAGTTAATTAATCTAAAAGGAGGCGCGGACGGCATGATTCCGAGGGGGGACAAGCCTTTCCGGCACGGCGTGAAAGGCATAATTTCCGTGAAATGCTTGCGGATTTGCCTGTAAAGGTTTGACCGGAGCCGGCGATTGTCGTACCTTAGCGGGTGCTTTGCGGCTTGGCTGCAAGCCGCAGCCGCTTGCGGGCAATCATCCATACCGATATGCTGCACTTTGACACGGACTACATGGAGGGCGCGCATCCCCTGCTGATGCGGCGCCTCGCGGAAACCAACTTGGAACAGACTCCGGGCTATGGCACCGATGAGCATACGCAGAACGCGCGCCGCCTCATCCTCGATGCCTGCGGGCTGCAACAGGGGCAGGTGTTCCTGTTGGTGGGCGGCACGCAGGCCAACTCCACCGTCATCGACGGGCTGCTCTCACGCCACGAAGGGGTGTTGGCGGCCGAAACGGCTCACATCAACGTGCACGAAGCGGGTGCCGTCGAGGCCGCAGGCCACAAGGTGCTTGTCCTGCCCGTGCGCCAAGGCAAGCTGGATGCCGGCGAAGTGGAACGCTATATCGCCGATTTCTACCGCGATGAGACTTGCGAGCACAGGTGGCGCCGGGCATGGCCTACATTTCCCACCCCACCGAGCTGGGCACGCTTTACACCCTTGCCGAGCTGGAGGCATTAAGCGGCGTATGCCGCAAGGCCGGCATTCCCCTCTATTTGGACGGGGCGCGCCTTTCTTACGGGCTGGTGTCGTCGGGCACAGACGTTACCTTGAAAGACATTGCCCGCCTGTGCGACGTGTTCTGCTTCGGCGGCACCAAGGCAGGCGCGCTGTTTGGCGAAGCCGTGGTAGCGGCCCGCCCCGGCTTGCTGCCGCACTTCATGCCCCTCGTCAAGCAGCACGGCGCGTTGCTGGCCAAAGGCCGGCTGCTGGGCGTACAGTTCGAAACGCTGTTCACCGGCGGGCTTTACGAGCGGATTGCCCGCCCCGCCGTCGCGCTGGCCATGAAGCTGAAAGCCGCTTTCCTCC
>CAYSIQ010000053.1:0-15150 GCA_964431195.1 uncultured Bacteroides sp.
GTCACGGGTGGTGAGGTACGTATGTCACGGGTCATGACATACGTATGTCACGGGTGGTGACATACGTATGTCGCGAGGCATGAGATGCGTATCTCGCGGGGGCCTTTGGCGCGGGGCATGAAAAAAGCCGCCTGCGCGCGCCGGAGGCATGCGCGGGCGGCCTTCCCGGCGGGGCGCCGGGGGCTTCGTCCCTTTGTGTCAGTAGGCGAACAGGGGGTATTCCTCCATCCTTTCGTTGACCCTCGCGCGCACGCCGGCAAGCGCCCGCCCGTCGTCCGCGTTGGAGAGCGCTTCCTCGATCAGCCCGGCGATCTCCAGCATGAGGCCTTCCTTGGCGCCGCGCGTGGTGATGGCCGGCGTGCCGAGGCGGATGCCCGAGGTCTGGAAGGCGGAACGGGTGTCGAAGGGCACCATGTTCTTGTTGACGGTGATGCCGGCCTCCCCCAGCGCCTTCTCGGCGGCCTTGCCGGTGAGGGACGGGTACTTGGGGCGCAGGTCGACCAGCATGGAGTGGTTGTCCGTGCCGCCTGAAACGATGCTGAAGCCCCTTTCCGCCAGGGCCCGCGCCAGCACGGCGGCGTTCTTCTTCACCTGCGCGGCGTAATCCTTCCACTCCGGCTGCAGGATCTCGCCGAAGGCCACCGCCTTCGCGGCGATGACGTGCTCGAGGGGGCCGCCCTGTATGCCGGGGAAGACGGCGGCGTCGAGCAGCTGGGACATCATCTTGACCTCGCCCTTCGGGGTCTTCTTCCCCCACGGGTTGGGGAAGTCCTTGCCCATCAGGATGACGCCCCCCCGCGGGCCGCGCATCGTCTTGTGCGTGGTTGAGGTCACCACGTGCGCGTGCTTCAGCGGGTTGTCCAGCAGGCCGGCGGCGATCAGCCCGGCGGGGTGCGCCATGTCCACCATCAGGAGGGCGCCCACCTCGTCGGCGATCTCGCGCATCCGCCTGTAGTCCCACTCGCGCGAGTAGGCCGAGCCGCCGCCGATGATCATCTTCGGCCGCTCCCTCAGCGCGGTCGCCTCCATCTGGTCGTAGTCCACGCGCCCCGTCTCCCTGTCCAGGTTGTACTCGCAGGGCGTGTAGAGGATGCCCGACGTGTTGACGGCCGAGCCGTGCGAGAGGTGCCCCCCGTGGGCCAGGTTGAGCCCCATGAACTTGTCGCCGGGGTTCAAGGCCGCCAGGAAGACGGCCGCGTTGGCCTGCGCGCCCGAGTGGGGCTGCACGTTGGCCCATTCCGCGCCGAAAATCTCCTTGACGCGGCTGATGGCGGCCAGCTCGCTCTTGTCCACCGCCTCGCATCCCCCGTAGTAGCGCCTGCCGGGGTAGCCTTCCGCGTACTTGTTGGTGAGGCACGAGCCCATGGCCTGCATCACCTGGCCGCTCACGAAGTTCTCGGACGCGATCAGCTCCATGCCCTTCAGCTGGCGCTGGCGCTCCTCCTCGATGATGCCGAAAATCAAATCGTCTCTTTTCATTCTTGTTGCGTTATGTGGGTAAATGGTTGGGTTGTCCAGCTAGAAAAACACGCCGAACGAGAAGCTCAGCGCGCAGTCCCGCCGCTTGAAGCTGACCCCGCCGCCGTCCTCCCCGCCGGCGCAGGTGATGCTCTTGGAAAGGTTGCGAAGCCCGATGTCGTAGCGGCAGTCGAAAAACACCCGCGAGATGGTCACCGCCACCCCCAGCGTGGCGCAGACGTTGAGCCGGCGCAAGGCCTCGCGGATGTCCTGCTGGTCGAAGTTCAGGAACACCACCTTGCCCCCGCCCGGCAGGATGTAGCGCACCTTGGGCCCCCCGAAGACGCCCAGGCTGTACGGGCCCTGCTTTACGATGTTATAGCCGTAGATCACCGGCATGTCGACGCTGCGTATCTCGGTGGAGATGGAGGCGTCGCCCCCCTCGGCGCCCGGGGGGGAGCCGGGGGGCAGGGGCTTGGCGAAGGCCACGTCGCCGCGGCTGACGTGGTAGGAAATCTCGGGCTGCAGGAAATGGCGGCCGAAGTTGATGCGCATGAACACGGAGCCGAAGTAGCCCAGCTTGTAGTTGTTCTGCACGTCGCCGACGTAAACGCCGCCCACCTCGAACTGCGAGATCATGTACAGCGACGAGGTGAACCCGCCCTTCAGCCCGAAATTGACGACGCGCTCGCCGTCCGCCGGCGGGCCGTCCTGCCCTGCCGCGAGGCCGTCCTGCCCCCGCGCCAGGGAGCCGCACAGGCACAGGCACGCGCATATCCAAACAGCCGTCCGGTCCATCGCGTTCACTTCTTTTTCTCCACCGACCAGCCGAACTTGCCGATCCTCGGGCCGAGCCCGTAGTAACTGCCGTGCACGTACACCAGGGGGGAAGCCCCCGCCAGGTCCAGTTTGCCGGTGGCGCGGTCGAGGTAGGCGGTGTCGGCGCGCACGTTCACCACGTCGGCCACGAACATGTCATGCGAGCCCAAAGCCACGATCTCCTTCACCCGGCATTCGATGCAGAGGGGCGATTCCTCGATGAGGGGCGCACTCACCACCGTGCACTTGCCGGGCGTGAGGCGCGTCTCCTCGAACTTGTTATAGTCGCGCCCCGAGCGCACGCCGCACCAGTCGGCGGCCCGCGCCATCTTTTCCGTGGTGAGATTGATGACAAACTCCATGTTCCGCCGGATGATGGCGTAGGAGTGGCGCTCCGGGCGCACCGAGATGTAACACATGGGCGGGTTGGTGCACAGGGTGCCCGTCCACGCCACGGTGAGGATGTTATATTCTCCCGGCTCGCTCCCGCAGCTCACCAGCGCCGCCGGCAGCGGGTAAATCATCGTTCCGGGTTTCCAGTCTTCCTTGCTCATCGTTCCGGGGGGGTTACAGTATTTCAATGTTGTCCCGCGTTTCCTCCTTTTCGCAATAGTGGCAGCGCAGGACGCATTTCTCCTTGTCCGTCACGTGGAAACGGGTCGCCATGGGCTCGTTGTTGGTGACGCACCTCGGGTTGGCGCACTTCACGATGCCGCGCAGCTCGCCGGGCAGGGCAAGCTCGCGCTTCTCCACCACTTCATAGTCGCGGATGATGTTCAGTTTCGCGTTGGGCGCCGCAATGGCGATGCGGTTGATTTCATCGTCGCAGAAGAACTTGCCGGCAATCTTGATGATGCCTTTCTTCCCCAGCTTGCCGCTCTTCAGGTTAAAGCCGATGGTGATGTTGTTGCTCATGCGCTCCAGCCCCAGCAGGGACACCACGGTGAAGAGCTTCCCGGAGGGTATATGGTCAATGACGGTGCCGTTTTCCAAGGCCGCCACCTGCAATTCCTGTTTGTTCATGTTTGACATACGCTTTATATGATGGTAATGTATCGTTTCTTTTTATGCCTGGCCGGATCGGGGACGCCGGCAAGGGCGGAGCCGCGCGGGGGTCAGCCGCTGCTTTCCACCTCGTCGAGCGTGATTCCGAGCACGTCGCACAGGATGGCTTCGCGGGCGTACAAGCCGTTCCGTGCCTGCTGGAAATAATAAGCCTTGGGATTGTCGTCCACGTCGCCGGCTATCTCGTTGACGCGGGGCAGGGGGTGCAGGACGCGCAGGTTGGGGCGCGTACGCCTCAGCATTTTGTTGCGCAGGATATAGACGTTCTTCACGCGCTCATATTCCATGGGGTCGGTGAAGCGCTCGCGCTGCACGCGCGTCATATACAGGATGTCGGCATCGGCGATGGTCTCTTCCGTAAAGTCGGTATGCTCCGCGTAGCGGATGCCGTGGCTGAGGCAGTAGATTTTATACTCTTCCGGCATGCTCAGCTCGCGGGGGGCGACGAAGTGGAAAGTGGGGTTGAAATGGCGCATGGCCATCAGCAGCGAGTGGACGGTGCGCCCGTATTTCAAGTCGCCTACCAGGAAGAGGTTCAGATTCTCCAAAGTCCCCTGCGTCTTGTAGATGGAATAAAGGTCGAGCATCGTTTGCGAAGGATGCTGGTTCGCGCCGTCGCCCGCGTTGACTACCGGCACCGCCGTCACCTCGCTGGCGTAACGGGCCGCCCCCTCCAGGTAGTGGCGCATCACGATGATGTCGGCATAATTGCTCACCATTATGATGGTGTCCTTCAAAGTCTCGCCTTTGGAAGAGCTGGTAGCCTTGGGATCGGTAAAGCCGATGACCCTTGCCCCCAGGCGGTTGGCCGCCGTCTCAAAGCTGAGCCGGGTGCGGGTGGAAGGCTCAAAGAAAAGGGTGGCGACCACTTTCCCGTCCAGCAAATGCCGGTTGGGGCGCGCTTCAAACGCCTTGGCCATCTCAAGCATGTAGAGTATCTTCTCCTTGCTGTATTCGGCGATTGTGACTAAGCTCCTGTTTTCCATGCCTTTGAAATCAATTAATCATGCATTCCGAGGGTAAAGTTATGTAAAATCCGTTTCTTGCGGAAATATATGCCGGGGTATTTTCAGTAAAAAAGCGCGGCCGGCGCGCACCGTGTCCCAGGTGCGCACGGGGCACGCTCCATGCACGCGCGGGACAGGCTCCATGCACGCGCGGGATAACCCGTTGGCTGTCAAGTTATTGGGAGAGGCATAGGAAAGCTCCGCCGCCAAGCGTGCAAAGCAAAAAGGAAAGATTGCCGCCGCCCTTGGATGGGGACGCGCCGAAAAGTTTTCCCGCTTTTTGTGCCTGAGTTCCCAAATATATTCTATTTTTGTCGGATAAAGGAAACGAACCAATTATCGATTTTAAACGGAATACAAAGATGAGGAAACAAATTGCCAGACTTGCCGTCGCCTCGCTTGCGGTAAGCATTATTTTCTTTTCGTGCAACAACATCGCGAATAAAAACGCCTACGGCTTGAAAACGGACAGCATCTGCATAAACGAGACCGCGCACTTGTTTCAAGACACTGCCAAACCGGCCTGCAACTTGGCGGTGAACTTCGGCTACATCAGCGAGGCCTTGCAGGAAAGCGTCCGGGACAGCCTGAACTCGTTTTTCCAGTCCGTCTGCTTCGGGAGCGAGTACGCAAACGCCGGGCCGCAGGAGGCGGTGGAAGCCTATAAACAGTCCTACATCAACAGATACCGCGCAGACTTGGAGCCGGTGTACCAAGAGCAAGAAAAAGAGCCGAAAGGCGATGATGCGTCT
The DNA here is from genome assembly GCA_964431195.1 of uncultured Bacteroides sp. Classification (GTDB taxonomy): domain Bacteria; phylum Bacteroidota; class Bacteroidia; order Bacteroidales; family Bacteroidaceae; genus Bacteroides. Next base: position 5,102 of record CAYSIQ010000053.1, read on the forward strand.
TTCGAAGCCTGGTATTCTTTCTACAAGAACATCGACAGCCGGGTGCAAAACCTGAACAACGACCTGCTGGTATATAAATACTACTACAACGAATACACGGGAGGCGCCCACGGCCTCTACATGACTTACTTCTACAACATCGACTTGCAGAGCTTGAAACCCATCACGCTGGACGACCTCTTCGCAGGCGACTACCGGGAGGAGCTGGCTCAAATGCTGTGGAACCAGCTGATGGACGACAACAACGTAAAATCGAAACAGGAACTGGAAGAAATGGGCTATGCCGCCACCGCCGACCTGCAACCCACCGAGAACTTCTACCTGGCTCCCGGCGGCATTACTTTCTATTACAACGTTTATGACTTCACCCCCTATTCCATGGGAGCCATTCAGATTACCCTGCCGTGGGATGCCGTGACTGGAATCAGGAATGACCAATTCAAGATTAAGTTATGAATGAGATACTGAAATACTTTCCCCGGCTGACGGACTTGCAAAAAGAGCAGATGGAGGCGCTCTACCCGCTCTACACCGATTGGAATGCCAAAATAAACGTCATTTCGCGCAAGGACATCGGAAACCTGTACGAACGCCACGTGCTCCACTCGCTTGGCATCGCGGAAGTCATCCGTTTCAAGCCCGGCACGCGCGTCATGGACTTGGGCACGGGAGGAGGATTCCCGGGAATCCCGCTGGCCATCCTGTTCCCGGAGGTGAGCTTCCACTTAGTGGACAGCATCGGAAAGAAAATACGGGTAGCCACCGACGTGGCCGGCAGCATCGGGCTGAAAAACGTGACGTTGGCCCACGCCCGGGCCGAAGAAATAAAACAGGCTTACGACTTTGTGGTAAGCCGTGCGGTTCTGCCGCTCCGCGAGCAGGTAAACCTCGTAAGGAAAAACATTGCCCGCGAGCAGCACAACGCCTTGCCCAACGGAATTATCTGCCTGAAAGGCGGCGAGCTGGAACACGAGACGCTGCCTTTCAGGCACAAAGCTACCGTCTGGGACTTGAAAGACTGCTTCCATGAAGAGTTCTTCCAGGCCAAAAAGGTCGTCCACATCGCGCTTTAAGGCAAACCTCCATCTCCAACACATATCGCCATGAGAATCAAAAGATTTGAATTTAACATGCTCCCGGAGAACTGCTATGTCCTGTGGGACGAAACCAATGAAGCCGCCGTCATCGACCCCGGCTGCCTCTACGATGAAGAGAAGCAGGCGCTGAAAAGCTTCATTGCCAATAACAACCTGCATGTGGCACACCTGCTCAATACGCACCTGCATTTAGACCACATCTTCGGGAACCCGTTCATGCTAAGGGAATTCGGCCTGAAAGCCGAAGCCAGTCAGGCAGACGAGTTCCTGCTGGCCGACGCGCCCAAGCAGAGCCGCATGTTCGGCTTCCGACTCCCGGAGCCTACCGTGCCGTTAGGCAATTACCTGCACGATGGCGACCTCGTCACTTTCGGCAACACCGAACTGGAAGCTCTTCACGTGCCCGGCCATTCGCCCGGAAGTTTAGTGTTCTACTGCGCCAAAGACCATTGCCTGTTTTCGGGCGATGTCTTGTTCCAAGGCAGCATCGGGCGCGCCGACCTTTCGGGAGGCAATTTCGATGAACTGATCGAGCACATTTGCAGCCGCCTGTTTGTCCTGCCAAACGACACCGTTGTCTATCCGGGACACGGCGCGCCTACCACCATCGGCATCGAGAAAGCGGAGAACCCCTTTTTCAGAATATAGAAGCGCCCATATCGAACGAACCAAATACCAATCTTATGAAATATGACTTATTGCCTTCCCGCCATATCGGCATCAGCCCGGAAGATGAGGAAGTTATGCTCCGCAAAATAGGCGTGGGCAGCCTTGACGAACTGATTGACCGAACCATCCCGGCCGACATCCGCCTCCCCCGCCCGCTGGATTTGCCCGAGCCCATGGCCGAATATGAATTTGCCCGGCACATCGCTGAGCTGGCCGGCAAGAACAAGCTGTACCACACATACATTGGCATGGGATGGTATGGCACCGTGACTCCGGCCGTCATCCAGCGGAATGTGCTTGAGAACCCTGTCTGGTACACGTCTTATACGCCTTATCAAACCGAAATCTCGCAAGGCAGGCTGGAAGCGCTCATCAACTTCCAGACAGCCGTAAGCGACCTTACCGGCATGCCGCTGGCCAACTGCTCGCTGCTGGACGAGGCAACCGCCGCCGCCGAGGCTGTGGCCATGATGTTCGCCCTGCGCCCGCGAGACATGCAGAAAGCGGGGGCTAACGTGGTATTTGTGGACGAACGCATTTTCCCGCAGACACTGGCCGTGATGAAAACACGCGCCGTGCCGCAAGGCATCTGCCTGAAGATAGGGAAATACCAAGAAGCCGAACTGGCATCCGGCATCTTTGCCTGCGTGCTGCAATACCCTAATGCCGATGGAAGCATCGAAGACTATCGTGCATGGGTGGAGAAAGCCCATGCGGCAGGATGCAAGGTGGCTGTGGCTGCCGACATCCTAAGCCTGGCGCTGCTGACTCCTCCGGGCGAATGGGGGGCAGACATCGTGTTCGGCAGCACCCAACGGTTAGGCACGCCTATGTTCTACGGAGGCCCGTCAGCCGCTTATTTCGCCACACGCGATGAATACAAGCGCCACATGCCTGGACGCATCATCGGCCTCTCCAAAGACAAGTACGGCAAGCTCTGCTACCGCATGGCCTTGCAGACGCGCGAACAGCACATCAAGCGCGAAAAGGCCACTTCAAACATCTGTACGGCACAAGCGCTGCTGGCTACGATGGCGGGATTTTATGCCATCTATCATGGTTCCGAGGGCATCCGCAACATTGCCGCGCGCATCCACAGCATAACCGTCTTCCTTGATGAACAAATCAGTTCTTTAGGCTACCGGCAGGTAAATGCCAACTACTTCGACACCCTGCGCTTTGCCATGCCAGCCTCCGTGTCTGCCGAACAAATCCGCACCATCGCCCTAAGCAAGGAGGTTAACCTGCGCTACTTCGACAATGGCAATGTGGGGCTGAGCATCGATGAAACGACCGGCATAGCCGATGCCAACCGGCTGGTTGCCATCTTTGCCATCGCTGCCGGGACAGACTGGAAGAAAGTGAGCGGCATTCCCGACGCTTGCGCCATCCCCGATGAGCTGAAACGGCGATCGGCTTATCTGACGCACGAAGTATTTGCCCTTTACCACACCGAAACCGGTATGATGCGTTACATCAAACGCTTGGAACGGAAAGACATCTCGCTGGCACATTCCATGATTTCATTAGGTTCTTGCACCATGAAGCTGAATGCCGCCGCCGAGATGCTGCCGCTGAGCCGTCCAGAATTTGCCAACCTCCACCCGTTAGTGCCCGAAAACCAGGCGGAAGGCTATCGGGAACTTATTCACAACCTGTGCGAAGAGCTGAAGGCCATTACCGGCTTCGCGGGTGTCAGCCTCCAGCCCAATTCGGGGGCTGCGGGCGAATATGCCGGGCTGCGGGTAATCCGTGCCTACTTGGAAAGCATCGGGCAGGGACACCGCAACAAAGTGTTGATACCGGCATCGGCTCACGGCACCAATCCGGCATCGGCTGTACAGGCCGGATTTACGCCGCTGGTTTGTGCTTGCGATGAGCACGGCAACGTTGACATAGATGACCTGCGTGCCAAAGCGGAGGCCTATAAAGCTGAATTGGCCGCCCTGATGATTACCTACCCATCGACCCACGGCATCTTTGAAACTGAAATTGCAGAGATCTGCCGCATCATCCACGGCTGTGGAGCCCAGGTTTACATGGACGGCGCCAACATGAACGCCCAGGTGGGGCTGACCAACCCAGGGCATATCGGCGCCGATGTCTGCCACCTCAACCTGCATAAGACGTTCGCTTCGCCCCACGGCGGCGGGGGGCCGGGCGTAGGTCCCATCTGTGTGGCGAGCCACCTGTTGCCTTTCCTCCCGGGACACGGACTGTTTGGCGATGCCACCAACGAGGTTTCTTCCGCGCCCTACGGAAGCGCCGGCATCCTGCCCGTCGCCTACGCCTACATCCGCATGATGGGCGCGGCGGACTTGGCACGCGCCACCAAGATTGCCATCCTCAGCGCAAACTACTTGGCAGCCTGCCTCAACGACACCTATGGCATCGTATACCGTGGTGCCAACGGCTTTGTGGGGCACGAAATGATCTTGGAATGCAGGAAAGTGCACGAAGAGACCGGCATCAGCGAAAATGACATCGCCAAACGCCTGATGGACTTCGGCTACCACGCCCCTACCCTCTCTTTCCCCGTACACGGCACCCTCATGGTGGAACCGACCGAAAGCGAAAGCTTGGCCGAACTGGATAATTTCGTAACATCCATGCTGGCCATTTGGAACGAGATACAGGAAGTGAAAGACGGACGCGCCGACAAGACGGACAACGTTTTGGCCAATGCGCCCCACCCCGAATATGAAGTGGCGGGCGACCATTGGGCGCACAGCTATTCGCGCGAGAAAGCAGCATATCCCACTCAGGCCGTGCGCGACAACAAATTCTGGATTAACGTAGCCCGCGTGGACAATACGCTCGGAGACCGGAAACTCCTGCCCACGCGCTATGGATCGTTTGATTGAATGCCAGACGCAGGCTCGTGATTAGGAAACATGGGGGGAAGAGCATTTATGTAGAAATTATATCCTCTTGCGCAGCGGCATAGCAATCAGGGGTGTTCCGCAACGAAATCACCCCGGAGATTCGCGGCGCGCCCCTGTCTTATTGCAAGGAAAAGACTCGCTTACTACAAAGATTATGGAAGATTGAAAGGATGAAAGTTAAGTTTATGAGCCTAGCAAGCGGGAGCAGCGGGAACTGTTACTATATAGGAACCGGGGATTATGGAATATTGGTTGATGCGGGCATAGCCGCGCACACCATAAAGAAAAGGCTGAAAGATGTAGGCATCGGCATGGAAACAATCCATGCAGTCTTTATTACGCATGACCATGCCGACCACATCAAGGCCGTGGGCACGCTGGGCGAGAAACTGCACATCCCCATTTATGCCACCGCCGGCACGCACGAAGGAATCGGCAAAAACTACTGCTTGGCAGAAAAGCTGCACACCTCCGCCCGCTGCATAGAAAAATGCCAGCCCATGCAGTTGCGCGACTTCCGCATCGAACCGTTTGAGGTGCCCCACGATGGAACCGACAACGTGGGCTATTGCATCGAAATAGACAATAAGGTATTCGCTTTCCTTACCGATTTGGGAGAAATCACCCCGCAAGCAGCCTGTTATATCCGTAAGGCACAATACCTGATCTTGGAAGCAAACTACGACAAAGATATGCTGCATACAGGCCATTACCCTCCCCTCCTGAAGCAGCGCATTGCCAGCCCTACTGGCCACCTGTGCAACAGTGCCGCCGCCCAATTTCTGGCCGAAAACATGACAAGCCGCCTGAAATACATCTGGCTCTGCCACCTAAGCAGGGAAAACAACCACCCCGAGCTGGCATACAAAACGGTGGAATTGGCTTTGAAAGAAAAAGGCATCATCGCAGGCCACGACGTGCAACTTTGCACGCTGAAACGCACCACTCCCTCTGAATTGTACGAATTTGAATAAGGGCGGCAAAGCCAACACTAACGCCCGGTCGGGGAAAAACGGAATGCCCATGTGCGGGTGGGCGGCCATAGTTACGCGTTGTAATAGCAAGCATGTCCCTTCCCGTAGGAGATTGTATTCCCGACTTGGAGCCCATAGGGGGATTAGCCTTTCTCCTCCAAACCAATCTCTTCGGTTTCCTGTTTCACCCAAGCGTAAAGCAACCTGGCCGCTTCGGAAGCGGAAGAATCGAAACTTTCCACCCGCCGGCAAAGGGCGAAAGCATGGGCTTGGCTGTGCTGCATATAACGGCGTAGGGCGGCGAGCACGGCATTGCGCACATGGTAAGTTCCAGAAAGAAAAGCACTGACTGCCTGATCCAGAAACTCATTCTCTACTCGTTCTGCCATATCACCTTTCTGCATCAACAGGCGGGCGATGATGAGATAGCCACATACCTGCACATATTCGCGCTCATCGGCAATCCATTGAAAAGACTTGGCCGGCGCATAAGGCAAGCGGCTGAAAAGGTTCATGCTGGTCAGCTCGGCCATTTCAATGTTGCGGATGGATTCCACCCAAATGTCAGCTATCTCCGGATAGAACGTCTCCACCGGCTGCAACAGCCCGGCCAAAATCTTGCACTCGCGGATATCCTCTTTCCACAAAGCTTGTGCCAAGTTGTGATTCTTCTCATAACGAGCGGCTATGCCTTTGATGCGAGGTAGCTCTACGCCGAAATTCAACTTATAAGCCAGCCCATTCTCACGCATATTTTGAGACACAACCCCGTTCATAAAAAGGCGGAGCTGCGCCTTGATATCCTTTAATTGTTCATGTAAGTCCATTTATATCGCTTAACTGGCTTTGCCCAGATTCCTGCAGGATCAGTTCCTATCGGGCAACGTTGAGTAGTCGCGACTATAACGCAACATTTGTTCAGCGTAACTTTCATCATAGGTTATTTTCACGTTGGTGATTTGGCCATTGGCATCGGTCACTGCTTCATAGCGAGGATTAAGGAAACCTTTATAAGGAGACAAGTTCAACTGCTTGTAACGCTCCAGTACCTCGGCATGCAAGGCAGGGGAGACCTTCACGGCATACGTTTCCACCAGATCGCGGGCGGCGACATAGTCGCCGGTAGAAGTGATGCGCTGTATCTCTGCCAGCAATTCGCCAAAGAGCGTGCGAAGCCGTTCATAATCGTTCACCGCCACGTAGGTCTTCCCCTCCTTCTTCACCATTTCCACCACCTTGTCAGCAGTGCCTTTCTCATATACCCAACGGGCTATGAGCTGACGGTTGCGCATGTGAGCTTCTTCAATGTTGTTGCCCGGTTCAATACGTACCAGTTGCGTCATCAGGCCGTTCATCAGGTATGTGTAATATTGTGCTTTGTAGGCTTCCATATCAGGCAGCAGGCCGAGTTCCACCATCTTGGGGTCGGCTACGTAATAGAGGCCGAACAAGTCGGCGCGGGCTTCTTCAATGGTAGATCCGTATGCTTTCAAGGTGTCGGGGTCAACACCGGGCAACAGTTTGCCGGAACCGTGACCTAAGCATTCGTGCAGGTCGGTATGCAGTTCATCGGTCAAGTCAGCATACTTGTCAATGCATTGCAGCTCGGTATCGCTGTACACGAATTCTTCGTTGAAACCGTTGCCGTGGGCAGCTTTGTTGTAAGCATCGGTAATGTTGCCAATGGTGACTGATTTCGAACCATATGCGCTACGAATCCAATTGGCATTGGGCAAATTGATGCCGATGGCAGTAGACGGATAGAGGTCGCCGGCCAAGATGGCGGCTGTAATCACTTTGGCCGACACGCCTTTTACCTGTTCTTTCTTGAACTGTTTGTCTACGGGCGAGTGGTCTTCAAACCACTGGGCATTGCTGCTGATTACCTCAGTGCGGTGCGTGGCTTCCAAGTCCTTGAAGTTGACTAACGACTCCCAACTGGCTTTCATGCCCAATGGATCGCCGTAGTTTTCGGTAAATCCGTTGATGAAATCCACGCGAGAGTTTACGTCTTTCACCCAAAGGATGGCATAATCATTGAACTTGCGCAGGTCGCCTGTCTCATAATATTCAATAAGTTTGGCAATCACGGCTTCTTGTTCGGGCGTTTCGGCCACAGCCTGAGCCTTGCGTAACCCATAAACAATTTTTCCGATGGCTTGGCCATAAAGGCCGTCCACTTTCCACACCTTTTCCTGAATTTTCCCGTCCTCCTTGACCAGACGGCTGTTCAATCCATAGGATATAGGAACAGGGTCGTCGGGGTCTTTCATGGCATTGTAGAAATCTTCAGCCTCCGCCTGAGTGACACCTTCATAATAATTGCAGGCAGAGGTGAGCACCAAATCTTCGCCATCGGCCTGATTTACCCGCTTGGGAAGCACCGTAGGGTCGAAGATAACGGGGAATATTTCATCGCACAACTGTTCCGGCGTTTGCCCTTCCGCCAGCGGCAAGGCAGAGGGAGCTACACTTAGCAACGCCTGCCTGAGAAACTCCCGGCTGAATCCCGGCACGAATTTTTCGCATCCGTAGTGATGATAAATGCCGTTGGAGAACCATACCCGTTTCAGATAAACCTCCATTGCCTTGAAATCTTCACTCAGACGGTCGCCTTCATAGCCAGTATAAACAGCTTCTATGGCACGGCGGATTACCAGATTATATTTCCCGTTTTGGTCGAACAGGATGTCACGCCCCTGCAAGGCCGCTTCCGTCAGATAATACACCAACTGCTTTTGGCGAAGCGTCAGCTCCTCGAAGCCGGGAACGCGATAACGCAAAATCTGTAAGTCTGCAAATTGTTCCACTGTATAATCAAAATTTTCGGTTTCAGAGGTTGTCTTTGATGTGTTGCCGCAGGCTGTCAGCACGGCCAAGGACACCATCACCGAAACTAATTGTTTCTTCATTGCATGTCGTTTCATAAAAGGCTTGTATAGTGGGGGGAAACTTCTCCAATAAAAAGAGGGGAGCACCTCGGCGGAAAGCCCCTTGAATACTTTCCTCCCTTTAGCATGATGTCTTTATATAAGAATCATTTTTTGTTCTTTTCAGCATATCTCTTACGGTAACCATTGGGCGTTTCGCCCATGTTTTTGTAGAACGCGGCATAAAACGACTGGCGATTGGCAAAACCGGCCATCGCACTGATTTCCTCCACATTCTTGCCAGCGTAACGCTTATCGCGCAAGTAGTGCAACGCATCTTTAATACGATACTCGTTGAGCAGGCAAGAATAATTCATGCCAAAACGCAAATTGACCACTGCCGACAAATAGCGCGTATTAGTCTGTAATTCTTTCGCCAAATCCCTGGCCGAAAATTTCGGGTCTCTATATTTCTTCTGTACGACAATGATATTGAGTATCTTGTCATACAACTCATCTGCTAATTCCGGACGCACCAACGAACGGTAAGCAGCGTTTTTCTCTTTCTTCTCGCGCAAGTTGTAAGGACGCTTTTTCACAACTTCTTCTTGTGCTTTGTTTTCAAAATCACTCATTAAATTAATTGGTTAGGGTTGTACACGATCGGGTATTTTTTAATACACACATTTTCAACACACAAAAATCTGACATTTCTCCCAAATAAGCAACTTTTTTCATCATATATTTTCCTTTCGCAGAGTCAACAAGCAAGTGCAATTAGGAAATTAATCTGAAAAAAACTTTTTAGGCGTGGAGAAGTTCAGCTCTCCCTTTGGCCTCCGGTTTATCTTGTATTGGACTTCTTTAATGAATCTATCTGTCGGCTCCTTGAATTTAATCCATTTCAAAATGTACTGTCGTATAAATCTGTTTTCATCCCTCATGGCAAAAAGATGCCATGAGGCATATAAACCTGCAAAACAGGTGACCGTACAGATGGCTTTTGCTATCTTCCTATGGCTAACGAACCCGCTTCCGTTGCCCATCGTGATAGCTGGCACGTTCCCCTGTAAGGGAGAGGCAGCCTTGTGCCTATGCCGGCCGTCTTCCCCGGATTCTTATCATGCGGAAACCCTGTCATAAGGAGGCAGTCCTTTGAATGCCTGCATAAGGTTGGCATGGCACTCTTCTCTGCCATAACTGAGCCTATATAAGATAAGAGATATCTTCCTAAAGATTAAGGAGAGTTCAGTTCCATAGCCATAAGAGGACTCCCTGCTTGTTTGAACCCAGGCCCAGATAACAGGTTAACATCCATTTGAGGACTTAAAAAACAAGAGCATGGGGAATTCCTATTTTATCGGTGTAGATGTGCCGAAAAAGGAGCCGGACTCCTGTGTGGTGTTTGAAAGCAAGATTTTGCATGAAAAGGAAACAGCCGGCCATCAAAGTGCAATGAATGCAGGCCATGGTCTGAGAACCCGGCCGAAGCCAAATGTCAATCGGGCGTGCAGCGAGAAAAGAACAGCATGACCGAACCCCGATGGCAGGAGC
>CAYSIQ010000054.1:0-14965 GCA_964431195.1 uncultured Bacteroides sp.
TGCGGGGCGCGGGCGTCTTCCGCAGGGTGCTCCCTTTATGATACTTCCCTTATCTTGAACTCATGTCTTAATAGAGTTGGGAGAAGGGGAACGGGTGAATAAGTATTCTTTTTGAAACCCTCAGTATTGGGAAGTTTGGATTGTTCACTGGTGTCATTTAGCTTGCTAATTCTTCTTAATCATGGCTATAATATTCATAAAATGATTCTTTTGCGATAAAAAAGTAACGGGGCTTGTTTTGTCCGGTTGATTTTTATCTATACCTTTGCCGTGCTTTATCAAATATGGTATAGTTGTAATGTTAACGATGAATTTTACATATAGTCTGCAGGGAGGCATTATTATTCTGCTACGTTTTTGTGGTTGGAAGTGAGTCTTGCGCATGGATATATGTAGGATTAATGGTATATGACGAGCCTTTCTCACTTCTCGGTGTGAAAGGTTTTTTTGCAGGTTATAAGGTAAAATGTTATGATATGAAATGAGCGACAAATTATTTATTTTCGACACAACCCTTCGTGACGGTGAGCAGGTGCCTGGTTGCCAGTTAAATACCATAGAGAAGATCCAATTAGCGAAGCAATTGGAACTATTGGGCGTAGACATTATTGAGGCGGGATTTCCTATTTCCAGCCCAGGCGATTTTAATTCAGTGATTGAAATTTCTAAGGCTGTAACATGGCCGACAATTTGTGCATTGACCCGTGCCATCCCCAAAGATATAGATGTAGCCGCCGAAGCTTTGCAATATGCTAAACACAAACGTATCCATACCGGCATCGGTACTTCCGATATGCACATTAAATATAAATTCAAATCCAATCGGGACGAAATTTTGGAGCATGCGGTGGCTGCCGTGAAATATGCCCGCCGGTATGTGGATGATGTGGAGTTTTATGCCGAGGATGCCGGTCGTACGGATAATGAGTATTTGGCACGCGTCATCGAGGCTGTGATTAAAGCCGGTGCTACGGTGGTGAACATCCCCGATACCACTGGTTATTGTCTGCCTTCGGAATATGGTGCCAAGATTAAATATTTGATGGAGCATGTGGAGGGCATCCACAATGCCGTAATCTCTACCCACTGCCATAACGATTTGGGCATGGCGACTGCCAATACAATGGCCGGTGTGCTGAATGGTGCCCGCCAAGTGGAAGTAACCGTCAACGGCATTGGCGAGCGCGCTGGTAATACTTCACTTGAGGAGATAGCAATGGTTATCAAATGCCACAAAGGCATTGGCATCGAAACCAATGTCAATACGCAAAAGATTTACTCTACCAGCCGCATGGTATCCAGTTTGATGAATATGCCGATACAACCGAATAAAGCCATCGTGGGGCGGAATGCTTTTGCACATTCTTCGGGCATCCACCAGGACGGGGTTCTGAAAAACACGCTGACGTATGAGATTATTGACCCTCATGATGTGGGCATTGATGACAATTCTATCGTTTTGACGGCTCGGAGCGGTCGTGCCGCGTTGAAGAATCGCCTGGAGGTGCTGGGCGTAGCGTTGGATCGCGAGAAGCTGGATAAAGTTTATGAGGATTTCCTGAAATTAGCCGATAAGAAAAAAGATATTAACGATGACGATATTCTGGTGTTGGTCGGTGCAGACCGTTCGCACAACCATCGCATTAAGTTGGATTACCTGCAGGTAACTAGCGGTGTCGGTGTCCGTTCAGTAGCTAGTCTCGGGCTGAACATTGCCGGTGAGAAGTTTGAGGCCGCAGCCAGTGGCAATGGCCCTGTTGATGCCGCCATCAAGGCATTGAAGAAGATTATCGATCGTCAGATGACACTGAAAGAATTTACCATACAAGCCATCAGCAAAGGCAGTGATGACATGGGTAAGGTTCACATGCAGGTGGAATATGACAATCACGTCTATTACGGCTTTGGTGCCAATACCGACATCATCGCCGCATCGGTGGAAGCGTATATTGACTGCATTAATAAGTTTAAAATCGCATAAAACAGAAAAGAAATGAACACGTTGTTTGATAAGATATGGGATGCCCACATTGTCCAAACAGTGGAAGACGGCCCTACGCAACTTTACATAGACCGGCTTTATTGCCATGAAGTAACCACCCCGCAGGCTTTTGCCGGCTTGCGCGCAAGGGGCATTAAATGCCTACGTCCAGAAAAAATATTCTGCATGCCCGACCATAACATTCCCACGCACGACCAAGACCAGCCTATTGTTGACCCCGTGTCACGGGCGCAAGTTGATGCATTGGCTAAAAATGCGGCAGACTTTGGTCTGGCATACTTTGGCATGATGGACAAGAAGAACGGAATTATCCATGTGGTAGGCCCTGAACGGGGCTTGACATTGCCTGGCATGACCATTGTCTGCGGCGATTCCCATACGTCCACCCACGGAGCCATGGGAGCAGTGGCTTTCGGCATTGGAACGAGTGAAGTAGAAATGGTGCTGGCATCGCAGTGCATTTTGCAGGCACGTCCCAAAACCATGCGAATTACCATTGATGGCAAATTGGGCAAAGGCGTAACCGCCAAAGATGTAGCTCTCTATATGATGTCTGAAATGACCACGAGCGGCGCTACCGGTTATTTTGTGGAGTATGCCGGCGAAGTTGTCCGTTCGCTGACGATGGAAGGCCGTCTGACACTTTGCAACCTGAGCATCGAAATGGGAGCACGCGGCGGAATGGTGGCTCCGGACGAGGTGACCTTTGCCTATGTCAAGGGTCGTGAATATTCTCCCAAGGGTGAAGCATGGGTCAAGGCTTTGGCCTACTGGAAGACGTTGAAGAGTGACGATGATGCCGTTTTTGACAAGGAGGTGCGCTTTGATGCCGCTGACATTGAACCGATGATTACCTACGGTACCAATCCGGGCATGAGTATGGGTATTACCCGACACATCCCGGCTATGGGAGGCATGGGTGAAACTGCCCGGGCTTCCCTGAAAAAATCGTTGGATTATATGGGGTTTAAGCCAGATGAGCCGCTGTTGGGCAAGAAGATTGACTATGTGTTTTTAGGTGCTTGCACCAACGGGCGCATCGAAGACTTCCGCGCGTTTGCTTCTATCGTTAAGGGGCGGAAGAAGGCCAAAAACGTGGTAGCTTGGTTGGTGCCCGGTTCGTGGATGGTGGACGGGCAGATTCGGGAAGAAGGCTTGGATCGGATATTGGAAGAAGCCGGCTTTGAAATTCGCCAGCCCGGATGTTCGGCTTGTTTGGCCATGAATGATGACAAAGTGCCTGCGGGCAAGTATGCGGTGTCTACCAGCAATAGGAACTTTGAGGGCCGTCAGGGGCCGGGTTCGCGTACGTTGTTGGTTAGTCCGTTGACAGCTGCCGCTGCTGCCGTGACGGGATCCATTACCGACCCGCGAGAATTGATAGCATAAATCGTATGAAACCGCAAGTTAAAACAGTAAGCAATGAAACAGAAATTCAACATCATAACCTCTACCTGCGTTCCTCTTCCGCTGGAGAACGTGGATACTGACCAGATTATTCCCGCCCGCTTTCTGAAAGCAACTACCCGCGAGGAAAAGTTTTTTGGCGACAACCTGTTCCATGACTGGCGTTACCGCCCGGACGGTTCGCCGAATAAAGATTTTGTGCTGAACAATCCCGCTTATGGCGGGCAGATACTTGTGGCAGGCCAGAATTTCGGTTCGGGCAGCAGCCGCGAGCATGCGGCTTGGGCCATTGCCGGTTATGGCTTTCGTGTGGTAGTGAGCAGTTTTTTTGCCGATATTCATAAAAACAATGAACTGAATAACTTTGTACTGCCGGTAGTAGTCAGTCCTGCGTTCCTGAAAGAGCTGTTCGACTCCATTTTTGCCAATCCGGGAATGGAGGTGGAAGTCAATCTGCCTGCACAGACTATCACCAACAAGTCAACCGGAAGCGTGGAATCGTTTGAAATCAACGCCTACAAGAAGCATTGCCTGATGAATGGCTTGGACGACATCGATTTCCTGCTGGAAAATAAGGACAAGATAGAAGCGTGGGAGAAGCGGCATGAGGTACAATCATCCGGTGATTGAAATAATGGACACGACCCTTCGCGATGGTGAACAAACCAGCGGAGTGTCCTTTGTGCCTCATGAAAAGTTGATGATTGCCCGCCTGCTGTTGGAGGAGCTGAAAGTAGACAGAGTGGAGGTGGCTTCGGCGCGGGTGTCGGAGGGCGAGTTCAATGCCGTCCGTATGATTTGCGGCTGGGCAGCTCGGTGCAACCTGCTGCCGAGGGTGGAGGTGCTGGGCTTTGTGGACGGGCATGTTTCCGTTGATTGGATTCACGCTGCCGGTTGCCGTGTCATCAACCTGCTTTGCAAAGGCTCGCAGAAGCATTGTATCTATCAACTGGGGAAGACGCCCGAAGAGCATTTGGAAGATATTTTGGAAGTAGTGAAATATGCCAGCGGACGGGATATGGAGGTCAATGCCTATTTGGAAGCTTGGAGCGATGGCATGAAAGACAGCCCCGGCTATGTGTTCCAGCTGATGGACGGGTTGCAGCGCGCCGGCATCCGCCGCTTTATGTTGCCGGACACATTGGGCATCCTCAACCCGCTGCAAGTGATAGGCTATATGCGCAAGATGGTGAAACGCTATCCCGGCGTGCATTTCGACTTCCACGCGCATAACGACTATGACCTGGCCGTGAGCAATGTGCTTGCCGCCGTGTTGAGCGGATGCAAGGGGTTGCACACGACCATCAACGGATTGGGCGAACGGGCCGGCAATGCGCCTTTGGCCAGCGTGCAGGCCATTTTGAAAGACCATTTCCAGGCCGTTACCCGCATAGACGAAAGCCGCCTGAACGAAGTCAGCAGGGTGGTGGAGTCTTATTCGGGCATTGCCATCCCTGCCAACAAGCCCATTGTGGGAGAGAGCGTATTCACGCAAGTGGCCGGCGTGCATGCCGACGGCGACAACAAGCGTAATCTCTATTGCAACGATCTGTTGCCCGAGCGCTTCGGGCGCAAGCGGGAATATGCCTTGGGCAAGAACAGCGGCAGGGCTAATATCCGCAAGAACTTGGAAGGCCTGGGGCTGGAGCTGGACGAGGAAATCATGCGTAAAGTGACTGAACGCATCATCGAGCTGGGCGACAAGAAGGAAGTGGTTACTCAGGACGATTTGCCCTACATCGTTTCCGACGTGCTGAAGCACAACGTGCAGAGCGAGCGGGTGAAGCTGAAGAGCTACATCGTCAACTTAGCCTGCGGCCTGAAGCCTACGGCTACCTTGAGGATAGAGATCAACGGCAAGGAGTACGAGGAAAGTTCCAGCGGCGACGGGCAATATGATGCTTTCGTGCGGGCATTGCGTAAAATATATAAGGTGACGCTGGGTCGCAAGTTCCCCATGCTGGCCAATTATGCAGTGAGCATCCCTCCCGGCGGGCGCACCGATGCCTTTGTGCAGACCGTCATCACCTGGAGTTTCAAAGGCAGGGTGTTCCGCACGCGCGGGCTGGATGCCGACCAGACGGAGGCAGCCATCAAGGCGACCATCAAGATGCTGGACATCATAGAGAGCGAATACGAGAATCAGGAACAATAAACACATCAAGCGAAATGGATTTAAAGATTGCAGTACTGGCAGGGGACGGCATCGGCCCGGAGATCTCTGCCGTGGGAGTGGAGGTAATGAGTGCCGTGTGCAGGAAGTTTGGACACAACGTGAGTTATGAGTACGCCATTTGTGGCGCGGATGCCATCGACAAGGTGGGCGACCCTTTCCCCGAAGCCACTTTCGAGGCATGCGGGCGAGCCGATGCCGTGTTGTTTTCGGCTGTGGGCGACCCCAAGTATGACAACGACCCCACTGCCAAGGTGCGCCCCGAGCAGGGATTGCTGGCCATGCGCAAGAAGCTGGGGCTTTTTGCCAACGTCCGTCCGGTGCAGACGTTCAAATGCCTGCTCCACAAGTCGCCGTTGCGCGCCGAGCTGGTGGATGGTGCCGATTTCCTGTGCATCCGCGAGCTGACCGGCGGCATGTATTTTGGCGAGAAGTACCAGGACAATGACAGGGCGTATGACACCAATCTCTACACTCGTCCCGAGGTGGAACGCATCCTTCGCGTGGGCTTTGAGTACGCCATGAGGCGCCGCAAGCACCTTACGGTGGTCGATAAGGCTAACGTACTGGTTTCTTCGCGCCTGTGGAGGCAGATCGCGCAGGAGATGGCTCCGCAGTACCCCGAAGTCGCCACTGATTACATGTATGTGGACAATGCCGCCATGCGCATGATCCAGGAGCCGAGGTTCTTCGATGTGTTGGTTACCGAGAACACTTTCGGCGACATCCTTACCGACGAGGGTTCCTGCATCAGCGGCTCCATGGGTCTGCTGCCGTCTGCCTCCACGGGGGCAGGCACGCCGGTTTTCGAGCCTGTCCACGGTTCGTGGCCGCAGGCCAAAGGGAAGAACATCGCCAACCCGTTGGCGCAGATCCTTTCCGTGGCCATGCTGTTCGAGTATTTCGGCCTGCAGAGAGAGGGCGCGCTGATTCGCGAGGCGGCCAACGCCTCGTTGGATGCCGGCGTGCGCACGCCCGACATCCAGGCGGAGGGCGGCTCCCGTTTCGGCACGAAAGAGGTGGAACGGTGGATTGTGGATTACATCGGCCTCGCATGAAAAGACTGCTCGTCCTGTGGGCGTCCGCCTTGGCATCCGCCCTGCCCGCCGCAGCGCAGGCCACCTACCAGGCCTTGTGCGACAGCGCGTTGCAGGCCGTGGATCGGGACAGTCTGGAGTGCGCCGAACGCCTTTTCCGTCAGGCTGTGGAGTTGGAGCCTGCCAACATGTACAATGCCCTCCTGTTTTCCAACTTGGGGACTATCCAGCGGAGGATGCAGAAGCACGAGGAGGCACTGGAGTCCTATACGTCCGCTTTGGCTCTCGCCCCCCGTTCCGTGCCGATCCTGATGAACCGCGCCACCCTCTATATGGAAATGGGGCGTGAGGACGCGGCATGCGCGGACTATTCATCGGCACTGGACTATGACAAGGATAACCAGGAAGCCCTCCTGATGCGCGCCTATATCTACATGCGGAAGCACGACTACCGGCCGGCTGAGGCGGACTACCGGCATCTGCTCCAGCTGGATCCTTCCGACTTCAACGGGCGGCTGGGGCTTGCCACACTCGAGCAGCGGGAGGGGCGGCCGGGAAATGCCCTTGCCATACTGGACGGCATCTTGTCCGACTTGAAAGATGCCGCCGCATTGATGGAGACAAACGAACGCCGCGCCACGGCCTATGTGGCTCGCGCAGGCGTGGAGCAGGACTTGGGGCAGCTGGACTTGGCACTGGCCGACCTTGATGAAGCCGTCCGCCTCCATCCTTCGCTGGCGGAAGCCTATCTGGTGCGCGGCCAGATTTACCTTGCGCAGGAAAAGAAAGAGCCGGCGCGCCGCGACTTTGAACAGGCAATCCTGCTGGGGGCATCCCGCGCCGACCTTCACGATCTGCTGCGTGCCTGCAAGTAGCGCGGGGGACAAGAATCACTTGTGCATCTTTTGAAAAAGCATTCGTGGCCGGCGGGATTCGCCGGCCGTTTTTTGTGGCGGCTATGTTTCGTATATATACGAAGCGTGTTCCGTGCGTGCATGAAGCCTGCTCCGTGTATGCACGGATGCGGGGCGGTGTGTGCACGGAGGATTCCGTTCCTTGGTGATAAATGGGCATGACGGGCATGCCATAGAAAGAGCCGGAACAGTGGGGCGCATTGCCGGGCAAAAAGGGAATAAACGGCACGCGAATACCCATACAGGATTCTCCGAGTGCGAAAACCGGTTATTGCATGTGCAGGAGGAAACTCAGGCCGTTTTGCAGACCTGCCGGAATAAGACCGGCCACAGGGCGTTTAAAGACGATCCGCCGTTTAGTGCGTAATTTTTTTATAAAGGCGTGTCCGGGGGATTCGGGCGTACTTTCGCTCCTTGGCCCTGCCCGATCCCTTGCGCTTGCCGCGCGAGGGGCTTTCTTATGCCCTTTTCTTATAGCTCCATACTGCCCACAGATTGGACAGCACGGCGAACCCGGCCAGTGCCAAGAACTGCGGCAGGAGGTCGGCGAACTCGCAGCCGCGCAGGTAAACCCCGCGCATCACTTCCATGAAATAGCGTAGCGGGTTGGCCAGCGTCACGGCCTGGGCCCACAGCGGCATGCTTCGGACGGGGGTGAACAGGCCGCTCATCAGGATGAACAGCAGCAGGAAGAAGAACATGACGAACATGGCCTGTTGCATCGTGCCCGAATAATTGGAAATGACCAGCCCGAAGCCCGACACCACCGGCAGGAACACCAGCGTGAAAAGGTAGATGGTGGACAGGCTGCCCGCCGGAGCCACGCCGTATGCCGCCCGTGCCAGCAGGAAGCATAGCGTCAGCACCGCGAGGCCGATTATCCAGTAAGGCACCAGCTTGGCCAGAATGAAAGTGAATTTGCCAACGGGGGTCACGTTGATCTGCTCGATGGTGCCCGCTTCCTTTTCGGCCACCACGTTGAGCGACGGCAGGAAGCCGCAGAGCAACGTCATCAGCATGGCCATCAATGCGGGGATGATGAAATGTTTGTAGCTGAGCACCGGGTTGAACAGGTTGCGGGTGCTGATGCCGATGCGCGGCAGGGCGGCCGGTGCCTGCTCGTCCGCGTAATTGCTGACGATGGAGGACAAGTAGGCGGAGCCGAGCGCCCCTTTGGTGCCGTTCACGGCATTGGCGGCGATGAGCACTGCCGGGCGGCCGCCGCGCTGGAGGCACTGCTCCTCGAACCCGCGAGGAATCTCCAATATGGCATCGGCCGCGCCCGTTTCCACCGTGTGCAGGGCCTCGCCGTAGGTACGGGGCATGGCCGCCAGCCGGAAGTTGCCTGAGGCAGCGGCTTTTCCCGCCAAGCGGCGTGAAGCGGGGCTCTGGTCCGCGTCGACGATGGCCAAGCGGATGTCTTTCACTTCCAGGCTGGCCGCCCAAGGCATGAGGAGCATCATCATGCAGGGGAATATCACGATCAGCTTGGGCAGGAATGGGTTCCGCAGCAGTTGCTTGAATTCTTTTTCTATCAAATACCGTATCATCATGTTAACTTCCGTTCCGTCAGGCTGGATGCCGCCTTCCCCGGGGCGCGGGGCTTACAGCCTGTCATTGAATTTTTTGAAACTGGCCGCGACCAGCAGGATGGCCATAAACGCCAGCACGCCGGCCTCCCTCCACGCATATTGTATGCCCACCCCCATAACCATCAGCTTGCGCATAGCGGAGATGTACCACCGCGCAGGCACTATGGCCGACAACCCCTGTAGCACCGGCGGCATGCTTTCGATGGGGAAAATCATGCCCGACAGCAGCATGGTGGGCATCATCAGCACCAAGCCTGACGCCAGCATGGCAGCCACCTGCGTGCGCGTCACTGTCGAAATCAGCAGTCCCAACGACAATGACACTCCGATAAACAGCATGGAGACTGCGGCCAGCCAGAAGAAGCTCCCTGCCACGGGCACATTAAGGACGAAGACTGATAGCAGAAGTATCGTGGCGAGGTTGACGCACGACAGCACGAAGTAAGGCACTAACTTTGCCAAGATGATGTGCAGGGGCCTCATAGGCGAGACAAGCAATACTTCCATCGTGCCCGTTTCCTTCTCGCGGACAATGGAAATGGAAGTCATCATGGCGCACAGCAGCATCAGCACCAAACCCATTACGCCCGGCACGAAGTTGTAGGCACTTTGCATGCCCGGGTTGTACAGCAGCTTCATCGAGGGGACGATGCCTGCGGCTTTGAGGCCGGGAGGCGATAGCTCCTGCTGGGCGGCGGCGATGATGGAAGAGGCGTAGCCGGCCTGCTGGGTGGCGATGTTGGGGTCGGTGGCATCGGAGATGATTTGCACCTCCGCCTCGCCCGTGTAGAGGTTGCCGGAAAGGCGCGGGCTGAACACTATCGCCATGTCAATCTTGCCGTGGCGGAAAGCCTCTACGGCCTCGCCCGGCGTGGCAAGGCGGGCAGTAACGGTGAAGTATTCCGAAGCGTCAATGCGTCCGGCGATGCGGCGCGCCACCTCGTCCTCGGAAGGGTCGATGATGGCAGTCCGCACGTCTTTCACTTCCGTGTTGATGGCGAAGCCGAACAGGATGATCTGCACGACAGGCATGCCCAGCAGGATAAGCATTGTGCGCCGGTCGCGGAGGATGTGGCGGAACTCTTTGCGGACGAATGAGAAGAAGCGTTTCATAAAGCGGCCCTCCTCGCCCGGCGTGCCAAGAGCGTGAACACCTGGTTCATGTCCTCCGCGCCAAATTGCTGCTTCAGCCTTTGGGGAGTATCCAAAGCGCGGATCTGCCCGTCCACCATGATGGAGATGCGGTCGCAATATTCCGCTTCGTCCATGAAGTGAGTGGTGACAAACACGGTGATGCCGCTGTCCGCCGCACGGTAAATCAACTCCCAGAATTGCTTGCGGGTGGCGGGGTCTACGCCGCCGGTCGGCTCGTCTAGGAACACGATATGCGGGCGGTGGAAGATGGCGGACGAGAACGCCAGCCGTTGCTTCCAGCCCAGAGGGAGGTTGCGTACCAGCGTGCCGCGTTCGGCAGCAAGGCCGATGCGCTCCAGCATTTCTTCGGTGCGCGGGGGGATGTCCTTGCGGGGTATCCCGTAGATGCCTGCGAAAAGCCGAATGTTTTCCCATACTTTCAAGTCTTCATAGAGCGAGAACTTCTGGCTCATGTAGCCGATGTGCCGTTTCACCTCTTCGGCTTGGGTGGCGATGTCATAGCCGGCTACGGTGGCTTTCCCCTCGGTGGGAATGCTCAGCCCGGTCAGCATTTTCATGGCGGTGGTCTTTCCGGCGCCGTTTGCCCCCAGGAAACCGAATATCTCTCCGCGCTTCACTTCAAATGAGATATGGTCTACCGCCGTAAAATCCCCGAAGCGTTTAGTCAGCCCCTCTGCCCGTATGACGGCATCCTCATGGCGCCCGCCGTGTTCGTGACGCAACCCTCCAGGCGAGAGAACGCTTGCAAAGCGGCGCAGAATTACACCGGGAGCATCGATGCCGCGTATCTCTCCTTCGCTGATGAAAGCAATGCGGTCGCATTGCCGGGCTTCGTCCACAATGGGGGTGGACGCGATAATGGTGATGCCCTGCCCATGCAAGCGATGCAGCATCTGCCAGAATTCCTGCCGCGACACGGGGTCAACGCCGGTAGTCGGCTCGTCCAGAAAGAGTACATCCGGCTTATGTATAAGAGCGCAGGAGAGTGCCAGCTTCTGTTTCATGCCGCCCGACAAAGCTCCTGCCCGCCTCTTGCGGAAAGGCTCGATTTGGCTGTAAATGTCGCGGATAAGCCCGTAATTCTCCTGCATCGTAGTGTGGAACACGGTGGCAAAGAGCTCCAGATTTTCCTCCACCGTCAGGTCTTGGTAGAGCGAGAAACGTCCGGGCATATATCCCACCCGTTGCCGTATGGCACGATACTCTTCCACCACGTCCAGCCCGCACACCGTCGCCCTTCCGCCGTCTGGTTTCAGCAAAGTGGCAAGGATGCGGAAAAGCGTCGTCTTCCCCGCGCCATCGGGGCCAATCAACCCGAACAGTTCGCCCGGCTTAACCGAGAAAGACACGCCGCGCAGCGCATCGGTTTTGCCATACCGTTTCCGCACGTCCTCTACTTTAACTCCATTTTCCATGTCCCTTTATTCTCCGGTTAGATAGATTCCTCCATACGTGCCGATTTTCAGCCGCCCGTCATTGTGCACGAGAATCTTGATGGCATATACTTGGTTGGCACGTTCGTCTTTGGTAAGAATGGTTTTGGGAGTAAATTCCGCCGTGTCGGAGATCCAGGTTACAACTCCTTGATATTCTTGGCGGATGTCTTTGCCATAGTCGGCATAAACCTTCAGCTTTTGTCCCAAGCTGATGCCCGACAGCTGCTCGCTGGTGATGTATGCCCGCAAATAAACCTGTTCCATGTCTGCCACCTTGAAGAGGGGGGTGCCGGGAGCGGCCCATTCTCCGGCTTCGGCATATTTGGCCAGCACGGTGCCGGCCAGCGGCGAACGGATACGGCATTTGGCCAGCTGGTCGTCCACTTGCGCTACCTGTATAGCCGCAGAGGATGTCTGCCAGGCCAGGCTTTGGTCGCTGTTCTGTAAGGACGAGCGTTGGGCGTCCAGCTGGCGGTGCAACACTTTGAGCATTGTTTCCGCATCGTCCAAGTCCTTTTGGCTGGAGGCATCTACCCGGAGCAGGTTGGCGATGCGGTTGCGTTCGCGTTCGGCTTGGGTGATTTGTTCCCGAGTGGCGGCCAGTTGCTTGAGGATGTCGGGACGTTGCCGTTCCACTGATTTCATGCCGGCTTCCAGTTGTTGTTTCTTCAGGTACAACTGCACGGTGTCGATAATGCCGACCTGCTGCCCGGCTGTCAGCAGGTTGCCTTCTTCAATGTCAAGAGCCGTCAGCCTGCCTTGCGCTTCGGCAGAGACCAGCACTTCCGTCGCTTCAAAAGTCCCTGTAGCGTCATAGTCGGGAATGCCGCCCGCGCAAGCGGCCGATAGGGCGGCCAACAGCAGGCAAGCAGGAAATGATTTCTTTGTATTCATACTGTCGGGTTGTTATTGGTTCAACATGTGTTTCAGTTGATATTGCGTGAGCAATAGTTGCACCTCATGTTGTGCTTTGGCGCAGCGTGCCAGGCTTTCGCGCGTGATTTCGGCCAGCAGGTCGGTCACGTCCAGCGTGCCGTTTGCCACTTTGGCTTCGGCTGCCCGGCGGATGTTTCCACGCAAGCGGATGATTTCATCGTCGTCCGCCATTTGTCGGCGCAGTGCCAGCACTTTGGAGTCCTGCCTCGTGGCATCCAGCCCGGTATTGAACAAGAATACATCGCGGGCCGTTGCCACTTGCCGGCGGCGGTTTTCGAGGGCGCGACGGTCGTTCTTCAGCGTGTAGAGGCTTCCGAAGTTCCACGACAGGCGTACCCCTGCCATGTACCAAGCGCTGAAGTCGTCATTCAACAGGTTAAGTCCCGGATTGCCGTAGGCGCCTTGTATGAACAGGCCGAAGCGGGGCATGTAGCCCGTCTTCAGTGCCGATTCCTGCATGTCGAGTTGGCGGCTTTGTGCGTCATACCAGTTCAGTTCGGGGCGGTGGTTGTCGGGCAACACGCCTTGTCCCCACCGCCCGGGCGCATCGGCCGCCGGCTTCTCCAGAATGGTGGCCGGAGGGAGCGGCCGTCCCACGAATGCCGCCAGCATGAGCAAGTAGGCATTGCGCGAGGCCTCCAGTTCCACCCGTTGCTGGCGGGCATTCAACTGCTCCACGCTCACGGCATCCAAGTCGCTTTGGTTGGCTATGCCATTGTCCTTGTAGGCGGCAATCTTGCGGTAGGTACGTTGCAGGTCGTCTTGCAACAAGGCGTTTTGCCGCAGTTGCTCATCCAACAGGAGGATGCCGAAGTATAGTTGGTCGATGCGTTCGCTCACGGCATACATGTCTGCCCGTTGCCGCTCCATCTCTACTTCCGATGCGGCTTCGGTGAGGCGTTTGCGTGAACGGATGTTGCCGCCGTCCCACAGGGTTTGCTGCACCTCCACGGCCACCTGATATTGGTCTTTGGGCAGGCTGATGCGGCCCGTTTCGGGCAGGTCGAACGGCAATCCGGTGGTCTCGCTCTGGTAGGTGGCCTTGCCGGAAAGCGTGATTTGCGGCAGATAGCCTTTGCCCGCGTTGGCCAAGTCATAGTTGCGGGCCTGTCCAATCAGGTCGTAGCGCCGCGCCAGCGGGTAGTTTTCCTGCGCCAGTTGTTGGCAAGCCTCCAGCGTCATTACGGTACTGTCGTTGCGGGCAGGCTGTTGCGCCGCAAGGCAGGCAGCCCACAGCAGCAGGCAGGGCGGTATAAGTCTTTTCTTTTTCATAAGCATCGCATTATCGTTTGTTGCCAGTGCAAAGATAAGCGTTATGCAGGCAGTTTTTCTTCCCAATTGTTAGAATATATGTTCTGATTGTACGGTAGAATGGCGTAAAATGGCTTTTCTTTCCTTAAATCATTATCTTTGCGGAAGAATTTCCCTATATGGCATAAGCTATGCAGAACAATCCCGCCGAGCTGTCGCTTGAAGAGCTGTGCCACCGGCAAGACATCCTGACCGAACCCGGCTATCGCTTTGTCAACGGCGACATTGCCATGGTATATAGCGTGGCTCATTATAGCCGGCGCCTGCCTCTTGATTTTGGGCAGCCCTACCGGTTGCGTGAGTACCGCATAGCCCGCTACACGCAGGGGGAAGCCACGTATGCCATCAACCTGATGGAGTATGAAGTGCGGAGGGGAGACATCCTCCTGTTGCTGCCCGGCGACATTGTGGAACTGCGCCGGCTCAGTGCCGATTGCGACTTTCAGTTGATTGCCCCTTCCGAACAGCTGGCCGTCCTGCTGCCCGCCTTTCACAATCATAATCAGCCGCAAGGCGCCTGCCTGCATCTTGACGCGGCATCGTGGGAATACGTGGGACGGTATTTCGAGCTTCTGTGGATGTCGCTTTTCCGCGTCCCGTATTGCCGTGAGGGGGTCAACCAGTTGTTGGCTTCCTTGCTTTATGTGCTCGGTTCGTCCTACCGGGAGCAATGCGAGAAGGCCGTTGCCCGCCTGCCCCGCCAGGAGGAAGTGTTCCGCAATTTTTTGGCATTGGTCAACAAGCATGTCCGCAGCGAACGTGCCATAGGCTTTTATGCCGACCGCCTTTTCCTCAGCCCGCATTACCTCAGTTTCCTTATTCGCCGGGCCAGCGGGAAGACCGTGATGGACTGGATAAACCGTGCGGTCATACTCGAGGCTCAGGTGCTGCTGAAGCACAGCGACATGCTGGTCTGCCAGGTTTCCGATGAGTTGAACTTTCCCAATCCGTCCTTTTTTTCAAAATTCTTTAAGCGCATGACGGGGATGGCTCCTGGAGAAT
>CAYSIQ010000055.1:0-7142 GCA_964431195.1 uncultured Bacteroides sp.
CCCGCTCGCCATCACCTGGAGCGACGGAGGACGTGTGCTGGTACCGGCGGCCGCTTTTGCCAATGTGACGGCAGGCACTATCATGAAAGTGTATTACGACCAAATAGTTGATGCTTGGGCACAGGCTCAGTTCAATTATGGCGACTTCACTACCATTGATTTCTCGCCTGTGTTCAATGGGGTACTTGTCCCGACCGACATACACGGCTGGAGCTTTGACAGCCGCGTGGAGGAGCTGACGCTGACGCAGGAAATCCTTGATAACATCAAGGCCAAGCAAGGCGATTGCGAAGGCCAGACGAATATAGGCATCATCATTCAAGGCAGCGATTTGACATTTACGAAAATGACGATTGTAAATTGACGGGGCGCGGCTTGAAGATAAAATCGCAATCAAGATGAAGATAGTGAACATAAAACAGGCGCTCCCGTTGATAGCGGCCTTTGCTTTCGCTTCCTGCGGCACGGATGTCGATCATGATATCCCTGCGGTAGATGCGCCGGCATTGGTCTCCACCACTCCTGAAAACGGCGCTTCCAATGTGAAAGCGGGAGAAATCACTATTGAGGTGGAATATGACAAAAACATATTCTTTGCAAAGGACAATCTGGGCGAAATCCGGTTTACCGGCGGTGAACTGGTGAGCGCCGATGTGCTTGGCGCAGGCAACATATTGGCCGTGAAAGTGAATGTTACAAAGAGAGGGGCAGCCTGTTCCCTCTCCATTCCCGAGGGGATAGTGACCGGGCCGAACCGGGCGCCTGCCCCGGCCGTATCGATCCAGTTCTCCACCCTCGCTTTGGATGGGACGCCGGTTGCCGCCACTTCGGCCAAAGCGGTGAAGCTGTTCAATTACTTGGTGGATAATTTTGAGGTGAAGACGCTTTCCGCCATGATGGCCAATGTCGCCTGGAACACGGAAATGTCCGAGAGGGTGTATGGATGGACCGGGAAGTATCCGGCCATCAACTGTTTCGACTACATACATCTGCCGTTCTCATTAGCCGGGGCAGGCTGGATTGATTACGGCGACATTACCCCCGTAAAGGATTGGGCTGACAACGGCGGCATCGTGGCCGCCATGTGGCATTGGAACGTGCCGAAGAAAGACCCGTCCTCCGCTCCCGGCGTGGTTCCGGACTATGCTTTCTATAAGGCGGAAACGGAGTTCGACGCCGCCAACGCCACGGTGGAAGGCACGTGGGAAAACAAGGTGTTCGTTGAAGACCTGAAGAATGTGGCCGCTTGCCTGAAACTGCTGCGTGACGCGGACATCCCGGTGCTGTGGCGGCCGTTCCACGAGGCGGCGGGCGGCTGGTTCTGGTGGGGCAAGGATGCCGCCAGCTACAAGGCCCTGTGGGCGGCCATGTTCAACTGCTTCAAGGAGGCGGGGCTTGACAACCTCATCTGGGTCTGGACGGCCGAAACCGGCGACGCCGATTGGTATCCGGGCGACCAATATGTAGATATCGTGGGGCGCGACATTTACAACAAGGGGACTGCGGATTGCGTCGCGGAATACAATTCCGTCGCCGGGGCATACGGCAACAAGATCGTTTCGCTGAGCGAATGCGGCACGGTCGGGCTTATCTCCGACGAGGCGTGGTGGAAGGATGCCATGAGCCAGGAGTTCGTCATCTCCCGCGAGGATCTTCCTCCCATGGAATAGCAGGCCCTTGACTGCAAAAGCGGGAAGAGTTGCCCCGATACCATCGGAGGCGGTTCTTCCCGCTTTTTCATGGCCTTTGGCCGTTGGTTATGGGATTGTTTTTTTGCCTGCGATACGTCGCCCGTATGGGGCTTCCTCCATGCACGCGCGGGGCGCGGGCGGTGCAGTACGGCAGAAGCGCCGCACGTGCATGAAAGAAGCGCGGGGAAATCCCGCGTGCAGCGCGTGCAACTACACTCGGATGGCCTGGATTCAACCCGCGCTCACAGGGTAAATTGCGCCCGTATGGCATGAAATAGAAGATTATTTGATTAAATCATGTTAAAAACTGGGGGGGGGTAATTGTAGGCAATTGTAAAAATTATTACTTTTGTGTAACAGAATGCCTAAGGCGGGCAGATAAAGGGTTCTGCTGCCTGTTCGAGGGCGACATTAAGGATTGATAGAACCCACCTAAAATTTTCATGCCATGAACCTAAAAAAAAGTAAGACAATGTGTGCGTCTCTGCTGGTTCTTTTCGCTGTTTCCTGCGCTGACGGCGTGGACGACAATGAAAGGTTCTCGGTAAGCACGACCAACACGCAACTGAAGTCTCCGCCCGAGATCCGAATCAGTCCTTCGGGCACAGACAATTTGCAAGCGTCGTGGGACTATGTCTCGGGCGCGGGGGGATATGCCGTCCATGTGGCCGTCGTTGACGATCCCGAAAATCCCGAAGTACTGGTTGATGAGCCCAATTATGACAGATGCTCCGTCATCTTCGAGAACAGAGAGGACACGAAGTACACGATTTCTGTCAAGACGATGGGCAACGAGGAACTCAACAACAAGGAGGCAGAGACAGAAACCACAAAGGACTATACCACGCTTGTGGATGCGGTGAAGATTCCGGCGGGCGCCAACCTTGTGGAAGAAATCACCAAAGCGCTTGCCGTCCCGAGCGAGGCAGAGGAACGCGGTTTCGAGCTTGAGGGGGGGGCGACCTATGAGCTGGACGGCCTTCTCGATTTCGGCCTGAACAAGGTTACATTCCGTGGCGACAAAATCAACTGGCCTACCATAAAAGTAGGCGAAAAGGGAGGATTGGTCACCCAGGCCGGGCTTAAGATCAAGTTCCTGAATTTCGACTGCACGGAGATGAAAACTTCGGGGCTTGTCATGTATTCGGAAACGCCTGATGCCAGCCTTTCTGCCGAAACGCTTTATGGCGCCACAAAGAAAGATGTATTTGTCGTCAAAGATCTGACGCTCCTTCAGGATATCAATGTCAAGAATCTTTCCATGCCTTTGGTATCTGCATCGAAAATGAATTGGGCTGCTACAAATCTGGTCATAAGGAATTGCATCATCCAGCTCAATAAAGAAAGCGGCAATGAAAGCCTTCTCTATTTTGAAGATGGCCCGGCGGATACGTGGGGCGGATGTGTCAAGGAAATGACTGTTACAAACAGTACGTTCATCAATATCAAAGTAAATGAGGGCAATGCTCGCTTCATCCGTACAGGAACCGGCCAGCCGGCGCAAGTCTTCGGGAACGGCGCCACGTTTAACCATACGATTTCCAATTGTACCTTCGTACAGGTATTTGCGAAAAAAGAGTTTGCCAACAACATACCCAATAGAGCGGATGTCTACCTCAACGTGGATCACAACATCTTCTACGACTCATGGCGCATTAACAAGTACTTGCAGGGCAATTGCACCAAAAAGTATAGTGAGAACTACCTGTGGGCGAATGAAGATTCCAGCGGTTCGGTGGATGAATCAGATAAGAATTATGGGACGGTGGCTGACCCGGGATTCAACAGGTCGGCATTCAAAGAACTCGATTTCTCGCAGCCCAATTGCGGGCTTAACCTCAAACCCAGTGGAGCGGCATCCGCTGCCGGCGACCCGCGGTGGAGACAATAACAACTATAAACCAACCTGAATTTACCAATG
Organism: uncultured Bacteroides sp.; assembly: GCA_964431195.1. Lineage (GTDB taxonomy): Bacteria > Bacteroidota > Bacteroidia > Bacteroidales > Bacteroidaceae > Bacteroides. The sequence continues at coordinate 3,613 of CAYSIQ010000055.1, forward strand.
AAAAAGTATAGTAAAATATTTGTTGTGCTGTCGGCAGTTTTGATTAGCGTGTCGGTGTCGGCTCAGGATATTGTCTATAAGGGCAAAGTCGTTGATGTCGACAACACGCCGTTAATCGGCGCAAGTGTCCGGGTACCCGACACCCAGAATGTCACGATTACCGACATTGACGGTAACTTCTCGATCAAAGTTCAGCAAGGCGATGCCGTTGAGATCTCATATCTCGGCTATGTCTCGCAGAAAATCTCGGATTTCAGCCAAACGATCATTACCATGCAGGAAGACGCGCAGGCTTTGGATGAAGTCGTGGTCGTAGGTTACGGCGTGCAGAAGAAGGCTCACTTGACTGGCGCCATCGCCACTGTGAACATGGACGATGTGAAGGATATCACTTCCGGCAACCTTGCAAGTTCGTTGAACGGTTTGGTAAACGGCCTGAGCATCAGTGGCGGAGAAGGCCGCCCGGGCGAATCCGCAAGTATCTCGATTCGCGATGCCGGTTCGATTAAAGAGTTGGGCGGCAGCAGCCAAGAGCCTCTGTTCGTCATCGACGGCTTCATTGCCCCCAACGGCTCCACGGCGTTCAACAACCTCGACCCCGCTGACATTGAAAGCATTTCGGTGCTGAAAGACGCGGCGGCGGCCGTTTACGGGGCTCGCGCTGCCGATGGCGTCATCATCGTGACGACCAAGCGCGGCAAAGTCGGCGAACCTGTCATCTCTTACAGCGGCACGTTCGGTTTTACCGATGAAATCGCACGCCCCAAAATGCTGGATGCCTACCAGTACGGCAAGCTGTACAACGCCGTGAAGGCAGCCGACCCCACCAATACCACAATCAACAAGCGTCTCGACCTCTTCCAGGCCGATGAATTGGACGCCATGAAGTCGCTCGACTACGACCTTTTGGACAAGTATTGGAAAACCAGTTTCATGCACAAGCACAATGTCAGTGTCAACGGTGCAACCGAAAAAGCCAACTACTTCGCCAGCATCGGCTATTTCAGTCAGGACGGCAACGTCGGCCGGATCGACTACGACCGCTGGAACTACCGCGCAGGCATTGATGTGACTGTCAAGAAGTGGTTTAAGGTGTCTGCCCAGGTGTCGGGCGACTACGGAGGCAAGGCCTCCCCGTATGTCAAAATCGGCGGCGAGAATGCCGAAAAGGAGTACAACCTCCTGCTGTGGCACCCGCGCTACATTCCCGAAGAAGTCAACGGGCATCCTATGTCCGCATACGGCCCCAGCAACACCCAAGTGGATCGCGTGCAGGAATACTCGTTCTACACTTTGCAGAACAACGGCGATTTCAGCAATACAAAAACATCCAACATGACCATCAACGCTTCGCTGGAGCATGATTTCGGCTGGTGGAAGCCCCTAAAAGGTTTGAAAGCCCGCTTCTCCTATGCCAAGAACATCTTGACGGACAAGGGTAACCAGTACACATCGTCCTACAACATCTACAAGATGAATAATCGCGCCGGCAGCGGCTCGCACCTCTACACCCCGATCCCGGGGCAGGAGGCCGAATACGAAGCGCTGATGGACGAATCCAATTTCGAATTGGGCAACAACGGCACGATTGTCTATAACGGGACCGGAACCAGCGACGTGCCGATGATACGCCGCACCATGAGCCGTTCGGACAGCTATCAGATGAATTTCAGCCTGACTTACAACCGCGATTTCGGCGACCATTCCATAGGCGCGCTCTTCTCGGTGGAGAAATCCGAGTCGGAACTCGAAGACCTGCAAGGGCAAGTGACGAATCCGCTCTCATTCGGCGGTTTGCAGTCGAACGCGGTAGGAGACCAAAGCACTCAGACCACTGTATTCACTCGTTCCGAGGCAGGCATGCTCTCCTACATCGGCCGCCTCAACTACGCCTACAAGGACAAGTACCTGGCCGAGTTCCTTATCCGTTCGGATGCCTCGACCAAGTTTGCCCCCAAGAACTACTGGGGTACTTTCCCCTCGCTGTCGTTTGGCTGGATAATGTCGCAAGAAGATTGGTTCATGGACAATGTGAAATGGATTGACTATTTGAAACTCCGCGTGTCGTTCGGCATGTCCGGACGCGACAACACTACGGCTTGGGCGTGGATGCAGACTTACGGCGCAGACAAGGACAAAGGCCCGGTTTTCGGCACGGGAAATGAGAACAATGCTTCCGGGCACCTCTCCATGAACAACAACAATGCGGCAATCAACCCCGATGCGCACTGGGACAAGAGTTACAAATCGAACTTCGGCCTTGACCTTACGGTTCTCGACAATCGGCTGTCGTTCAATATCGACGGTTACTACAACTGGGAACGCGAGATGCTGATCCCGTACAACGCCTCCGTTCCGGGAATCGTCGGTACGGCTTCAGCCAACCAGAACATCGGCAAGATGAACAGCTACGGCGTCGAATTCTCGGCCACGTGGCGCGACCGTGTAAGCAAGGATTTCAACTACAAGATTACCCTCAACACGGGCTATTCCGATAATGAAGTGCTGTTTATGGACTTCCCGACCAACCAGAATGATGCCTATCTCCAGATTTACCCGGGCCATCGTACCGATATGGGTATTTGGGGCATGCAGTGCGTCGGCATGTTCCGTTCGTTCCAAGAAATCGAGGAATACTTCGCCGCCAACAACATCACGTCCTATATGGGTATGACGAAAGACAAAGTACGTCCGGGTATGCTGATTTATAAGGATATCCGCGGCGCGAAACGCGAAGACGGAACCTATGCAGGCCCTGACGGCTCGGTGGACACCACCTATGACAAAGTGTGCCTTTCGAACCGTACGGATCCCTATCATGTGACGGCAAATTTCTCCATCGACTGGAAAGGGCTTGCGCTGTCAGGCCTAATCGGTGCGACGTGGGGCGGTTACGACCTCGTTCCATCTGCCGCCCTCAAGCCGCAGTACGATCTCGAATTTACCAATATGCCGTCGTTCTGGAATCCCGATGACATGTTCGTTTATGAGGACATCGTGGACAACATGGGCAATGTCGTTGTGCCCCAAAACCGCAACGCTCGCTTCCCCAACCTTGCTTATGCAAGTGTGAATGCGGAAGCATCGACTTTCTGGCGCATCAGCGGCGCCCGGGTAACGCTCAACCGTCTGACCCTTTCCTACACGCTTCCTGCAAAGATCGTGAAGGCTGTCGGCATCGGCAGTTGCCGTTTCAACATTACTGGCCAAAACCTCCTCAGTTTCTACAATCCCTATCCGGACAACTTCTGGGATCCCATGGCGGGAACTTATGGGAATTATCCCAATCTGAGGAAATTTACCATCGGTATCAACGTTTCATTCTAAAACCTATGACAATGAATATCAAAATATCAAGCCTCGCGCTTTTGATTTCTGCCGTCTCGATGGCGTCGTGTTCCGACTTTCTCGAGGAGAAGAGGAACTTTTCGGCAGTGAACGGGGACGCATACGACTATTACGACGGCGCGCTTTTGCGTTTGGCCGATATCTATAAGCTATCGCTGCCCGATGTAAACGGCGGTCCCAAC
>CAYSIQ010000055.1:7242-14961 GCA_964431195.1 uncultured Bacteroides sp.
GGCAATCCGGCCGTTTTGGATTTCTTCCAGGGGACAGCGGGTAAAGCCACTCAAAATGCGTGGGGGCGCATCCGCAACATCAACGATGTGATTCTCGGCATTTCGGGTAGTACGCTTTCCGATGCAGAGAAAAACGAACTTCTCGGGCAGGCTTATTTCCTCCGCGCATGGTGCTATTATATGCTGGTAAAATGGTATGGCGGAGTGCCTATCGTTACCGATATCATCGAGCCCGTGGAGGGAGTTCCCGTTCCGGCACGTTCGTCCACGAAAGAATGCATCGATTTCATATGCAAGGATCTTGACAATTCCGCTGAAATGTTGAAGTCTAAAGGAGGCTGGACGGGCGCAAATTTCGGCCGCGTGACAGCGGGTACCGCGCTTGCGCTCAAAGGCCGGGTGCTGTTGCTGTGGGCCAGCCCGCTCTTCAACCGTACCGATGACCAACAGCGATGGAAAGATGCCTACGATGCCATTACCGAATCGATACCCGTGCTTAACGCCTGCGGATACGGCCTCGCCTATGAAAACAATCCCGGGAACAATGCAGCGAATTGGGCGAGGATGTTCGTGGAAGACCCGCTTCAAGAGGGCGTATTTGTTTCCATATACAACACCATTGATGATGGCGTGACGGATCTCAAGCACTATAACAGCTGGGAAAACGGCATCCGCCCGAGCAACACTCTCGGTGGCGGAGGCAAAGCACCCTCTGCCCAGATGGTAGATCTCTTCCCGATGAGCGATGGAAAACAGCCGAAAGGGAACCCTACCTACAAGACCCTTGGCGAGTCGGACATTGAGTATAACAAGGAGTTCCCTTTCTTGGATCGTGATCCGCGTTTCTACCGTACGTTCGCATTCCCGGGCGTAAAATGGGCTTTTGAAGGCAACGCAAAGGGTGATCCGGCCAATCCGAATGACAATCCTGTGGAGGATGGCAAAAAATACGAATTGTGGAACTATGTATGGTATCTTGACAATGACGCGCGTGACGATATCGAAAAAAACGGCCAGGCTTATGGCCCGCAAAACTTGCTTACCAGTGTCAAAGGCATATATATCCGCAAGCGTTCCGATGATTACCAAGTCAACAGCAGCCCGCGCTATAAGTATATAAGCACATCCAATGCGTTCAAGCAATGCGCATCGCCCTCGTTTGAAATACGTTATGCCGAGGTTTTGCTCAATCTGGCCGAAGCAGCGGCAGGCATCAACCAGACAGGCGAAGCGGTGGAATTGCTCAAACGCATCCGCAGCCGTGTCTATCCGGCGAGTGCGGGATCCGACTATGGCTTGTCAAACATCAGCGACCGGGCCGCATGTTTCGCTGCCATTCTTTATGAACGGCAAATCGAATTCGCCTACGAGGGCAAGCGCTTCGACGATATGCGCCGCTGGATGCTCTTCGATGGCGGAGCCGTAGATGTTCCGGGAGCTCCCGCATCGTGGAAACTGACCGGGTTCGGCGGCAATACCTGCAATTACCTCGGCTACACGCCCATGGTTGGACGGCGCAATGACAACCTCGAATTCCGCATCAAGGCTTCGGCTCCGGGCGAAGGCCTCGGAGCAGAGAAGTTCAACGGTGATGAGGATCCCGACCCGCTCAAGGATATTGAAAAGCCGGAAGCGATCGATCTGAACCTTACCGGAGAAGAACTCCAATCCCAGTTTGATAAGCTGAAAGAATTTTACGAGACATATTTGGAACGCGCAGAGAAGAAAGGCGACGGATATGATTCGAGCCATACGCCTTTGATGAGGATATTTCCGCCACAGTACTATCTCCTCGGTTTCACATCGGGCGTTATGCAGAACAATGCGACCTTGGAACAGACTGTGGGGTGGAATAATGTCAACGGAAGTGCCGGGACGTTCGACCCGCTGGCTCTGCCTGCTGAGAGCGAATAGAAATTCCGGCGATCTGTAAATACGGGTTTCGATTCGAATAGACGGGGGGCGATTGCCCGGGAAACCGGCCGGTTGCCCCCTCTTTTTATCGTTTTATTCCTGCAGCGGGCAAAGTGAAAGCCGAAGCAAGCTGCCAAGTGGAATATTATCTTTGAGTAATTATTCCTATATATGGAGAAGAACCAGTAACTTTACGTTGGAAACTAAAAGGAAACTATGAAAAGGAAGTTGTTTTTAGGAGTATGTATGGCTGCTTTTATTGCTCCTGTATCAAGAGCCCAGTATCCACAGGTAACTGAGGAGGCGGAGCAAGCCTACCAGAAAATGATGAGTGAAGAACGCCGCCGTTCTGACGAAGTTTGGGCGAAGGCATTGCCTATCGTACAGAAAGAAGCGAAGGAAGGCCGTCCGTATATCCCGTGGGCTTCCCGCCCATACGATTTGCCGCAGGCCCGAATCCCTGCTTTCCCCGGTGCCGAGGGAGGAGGCATGTACAGTTTCGGCGGCCGTGGCGGTAAAGTGATTACCGTGACTAATTTGAATGACCGTGGCCCCGGCTCTTTCCGTGAAGCTTGCGAAACGGGGGGGGCACGTATTATCGTCTTCAATGTGGCAGGCATTATCAAGTTGGAGTCTCCCATTATTGTCCGGGCTCCGTATGTTACTATTGCAGGCCAGACCGCTCCCGGAGATGGGGTATGTATCGCCGGAGAATCCTTTTGGGTGGACACGCATGATGTAGTGGTACGCCACATGCGTTTCCGCCGTGGCGAGACAAAAGTTTGGCATCGTGACGATTCTTTCGGGGGCAACCCTGTTGGAAATATCATGATTGACCATTGCTCCTGTACTTGGGGATTGGATGAGAACATCTCTTTCTATCGTCACATGTACGATCTTAGCGAAGGGCAATATGAATCGAAAGATCAGAAACTGCCTACCGTAAATGTTACCATACAGAATACCATCTCGGCGAAAGCGCTGGATACTTACAACCATTCATTCGGCAGTACTTTGGGAGGCGAAAACTGTGCATTTATGCGTAACCTGTGGGCAAGCAATTCGGGGCGGAATCCTTCCATCGGCTGGAACGGCGTTTTTAATTTTGTGAACAATGTGGTGTTCAATTGGGTACACCGTTCTTCGGACGGTGGCGATTATACTGCTATGTTCAATATGATAAACAACTATTATAAACCGGGGCCGGCCACTCCAAAAGACAGTCCTGTGGGGCATCGCATCCTGAAGCCCGAAGCGGGGCGAAGCAAATTGGACTATAAAGTATATGGCCGTGTTTATGCCGATGGCAATATAATGGAAGGTTACCCTGCCATTACAAAGGATAACTGGGCAGGTGGCATCCAGATTGAAACTCAGCCGAATACAGATGGCTATACGGAGGATATGCGTAGCAACCGTCCTTTTGAAATGCCATACATCCGCATTACCTCTGCACAAGATGCATACGACTTTGTACTGAAAAATGCAGGAGCCAACATTCCTTGCCGCGATATTGTGGATGAATGTATTGTAGAGGAAGTGAGGACAGGCGTTCCTTATTATGATGATAAGATGGCCAAGGACGCTAACGGGGATTTGACCGGACTGGCTCCCCAGTCAGTGGGTGAAGACGGGCAATTTAAATATCGCCGTATGCCGAAAGATTCCTATAAACAAGGTATCATTACCGATATCCGCCAGATGGGGGGGTATCCGGAATACAAAGGAACTCCGTATGTGGATACAGATAGCGACGGTATGCCCGATGAATGGGAAAAGGCGAATGGCTTGAATCCTGATGACCCTTCGGATGCCAATCAGGATTGCACTGGCGACGGCTATACAAATATTGAGAAATACATCAATGGCATCAGCACCATAAATTGCATTGACTGGTCTGATTTGAGGAACAATTATGATACATTGGCATCTAAAGGGAGGTTGATGTAATAAACGGAGGAGGGGAGACAGAATATGATACAAAAGTTAGGCATAATGTTCCTGTTGCTTATGGCGGTGGCCGTTACTGCCGTAGCGACGGATTTGGATCGTGAAGGGCGGGATTCGGCTTATGTGGAATCCATTGTGAAACGTTCGCAAAAGATTGTGGATAAATTGGAATTGGCAGAAACAGCAGTTGCCAAAGAAGTGGCTACAATTATAGCCAACCGTTATTTTAAGTTGAATGATATTTATGAGGTACGTGATGCCAAGGTGAAGCAGGCGAAAGAGACGCTGACAGGCGATGCCATGCAGGTTGCCGTCAAGGCGGCTGAAGACGAGAAAGATGCGGCGTTGTATCGCAGCCATTTTGCTTTTCCAGCCGCTCTTTCGCTCTATTTGGATGCCAAGCAGATAGATGCGGTGAAAGATGGCATGACTTATGGCGTGGCAATGGTGACTTATGAGGCTACGGTTGACATGATTCCTACTTTGAAGGAAGAGGAGAAAGCGCAAATTATGGCATGGCTTGTTGAAGCCCGCGAATTTGCCATGGATGCCGAAAACTCAGATAAGAAACATGCCGCTTTTGGCAAATACAAAGGCCGGATCAATAATTACCTTTCTAAGCGGGGATATGATTTGGCGAAAGAGCGTGAGGCTTGGTATGAACGTGTCAGGGCACGTGGAGGGGAGATATAAGAGCACTATAAAATATCTGGGAACACATCAAAGGTATAGAACCCGGTCGAGAAAAGTGGATTGGAGTGATACCCATGACACTTTGGCTAAACATAAAAGCTTATTTTAATGAAACAATTAACTCTTAAAACATTAAGTTTGGGATTGATGCTTTGGGGGTTTGTGCAAACAAATGCGCAACCCTTTCCTCTAAATTCCAAAGGGGAACATATCCAGTATCTGAAAGATGCAAAAGGCAACCGGATATTGGATTTTTCTTATTGTGGCTATAAGAATTCCAATACGGACATACCAAATGTCCCTGTGGCCGTCTATGTGTCTCCGGAAGAAGGAGATAATAGCAGCTGGATTCAGAAAGCAATTAATTATGTATCCTCTCTGAAGCCGGATGCGGAGGGGTATAGGGGTGCTGTGTTGCTCGAGAAAGGGGTTTACCATCTCGATCACGCCCTCCGTATCGCTACGTCTGGAGTCGTATTGCGCGGAGCTGATAAAACAGGTACAGTGTTAGTGAAACGGGGGTACGATCGTGGGGCTGTCCTTTACATAGAAGGGCGGAATGACTATAAGATAACAGATACATTGGAGATCCAGTCTGATTACGTTCCTGTGAACGAAACTGTTTTGCAGGTATTGCCTGCTTCTACTTTGAAGAAAGGAGATAGGGTGATGGTCTATCGTCCAGCCGAGGAAGCATGGATTCAATCCATCGGATGCGACATCTTTGGAGGAGGCATTGGTGCATTGGGCTGGAAAGAGGGAGATGTGGATGTGAGCTGGGATCGTATAGTAGAAGATATTCATGGCAATCTGGTAACGTTGAATGCTCCTTTGCCAATGGCTTTGAATAAGCCGGATGCAAAATCTAAAATGTTTACGTATACATGGGAAGGGCGTATTGCAGATTGCGGGGTGGAGAATCTAACTTTGGTTTCCGACTATGACAAACGGTATGGTAAGGATGAAAACCATGCATGGACAGGTGTCTCCATAGACAATGCTGAAAACTGTTGGGTGAGGAACTTGGACTTCAAGCAGTTTGCCGGGAGTGCCGTCATTGTGCAGCACCATGCCTCCAATGTAACCGTGGAGGATTGTATCTCGACAAATCCCGTTTCGGAAATAGCTGGCATGCGGCGGCGGACTTTCTACACTGTGGGCCAGCATACGTTGTTCCAGCGTTGTTATTCGGAACATGGCATCAATGATTTTGCAGCGGGAATGGCTGCTCCGGGGTCCAATGCTTTTGTCCAGTGCGAATCCAAGGAGTCTAAAGGGTTTAGCGGCTCTATCGGCGCGTGGGCATGCGGACTGTTGTTTGATATTGTGAATATTGACGGGAACGATTTGGCCTTTGCTAATTTGGGAGAAGCTAAGAACGGGGCTGGCTGGAATGCGGCAAACAGTATGTTCTGGCAATGTACGGCAGCCGAGATCAAGTGCTTCTCTCCGACTAAAGACGATAAAAACTATGCTTATGGCTGTTGGGCGCAATTCTCAGGCGACGGGGAGTGGGGTGAATCGAATAACCATGTATATCCTCGCAGCCTGTTCAATGCGCAATTGGCCGAGCGGCTGGGAAAGGGTGTGGATGCCCGTGGCCGAGTGTTGCCAATGGCTACCGATGCTACTAGCAGCCCTACGGTGGAGCAGGCTATGAAACTGGCCAAGGAAGCCTACGAACCGCTCCTGACATTGGAAAAATGGATTAACCAAGCACCTTTTGCCGCACCGGTTTCTGCAGGGAAAGCAAAGTCCATCAAAGAGGTGAAGTGCAAGGAAGCTGTGGGGGAAGCGGCACGAAAGAAACATTATGACATAGAAAACGGGTATCTGGTGGCCGATAGTTGCCTGTTGGCTGGGAACCGTCAGAATGTCCGTTGGTGGAGCGGCAGCATCAAATACAACGCTTTGGCGAAAGCTTCCGACCATATCACCCGTTTTGTGCCGGATATGGAAGGCGAAGGGCTGACTGACCGTATCGATTCGGTGGTCGCGAACATGATGCGCAGCCACTCTATCGTGATGGATCACAATTACGGGCTTTGGTATGACCGTCGCCGCGACGACCACGAGCGAATCCGCCGGCACGACGGAGACGTGTGGCCGCCATTCTACGAGCAGCCGTTTGCCCGCAGCGGGAAAGGCACGGCATGGGACGGCATGAGCAAATATGACCTGTCCCGCCCGAACACATGGTATTGGGGACGCCTGAAAGAGTTTGCCGATAAAGGAGAAGTGGAAGGCCTGTTGCTGTTCCATCAGAACTATTTCCAGCATAACATCATTGAAGCAGGTGCGCATTGGGTGGACTGCCCGTGGCGTACGGCCAATAACATCAATGGTACGGGATTCCCCGAACCGGTGAAATTTGCCGGAGACAAGCGCGTATTCGTGGCCGATATGTTTTATGATGTCAACCATCCGGCCCGCCGGGCTTTGCACCGCCAGTACATCCGCCAGTGCTTAGAGCATTTCGCCGATAATGCCAACGTCGTGCAACTGGTTGGCGAAGAGTTTACCGGTCCGTTGCATTTCGTCCAATTCTGGATAGACTGCATTGCCGAATGGGAAGAGGAAACCGGGAAGCGCGCTCTTGTGGCACTGAGCACGACCAAGGACGTGCAGGACGCTATTTTAAGCGACCCCAAACGCGCGGCTGTTATCGACATCATCGACATCCGTTATTGGCATTACCGCCAGGATGGCAGCGTATATGCTCCGGAAGGCGGCAAGAATCTGGCACCCCGCCAGCATGCCCGTCAGATGAAAACAGGCAAGATGGGGTATGAAGGAGCCTATAAGGCGGTGAGCGAATACCGTGCCAAATATCCGGAGAAGGCCGTTACGCTGTATGCGCAGGACTATCCCGATTGTGGATGGGCCGTGCTGATGGGAGGAGGCTCTTGCCCGGTGCTGCCGGTAGAGGACAAGGATTTCTTGGCTGCCGTTCCTCGGATGAGGCCGGCAGCGATGGGAAATGCTGCTTACCAGTTGTTGTCCGGGGAAAACGGGGCGGTCGCCTATGCTCGGCAAGAGGGAAATATAGAGCTGCCGCTGCCGGCCGGCACGTATTCGGTAAAATATATCCATCCCCGCAGCGGAGAGGTGGCACTTTTGGCAGAAAAAGTAAAAGTGGACGGTACTTATACGCTGGACGCA
>CAYSIQ010000056.1:0-14780 GCA_964431195.1 uncultured Bacteroides sp.
CGGGAGCCGGCCGGCCTTGCCGCGTGTTTTCCGCTTCTTGGAGCCGCCGCACCAGATCGCGCACGTAGGGATGGTCTTGCAGGCTGCCCGCCATGTCCCCGGCCAGCCGGAGGATGCGCCGGATGTCCGGCCGGGGTTGCTGCACGAAGCAGCGTTCAAGCAAGTAGATGCTGGCCAGCGAGGCGGGATGGGCGCGGATGAACGTGTCCGCCAGCATGGCCAGTTCCCGCCCGTTTGCCGCGATGCCCCTTTCTTCAGCCATGCGCAGAAAGCCTCCCAACTCTTCGTTGGCGGCATTGCCGCCAGTAACGGACAGGCTGCCGCCGGCCGTCCCTTCGATGGCGATCTCGTCGCCTCCCTGCATGAATATCGGGTATTCTTCCCCGCCGGGCAGCCGCAGCCACACAGCGGCAAGCGTGTCCGGCCGCGCCGTGACACTGAACCGCCCGCCCGCAGCCACGATGGTGTCCGTCCGGTCGTACAGGCGGTCGGCACCGTAGAGGTAGAGCGTGTCGTCCCCCAGCCCCTTTATTTCGCCCGTAATAGTCGCCAGCGCGGAGGGAGAGGGGGCGCACGCAATGGCCAGCGCGGCAAGAGCCGCAATCGGCAGGAGGTGCGCCGTCCTGTTGGTATGGTGCATCATCTTCATTTGGTGGATGTTTCAAAAAGCCCGCTGCGTGAATGCGTCCTCCCCGGCGGGCACGAGGGCGCGGTTTCACAGGGCAAACGCCCGCATTTGTAAAATATTTCAAATCCCCACATGAGACCGCCGACGGCACACGTCCGTTACCTCTTGCTACGCTCGTGCATCACAACGGATCGCTTAAGCAGGCCTCCAGCGCGGACTGTCAGAGGCCTTGCAATATGCCCTGCATCAACATGTTGACAGCTTTCTGGAAGAACGTTCCCCGCGCCTCGCATGGAGAACACTTCCCGCAGGATGGTTCTTGTCAATTATTTTCAGGGCGCAGTTTGCGGACTGTCACGGCGGCCTGCCACATCTCGCTCTCGCGCATCGCCTTCAGCTCGGCATCCAGCTTCTCGCGGTAGTCGGGCTTGGAGTTACTGTCGATGGCGATCTGGGCTTCGTGACCCGACTTCACGCTTTCGTACAGCTTCCGCATAACGGGCTTGATGACATCGTGGAACGGTCCCATCCAGTCGAGCGCACCGCGCTGCGCCGTAGTGGAGCAGTTGGCGTACATCCAGTCCATCCCGTTCTTGGAGAAGAGTGGCATGAGCGACTGGGTCAGCTCCTCAACGGTCTCGTTGAAAGCCTCTGAGGGGGTATGCCCGTTCTCGCGCAGCACCTCGTACTGAGCCAGCAGCAGGCCTTGGATGGCTCCCATCAGCGAGCCGCGCTCGCCAGTGAGGTCGGAAGTGGCCTCGCGCTGGAAAGTCGTCTCGAACAGGTAGCCGGAGCCGATGCCGATGCCCAACGCCAACGCGCGATCCAGCGCCTTGCCCGTGGCATCCTGATAAACGGCATAGGACGAGTTCAGCCCGCGCCCCTCAAGGAACATGGAGCGGAGCGATGTGCCCGAACCCTTGGGCGCCACCATGATGACATCGACGCCCGCCGGCGGCACCACGCCCGTGCGGTCGTTCCACGTGATGGCGAAGCCGTGGGAGAAATAGAGTGCCTTGCCCGCCGAGAGGCACGGCTTGATGACAGGCCATACCGACATGGCGGCGGCATCAGACAGCAGGCACATCACGATCGTGCCCCTCCTGGCCGCCTCCTCGATGCCGAACAGCGTTTCGCCCGGCACCCACCCGTCGGCCACGGCCTTCTCGTAGGTCTTGCCGGGGCGCTGCCCTACAATCACGTTGAAACCGTTGTCGCGCAGGTTGCAGGACTGCCCGGGGCCTTGCACCCCATAACCGAGAACGGCGATTGTTTCGTCTTTCAATATTCCGTGCGCTTTTTCAAGCGGGAATTCCTCGCGGGTCACCACGTTCTCAATGACGCCGCCAAAGTCTAATTGTGCCATTTTTTGTCCTTTTGTTATTTTAGTTGGTTATTAAAATATAGCCTGGCTATAAATCCGCGAACGCCACTTTCGACCGGCAGGTCGTTTCCCCGGCGTTCTTCCTCACTTCCACCGCGTAGGCGTCCCCGCCCAAATCGTCCGCATAGAAAGAGAGTTTGTCGCCGTAGTGGCTTTCGGCCACGTAAGCGATCTCGAAGCGGCGGACGCGCTTCTCGCGGTACATCGCCAAGGGGAAGAGGTCGAGGATGTGCTCGATGTAGCGGATACTGTTCACATGCCCGTTCACGTCAATGTCGCTGTAACGAACCTCCAGCGCGTAAGCAGGCACGGAGGAGGAGGCCTTGGCGCGCGGGGACTTGCCCACGGGGCATGGCTCGTCGCACACGTAGTCCTGCAGCCTGCCGCCGTGCAAGGCCAGCAGGTCGGCCGGCTTGCGGGTGTGCAGGTTGATCATAGCCCACACGGAATGCGCATACCCTATGGTGCGCCCGTCCTTCCCTGCAATGGAGAAGCAACGGTTGGTGAAGAAGCGGTAAACGCTTTTCACCCACGTCCTCACCGAAAACTCCTCGTAGCTGCACGGCAGGGCATCCAGCTCGATGGCCAGGCGCGAGAGCACCCACGTGTAGTTCTCCTCGTTGAGGCGGGCTATGCCGACCCCCCGGTCGTTGGCGTGGATGCCGGCGCAATTCAGCAAGTGGTTGCCTAATACGCCCACAGCGAGGCGGCCTGAGAAGTCCACGTGAAAAGGCTCGGCCATAAAGCGGTAAGTTCCTATCTTGTCGGTGCCGCAAGTACTCATAATTCAGGGTGCTGTTGTTTGCGTTTCAGGTATTTTTCCTGGCGGTCGGCCAGATACTCGTTGACGCGCTCGATGCAACTGGTAGTGATGGCCACGCGTCCCGAACGGACAAACTGGAGCACGCAGCCCAGCTTGCCCAGCTCCGCGTAGAGGTCGGTAATCTCGTCGCTCATGCCGTTTTTCTCGACAATGGAGAAGACGGCGTTCACTTCCACGATGCGCGCGTTGTACTTGCGGATGACCTTCGACACTTCGGGCCTCCCCTCCAGCACGGGCGTCACGATCTTGTAGAGGGCAATCTCGTGCTGGTAAATCTCGCCATCGGTGAAGTAATGCGCCTGCAACACGTCTATCTTCTTGGTGATCTGCTTCACCACCTTCTCGATGGTGTCCTTGTCCGTCCAAACCGTGATGGTGTATTTATGCACCCCCTTGATGGACGAAGCTGACACGTTGAGGCTCTCGATGTTGATTTGCCGGCGGGTAAAAACGGCGGTCACCTGGTTCAGCAGCCCGGCAATGTTCTCCGAATGAACAATGATGGTATATAATGTCTTATCCATAGTCACATTCCTTCAGTCATAAGTTTCCAGCCGGCTCAGCATTCCAGCAGCATCTGGTTTACCGAACCGCCCGGAGGCGTCATGGGCAGGACGTTCCCTTCTTCCGCCACGCAGGCTTCCAGCAGGAAAGGCCCGTCTGTCTCCAGCATCTGGGCTACGGCCTCCCGCAGCTCCCCCCGGTCGAGCACGCGGCGCGACGCGATGCCGTAGGCGGCGGCTATCTGCATGTAGTCGGGGTTAAGCATGGGAGTGAACGAATAGCGATGGTTGAAGAACATGGCCTGCCACTGGCGCACGTTGCCCAAGAAATTGTTGTTCAGCAAAATCATCTTGACCGGCGCTTTCTGCTCCATCACGGTGCCCAGCTCCTGGAGGTTCATTTGCAAGCCGCCGTCGCCCATAAAGGCGCAGACCGTGCGGTCGGGACGGCCGAAAGTGGCGCCGATGGCGGCCGGCAACCCGAAGCCCATCGTGCCCAGCCCGCCCGAAGTGACGACGCTCCGTTCCTTGGTGAACTTAAAGTAACGGGCCGCCATCATCTGGTTCTGGCCGACATCGGCCACCAAGATGGCTTCGTTGCGAGCCGCTTCGCTGACGGCGCGCACCACCTCCCCCATGCTCAGCTTGCCGCTTCGGGGATGCAGTTCGGGACGCATTACCTTTTCCTCCTCCACCGCCTCGTAGGGGCGGAAACTCTCCACCCACTCCGTGTGTGTGGCGGGGCTCAGCAGGCGGGTGACGGCTGCCAGCGTTTCCTTGCAGTCGCCCAGCACAGCCACGTCAGTCCGCACGTTCTTGTCTATCTCGGCAGGGTCGATGTCGAAATGAATGATTTTGGCCTGCTTGGCATACGTGCCGAGGTTGCCGGTGACGCGGTCGTCGAAACGCATCCCCACGGCAATGAGCACATCGCACTTGTTGGTGTTGATGTTCGGTCCCAGATTGCCATGCATGCCCAGCATGCCCACGTTCAGCGGGTGGTTAGTGGGCAGCGCCGAAAGCCCCAGCAAGGTGCGCCCGGCGGGCATGCCTGCCTTTTCGATAAAAGCGCGGAGTTCAGCCTGCGCGTTGCCCAGCTCCACTCCCTGCCCCACCAGCACCAAGGGGCGTTGTGCATGATTGATAAGGTCGGCGGCTTTCCGGAGACTGCCGGGGTCGGTATCGGGCACGGGCACATAGCTGCGAATGTAGTCTTCCCGCACGGGCTTGTAGGCCGTCTTGTCAGTCTGCGCGTTCCGGGCGAAATCCAGCACCACAGGCCCCGGCCTGCCGCTGCCGGCTATGTAGAAAGCGCGCGCCACCGCCCACGCCACATCTTCGACGCGGCGTATCTGGTAACTCCACTTGGCGATGGGCAGCGTAATGCCCACCAAGTCCACTTCCTGGAAAGCATCGGTGCCGAGGGAGCTTGTGCCCACCTGCCCGGCAATGACCACAATGGGCGTGCTGTCCATCATGGCATCGGCAATGCCGGTCACGGTGTTGGTAGCGCCCGGCCCGCTGGTCACCAAGCACACGCCAGTCCGTCCCGACACCCGCGCATAGCCCTGCGCGGCGTGCGTGGCTCCCTGCTCATGCCGCACCAGGATGTGGTTTAAGGTCTTCCGATGGTCGTACAAGGCATCGTAAACCGGCATAATGCTGCCTCCGGGATAGCCGAAGATGGTCTTCACCCCGTGATGTTCCAGCGAACGCATCAGCACTTCCGCTCCTGTAATAAAAGCTTGATCCTTATCCATAAACATTTATTTAAGAAAGAAGAAATCTTCCTGCTTCACACTTCTTTCATCTTTCATCCAACAGCCTCACGCCCCCCTTGTCAGCCGAACTTACCATGGCGGCATACGCGCGCAAGGCCTTCGGCACTTCGCGCCGGCGGGCCAGCGGGCGCTGCGGGCGGGCAGCCAGTTCCTCATCGGTGAGGCGCACGTTGATGGCGCGGGCGGGAATGTCTATCTCGATGATGTCGCCATCCAGCAGTTTGCCCACGTTTCCGCCTGCGGCAGCTTCGGGCGAAATGTGCCCGATGCTCAGCCCGGAAGTGCCCCCGCTGAAACGCCCGTCGGTGACGAGGGCGCACTCCTTTCCCAAATGCCGCGACTTGATATAAGAGGTCGGGTAAAGCATCTCCTGCATCCCCGGCCCTCCCTTGGGTCCTTCATGGGTGATGACCACCACATCGCCGCTCGCCACTTTCCCGCCCAAGATGCCTTCGCAGGCAGCTTCCTGCGAGTCGAACACCTTGGCAGGGCCGGTGAAGCGCCAGATGCTTTCGTCCACGCCGGCTGTCTTCACCACGCAACCGTCCTGCGCGATGTTGCCTTTCAGCACGGCCAGGCCGCCGTCGGCGCTGTACGCATGCTGCAAGTCGCGGATGCAGCCTCCGGAACGGTCGGTGTCAAGTTCCTTGTAATAATGGCCTTGCGAGCCGAGTTCGAGGTTAAACTTCCCGCCCGGCGCGCTGGCGTATTTCTTAATCGCCTCGTTGCGGGCGCGGGGACTGGTGATGCAATATTGGTCAATCTCTTCGGCCAGCGTCATGCCGTCCACGCGGCGCACGGACGTGTCAACCAGCCCGCCCTTGGCCAGTTCGTTCATGATGGCCACGATGCCGCCTGCGCGGTTCACGTCTTGCACGTGGAATTTCTGCGTATTGGGCGCTACCTTGCAGAGGCAGGGGGTGCGGCGCGACAGCCGGTCGATGTCGTCCATGCAGAAGTCCGCTCCCGCTTCGTGGGCGATGGCCAACAGGTGGAGCACCGTGTTGGTGGAGCCGCCCATCGCGATGTCCAACGTCATGGCGTTGAGGAAAGCCTGGCGGGTGGCGATGCTGCGGGGCAGCACGCTGTCATCGCCATCCTCGTAATACTTGCGGGCGTTTTCCACAATCAGGCGGGCAGCGTCCTTGAAGAGTTCCAGGCGGTTCTCATGCGTGGCCACAATGGTGCCGTTGCCGGGCAATGCCAGCCCGATAGCCTCGTTCAGGCAGTTCATGGAGTTGGCGGTAAACATGCCCGAACAGCATCCGCAAGTAGGGCATGCGCGGCGTTCCACCTGAGCCACTTCCTCGTCGCCCACGCTTTCGTCAGCCGACTGAACCATGGCATCGATCAAGTCTAAATGGCGGCCTTCCCACTCGCCGGCTTCCATCGGCCCGCCCGACACGAACACGGCGGGTATGTTGAGCCGCATGGCCGCCATCAGCATGCCCGGCGTGATCTTGTCGCAATTGCTGATGCACACCATGGCATCGGCCTTGTGGGCATTGACCATGTACTCCACGCTGTCGGCGATGAGGTCGCGCGAAGGCAGCGAGTAGAGCATTCCATCGTGCCCCATGGCTATTCCATCGTCAATGGCAATGGTGTTGAACTCGGCCGCAAAGCAGCCCAGCTTTTCAATCTCCCGCTTCACATACTGCCCCGCTTCGTGCAGGTGCACATGTCCCGGCACAAACTGCGTGAACGAGTTCACAATGGCAATGATGGGCTTTCCCATCTGTTCTTCTTTCATGCCGTTGGCCACCCAAAGAGCCCGTGCGCCTGCCATGCGGCGCCCTTGGGTGCTCAACGAGCTGCGTAACTGATGCTTCATCGTTATCTATGTCTTTTCGGCCTGCGCGGCTATTGCGGGGGACAGGGCTTTCCCGCCGCCCCGCTTTTCTGTTTATTTGCAATCATATAAAACCTAAAGCCTTCCCCACCGCTGTGAGAAAGGCTTTAACCGTTCTGAATATACCTTTCGGATGGCACAAACTTTTCTCACATCCCGAGGCGGGCAACCACGGCGATAATCACTTGCAGGACTGCCAAACTGACGGAAGCGGATAGGTTTGCCATATTCATTGCTTGCTAAACATCTGTCTTTGAAATTAACGCGGCAAAGGTACGGGCAATTTCGCAATACTCCAAACAATCTGAAGAAAAATTAAGCGGAAACTGAATAATCATAAGCCTGAAACGGCAAAAAGCCTGTTTTTATCGTCCGGCTGCCTCCGGAGGGCAGGAAATGCCTGTGGAAGAGCGGAGGGGGGAAAGGCCTTTCAGATGCCCTTGCAAAACATTGATTTACAGCCGGCTGTTTCGCGCTTGCACGGAGCGCAGGCCGCGCGGGCATGAAGCATGGGCGGCGCGTGCATGGAGCGGACGCGGCACGTGCACGGAATAAAACGGAAGGCTGGAACGGAATCGGGAAGAAATGCGTATCTTTGCCCCGGCATCAGGTAACACTCGCTGCCTGCGACATATTAACCCTTAAACAACAACCGAACTGCACAATGGAAACTGTAAAGAACATGTTTATGGCCGTCATCTATAAAATGTACGCCATCGAGGACGGCGAAAGCGAACTGACGGAAGAAGCCACCGCGCAACACCCTTTCCAATTCGTTTCGGGACTGTCCATGACGCTGGATGCTTTTGAAAAGCAGCTGGAGGGGCTGGGTGCCGGAGACGCTTTCGACTTCACCATCCCCGTGAACGAGGCTTACGGAGAATACGACAGCGAACACATCTACGAGTTGTCCAAAGATATGTTCTGCATCAACGGCAAGTTTGACAGCGGGCGTGTGGCGAAAGATGCCGTCCTGCCCATGCGCACCGAAGACGGCAAGGTGCTGTACGCCTCCGTGTCCGAGGTGAAGGATGACACGGTGGTGATGGACTTCAACCACCCGCTGGCAGGATGCGCCCTCCGCTTCAAGGGCAGAGTGGTGGAAAGCCGCCCCGCCACCAACGAGGAAGTGGCCCAAGCCGCCAACGCCCTCTCTCACACCGGTTGCGGGGGAGAGTGCGGAGGTTGCGGAGGAGGCTGCGGCGACTGCGGTTGCGGCAGCTGCGGCTGAGGCGGCTGAAAGGTTCAGTGCTTGCCCGTCATGATGTCGAGCACGAGGCGGTCGGTCTCGCCCATGCCCTCCGCCCCGATGCGGGTGAGGTTGCGGATGGTTTGGTCCACATCGCGGTCGATGATGCCCTCCACGGGGGTGACGCACCGCTTCTCCATAGCCATGAGAGCCGAAAGGACGGCGGTGGAAACGCCGGAGGTGACTTTCAGCGAGCAGCCGGGCTTGGCGCCATCGCAAATCATGCCGGTCAGGTTGGCCGCCATGTTCTGCACGGCGCAGTCCACCTCCTCATAGCCGCCGCCCATCAACAGGGTGATGCCGCAGCTTGACCCCGTGGCCGCCACCACGCAACCGCACAACGCCGACAGGCGGCCTAAGTTCTGCTTGATATAGATAACGGTGAGGTGGCTGAGCATAAGGGCGCGCGCCAGCTCTTCTTCCGACTTGCCGCTCTCTTCGGCAAAGACTGCCACGGGCAAGGTGGCCGAAATGCCCTGGTTGCCGCTGCCCGAATTGCTCATCACGGGAATCATGGCGCCCGCCATCCGTGCGTCGCATGCGCCCGACGTATAGGAAAGTATATGCGAAAAGACACTGTCGCCCATAATCTTATGCTCATAGCTGCCGCGCAGCATCTTGCCCAGGCCGTGGCCGTAATCGCCCTGGAAAGAGCGTTCGGCCGCCGCCTTGTTGACGCGGGCGGTCTCGAGGATGAAGCTGATCTCGTCCAGCGGGGCTGTCGTGGCGAAGTCGTACACTTTGCGCAGGTTGAGGCAGAGCGCGCTTTCCTCCCCGATGCCGGCCGCGCAGGCGCGGCAGTCCGTCAGCGCTTCGCCGTTGCGCTCCGTGTAGACAAAGCGGGTATGCCCGCCCGCGATGACGGCGGCGGCGGTGTCATCGCCCGCACGGCAGCACACCTCAATGTAGAGCTTCTCGCAGATGCCCTGCTTCAGGCCGATGGCAATGCGCTTTTCGGCTATGAAACGCCTGCCCTCCTCCACCGCAGCGGGGGTAACGTCTTTCAGCACCTCCAGCTGGCATTCCGGACGGCCTACCAGCGCGCCCAGCGCAATGGCTATGGGAAGGCCTGTCATGCCTGTGCCCGGTATGCCCACGCCCATGGCGTTCTTCAGAATGTTGGCGCTGAGCAAAGCCTCCACCCTTTCGGGGCGGCAGCCCAATAGTTCCGTGGCCTTGGCCACGCACAGAGCCACCGCTATCGGCTCGGTGCACCCGATGGCGGGGACTACCTCCCGCCGCACCAAGGCAATGATTTGTTGCCGTTCCGCTTTGTCTATCATTTTGCCACCAGATTTGACGCGTGCAAAGTTACGGAAAACGTTTTGGCTGCCAAATAGCCAGATCGGATAAAATATTGGAGCGGCAATGCGCCTATTAAAAAGCGTATATTTGCAGGCAATTAAAAAAAGCGTATATTTGCAGGCAATTTGTCGCACACGCTTAAATCAAGCATTAGCATCTAAGGAATATGGCATTCAAACATCTTCTCCCTTGCTTCTTCCTGGCGGCAACGGCGCTCTCCGCCTGCATCCGGGACGAGGCGCTCAACCAGGAAGCGGCCATCGACGCCTGCACGGGCGCTGACGTGCAATTCACCAAAAGCGGCGACAACTGGTTCAACATCTACGTGAGCCTCAGATCCGACCTCGCCGCCCAGCACCTGACTTTCACCGTCCCCGACGGCGCCACCATTACCGCCGAGAACGCCGCCGAGGGCGAAGCCTTCGTGAAGAATGACAATGACGGCACGTATTCCGCCACCTTGAACTTCGACAACGGCAGCCTCTCGCGGCGGGTGACCGTCACATCGGAAGACAGGGCGAACCATGCCACCTACCTCATCCAGATCATCCAGATAAAACAACTGCCCACGCAATACCACTTTGAAGGACTCCTGCCAACCGAACAACGCTACCACATCCTGCTGGAATGCGAGGACGCGACCTCCGACACGCTGCAATGGAGCAGCGGCAACCCGGGCTTCGAACTCACCCGCCAAGCCACTACGCCCGAAGGGTATCCCACGGCAAGGGAAAACGGCGGCTACGGAGGAGGCTACTGCGCCAGGCTGAAGACTTGCGACACGGGCTTCCTCGGCGGTTTGGTGGGCATGCCTCTCGCGGCGGGCAACCTCTTCATAGGCTCGTTCGACGTGAGCAACGCGCTGGGCAACGCGTTAGAGGCTACCAAGTTCGGCGTGCAGTTCTACCGCGAGCCTGTCAGCCTGAAAGGCTACTACCGCTACCGCCGGGGCGAGGTTTACTCAGAAAGCGGCACGGAGGTGAGCGGCAAGCAGGACACCTACAATATATACGCCATGCTGTACGAGTCCGAGAACCCCTCGTTCATGCTGAACGGCGGCAACGGGCTGACCGACCCCAGCATCGTGCTGCTGGCGCAGGTGGAAGAAGCCGATGCCAAGGAAGCCGACAACTGGACTGAATTTGAGATACCGTTCAAGCCGATGAACGGCAAGGCTTTCGACCCGCAGAAGCTGGGCGACGGGAAGTACAAGCTGGGCATCGTCTTTACCTCCAGCCGCAACGGCGACAGATTCAACGGAGCCGTGGGCAGCACGCTCTGGATAGACGAAGTAGAACTGGTCTGCAAATGACACGACACGGCGGGCGGCGCGCCGCCCGCCCCCATAAGACGCATGAAGATGAACAAGACGAACAAGGCGCTCCGCACGCTGCTGGCCGCCGCGCTGCTGGCGGGAGCCAGCACGAGCCTCCGGGCGCAGAAGGAAAACACCGAAATCATTGCCCGGTCGTACCTGCACGGCTGGGAGTACAGCCTGAAGGCGAGCCTCAGCATCGGCGGCACCGCGCCCCTGCCCATGCCGGAAGAAATCCGCTCCATCAACAGCTACAGCCCGGGCGGTGTTGCCCTCTCCATCGAGGGCAACACCACCAAGTGGCTGGACACCGCCAAGAGGTGGGGGCTCACCATCGGCCTGCGGCTCGACAGCCGGGAGATGAGCACCGACGCCGCCACCAAGAACTACAGCATGGAAATCATCAACGCCGACAACGGGCGCTCGCTCAAGGGGCTGTGGACGGGCAACGTGAAGACGAAAGTGAACAACTCCTACCTCACCCTGCCCCTCCTGGCCGATTACCGCATCAGCAAGCGCTGGAAAGCGGTGTTCGGCCCCTACTTCTCCTACCTCATCGACGGGAACTTTTCGGGCAGCGTTTACGAAGGCCACCTCCGCACCCCCGACGCCACGGGGCAACGCATCGACTTCACGGGCGAGAGCATCGCCACCTACGACTTCTCGGACGACCTGCGCAAGTTCCAGTGGGGCTTGCAGCTGGGCGGGGAGTGGCGCGCCTTCAAGCACCTCAACGTGTTCGCCGACCTGACGTGGGGGCTGAACGACATCTTCCGGAAAGACTTCGACACGATCACCTTCGACATGTACCTCATCTACCTGAACATCGGCTTCGGGTACGCCTTCTGACAAAAAGCGGCCGCCGGGCGGCGCGCTTTAATGTTATTTAACTCCCCCCCCCGCCTGTCTTTTTTTTCCCTACCTTTGCGGCATCGGAAACAATACTTAACAAACAGACGAGATGAAAAGAACGATTTTGCTCGCGCTGCTGGCCGCCGGCGGCAGCGCCCTCCTTCAGGCGCAGGAGGCCAAGACCGGCGGCGAGGACGGCCAATGGGCCGACAGCGTGGCGCATGCCCTGCCCGAGGCGATGGTGACGGGCGAGCGCCCCATCGTGCGGGTCCGCGCCGGGGCGCTGGAGTACGACCTGCCGCGCCTCATCGAGGGGAAGCCCGTGGACAACATCTACGACGCGCTGAAGGAGCTGCCCGGCGTGACGGAGGCGGGCGGCAGCCTGTCGTTGGGCGGGCGGGGCGTCACCGTGGTGCTGGACGGCAAGACGACCACCATGGGGGCGGAACAGTTTTACGCCCTGCTGAAGTCGATGCCCGCCAGCCGCATCGACCGCGCGGAGGTGATGTACAACGCCCCGGCGCGGTACCAGACGCGCGGCGCCCTCATCAACGTGCGGCTGAAGAAGCGCGTCGGCGACCCCGGCACGGTGACGGGCGAGGCATACGGCAAGTACGACCAGCAGCACGAAGCCGCCTTCCAGGAACGCGCCGCCTTGCTATATAACGGAAGCCGGCTATCCCTCGACTTCCTCTACTCGCACGACCACGGCAAGTGGTACCGCACCACGGGCAAGGAGGCCCGGCACTGGCAGGAGTCCGACGGCTCGACGCACCTGATAGAGAACCGTGAGACGGCGAAGGGCCTCTCCCACAGCCACAAGTTCCGCCTGGGCGCGGACTACTCGGCAGGGGGCGGCCACTCGCTGTCGTTCGCCTACAACGGCGCCTACGCCACGGGCCACGGCGACACGTACACGCGGGGCACCCAGGAGGCCTCCAACCGCCACACGGGGGATTCGTGGCTGCACAACGGGCGGGTGGACTACCACGCGCCCTTCGGGCTGAAGGCGGGCGCGGAGTTCACGTGGTACCGCACGCCGGGCACGCAGCTGCTTGCCAGCGAGATGGATGGCGAGCGCCTGGAGTTCTACTCGGAAGACATGCAGCGCATCAACGCCTGGAAGTTCTTCCTCGCCCAGGAGCACGGGCTGGGAGGCGGCTGGGGGCTGAACTACGGGGCTTCCTACACGACGACCACGGACAACTCCAGCCAGTACTACTTCGAGGACGAGGGGAAAGGGAAAGGGGAGGCGCTGCCCGGGGACACCCAGTCGCGCCGCAGGGAGCGGACGCTGAACTTCTACGCGGGGGCGAGCAAGTCGTTCGGGGAGAAGCTGTCGGCCGACCTCTCCGTGGCGGCGGAACGGTACGAGACGGCGTCGCGGGACGAATGGGACGTGTACCCCGCGTTCAGCCTGACCTACATGCCGTCGCAGAGCCACGTGCTGCAGCTGTCGTTCGGCAGCGACAAGAGCTACCCTCCCTATTGGGCGATGCAGGACATGACGGAATACATGGGCGGGGGCTACAGCGAGGTGCAGGGCAACCCCAGCCTGAAGCCCTCGAGGAGCTACAACCTGCAGCTGGCCTACGTCCTGCGGTCGAAGTACATGTTCGTGGCATGGTTCAACCGCGCCGGGGATCATTTCACGCAGACCCTCTACCAGTCGCCCGAGAGGCTGGCCGAGATATACCGGTACGTCAACTTCGACTACCAGCAGCAGGCGGGCCTGCAGGCCAGCGTCCCCTTCAGGGCGGGGAAATGGCTTGACTCGCGCGTCACCCTGGTCGGCGCGTACCAGCGCGTCAAGGATTCCGACTTCTACGACTCGCCTTTCGACCGGCGCATCGCCTTCGGCCAAGCCATGTGGGACAACACCGTCGCGCTTTCGGCCAAGCCCGACGTGAAGCTGACGCTCCAGGGCTTCGCGCGGAGCAAGTACTACCAGGGGCTCTACGACCTTCCCGCCAGCGGCTACGTGAACATCGGGCTGCGCTACGCCTTCGCGGGGGGGGGCGACTGCGTCCTCGGCGCGTGGTGCAACGACCCCTTCGAGACGTCGGGCATCGACCCGCGGATACGCTACGCCCGCCAGTGGGTGACGAACGACTACTCGTGCTACCGCAGCGCGGGGCTGTCCTTCACGTGGAGGTTCGGCGGGTACAAGGAGAAGAAGCGCGAGGAGGTGGACACGTCGCGGTTCAAATGAGGCGGGGCGGCGCGATTTTCCCCGCCGCGCCCTTGGCGGCGAGCCGCCGTTTGCTTACCTTTGCGGCGCCGCGCAAAAGCGCGGCCCGGCCATGATCCTGAAGCTATACGACAAAGACAACGACCCCGAAGCCCTGAGGCGGGCGGCGGGCGTGCTGGAGAGGGGGGGCATCCTCGTCTTCCCCACCGACACCCGCTACGCCATCGGCTGCCACGCCCTGAAGGAGCGCGCCGTGGAGCGCGTCTGCCGCCTCAAGGGCATCGACCCGAAAAAGAACAACCTTTCCATCATCTGCCACAGCCTGGGCTGCGCCAGCGAGTACGCCAAGATAAGCGACGGCGCCTTCAAGCTCATGAAGCGCAACCTGCCCGGCCCCTTCACCTTCATCCTGCCCGGCACGAGCCGCCTGCCCAAGATCTTCCGCAACCGCAGGGAGGTGGGCGTCCGCATGCCCGGCAGCCCCGCCATCCGCGACATCGCCCGCCTCCTCGGCGCGCCCGTCATGGCCGCCTCGCTGCCCGCCGGCGAGGACGAAGACCCCGGCTACCGCACCGACCCCGGGCTGATTGACGAGAAGTTCGGCGGACTGGCCGACCTCGTCATCGACGGCGGCGTCGGCGGCACCGAAGGCTCCACCGTGGTGGACTGCACGGGGGACTTCCCCGAAATCGTCAGGCAGGGGAAGGGGCTGCTGGAAGAATAGCCCCCCCTCGCCGCCCCCCCAAGGCATGCCTGCCCCGCTACCCCAAGACATGCGTTAGTCATCACTCGTGACATGCGCTTCTCATGACTCGTGAGATGCGCTTCTCACAACCCGTGACATGCGCTTCTCACGACCCGTGACATGCGCTTCTCACGACCCGTGACATGCGCTTC
>CAYSIQ010000057.1:0-14156 GCA_964431195.1 uncultured Bacteroides sp.
TGCCTGATTTGCGCCGCCCGTTCCGAATAGCCACCGGGCTTGGGCTTCTCTTGCAGTCTTGCCCGCGGGCAAACGCCTTGGCATCAAGTTCCTGTTCGTCAGGCCGGCGCCTTGCCGCCGACTTCCTCCAGCCCGATGTCGCCGTTGGCGGCTTGTCTTCGGCTGTACGCTTGCCGCTATCAGGCCGCGTTAGGGACTTGCACCCGGTAGATTATACCCATGCCGGGCGAACAAAAAAAGAGGCGCCGCCTCGCGCGACGCCCCTTTTATCGCAGTTAGTTTCTTATGGCATTGGGAGAATTGAAACTTCACAGCCTCAACCTTTTTCGTTTTAATAAAGCATACTAACTATTCCTATATTTAAAAAAGCAAATGAAAGTGTTCTTCTTTCCGCACGCCCTGGGGGGAAGCACCTCCGCATGGCTCCTATTCCTCCGGTTCTTCCCGCCCGGCCTGCGGGCCTAACAGCGAGTCGTTGCCTGGGCGCTCGTCCGCATGTTCGGTCGACAATGCCGCCACCGACGGCGTGGAAATCTGCTTGCCGATGGTATCGACAGGAGTCGGCATTCCACCGGCTTCGGGCGAGAATGAATGTTGCACCACCCCGCCAATGGCCATGACCAGCGCCACGGCGGCCGCCGCTTTCAGCAAAGGCATGAAGCGGGAGGCCAGCGTCATGCGGCGTGCTTTTACCACGGGCATTCCGACTTTTGCCAACATGCGGGCATCGAAACCACTGTCCAAGCACTCCCCCTGCTGCACGCGCTGGTAGGCAAACAGGACTTTATAGCGCGCCAAGTGCGGCGGAACATCCCCGCTGCAAAAGAAATCGCGCAGCCGCGCTTCTTCTTCCAACGTAGTCTCGCACTGCCAATAGCGTTCCAACAGTTGTTCTATCTGCTTAGAGTCCATATTCTTCGGTGTTTATAAACCATTGTTTTACTTTTTGCCGCCCCCTGAAGAGGTTTACTTTCACTTGCTCCTCAGTCAAGTCTAACAGGGCGGCTATTTCTTTGTAACTCTTTCCCTCCACGTCCCTCAGCTGCAGGACAGCACGCTGCCGCACAGGCAACTGGTGGATGAAACGGTGAACCAGCATCAGCCTTTCTTTGCTGACCAAACGCTCGTGGGGGTTCTCGGCTTCCGGGATGGCAGGTTCACTCTCTGCGGGGAGTTCCACGGCCTGTACGTCTTTCAGTTCGCTTCGATCCAACGCCAAATTCTTGGCGACGGTGAGGCAATAAGCCTCGATAGAATTGAACTGCTGCCACTCGTCTCGCTTGCTCCATACCCGCATCATCGTTTCCTGCACGATATCTTCTGCCTCCTCCCTGTTCAAGGTAATCCGCAGAGCCAGCCGGAAGAGTTTGTCTTTCAGCGGGAGAATATCATCGCGAAAGCTGAGTCCTTGCATAGCTTGTCCCTCTACTGCTAATGACGGTTCACAATGAAGAATGTTACAGTCAGCGTGCCGTTTTTTTCTTTATTTTGCTTTCTTATCGGCCTGGCCTATTCCGTAGGGGCAAACTCATCTTTGCATATGCGTCCCGGTTCCGCTTCCAAAAGCCGCTGCGGAGCTAATGAGCACCTTGCCCACGCCCGCATTCAATGCATCGAACGCATTCTCTAACTTCGGGATCATGCCGCCTTGCACCACTTTCCTGTCCACTAACCGGCAGAAGTCGGCATAAGTAATGCAGGGAATGAGGCTGCTGTCGTCCTGTTCGTCTCGCAGCACGCCGGGCTTCTCGAAACAATATATCAGCGTCACATCGAAGCGCGTTGCCAATGCTTTGGCAGTTTCCCCGGCAATGGTGTCGGCATTGGTATTGAGTATATGCCCCCTGCCATCATGAGTCAGCGGTGCCATGACCGGCACGATGCCTCCGGTTATCAGCATGGACAAGCAATTGGCATTTACTTCCTTTACATCACCCACATAGCCATAGTCCACCTCTTTCACGGGGCGTTTCACCGAGCGGATTACGTCCATGTCAGCACCGGTCAGTCCCAAGGCATTGACGCCCCGCGCCTGCAAGCCGGCCACGATGCTTTTATTTACCAGGCCGCCATAGACCATGGCCACTATCTTCAGCGTCTCGGCATCGGTAATGCGCCGGCCGTCCACCATCTGGCTTTTGACGCCAAGGCGGGCTGCCATTTTAGTGGCGGCCCGCCCGCCTCCATGTACCAAGAGTTTGCATCCTTTGAGGGCGGCGAAATCATCCAATAACCGGAGGAGGGTAGCTTCTTCTTCCACAATCTTCCCTCCTACCTTAACAATGGTAAGTTTCTGCATAAGCCGTTATATTCCCCCCGTTTACTCCAAGTAAGTGTATCCGTACAGTCCCGATCGGTAGTTGGACAGGAACTCTTTGCCCTCCTCCAGCGTGATGCGCCCTTCTTTGACGGAACGGGTAACCCACGTTTCTAAGGTGCGTACCAATTTCTTGGGGTTGTATTGCACGTAGTCGAGCACTTCGGCCACAGTCTCGCCGTCAATTACCTGGTCAATGGCATAGCCCTTGGAATTGACCGATACATGCACGGCGTTGGTGTCGCCAAAGAGGTTGTGCATATCGCCCAAAATCTCCTGATAAGCCCCCACCAAGAAGACAGCCAAGTAGTAGTGCTCTTTCTCGCCCAAGGAGTGCAGCGGCAAAGTCGTGGCATCGGGACGCGAAGTGACGAAGTTGGCAATCTTGCCGTCAGAGTCGCATGTCATGTCCTGTAATGTGGCTTCACGGTCAGGCTTTTCGTCCAAACGCTGGATGGGCATGATGGGAAACATCTGATCCACCGCCCACGAATCGGGCAGCGATTGGAAGAGGGAGAAATTGCAGAAATACTTGTCGGCCAGCAGTTTGTTCAATTTGCGGAGTTCTTCGGGGCAGTGTTTCAGGCCGCCGGCAATGGAATTGATTTCACGGCAGATGCTCCAGTAGAGCTTCTCAATCTGCGCACGTGTGTTCAAGTCGACAATGCCGTGGCTGAAGAGATCGAGTGCCTCTTCACGGATTTGCTGCGCGTCGTGCCAAGGCTCAAGTATGCTGCGCTGGTTTAAGTTGTCCCAGATGCTGTAAAGTTCTTTCACCAGTTCATGGGCATTTTCGTCAGGTTCCCAATTCTCGTCCATTTCGGGCAGGGTGGCCGTTTCGAGCACTTCAAAGATGAGAACAGAGTGATGGGCCGTCAGGCTGCGCCCCGTTTCCGTGATGATGTTGGGATGCGGAAGCCCGTGCTTGTTGGCCGCATCGACAAAAGTGGAAACCACATCATTGACGTACTCTTGGATGGAGTAGTTTACCGAACTTTCGCTGTTGCTGGAGCGAGTGCCGTCATAGTCCACGCCCATGCCACCGCCGGTATCTACAAGCTCCAGGTTGAACCCCATTTTATAGAGTTGCACATAATATTGCGAAGCTTCGCGCAGCGCGTTCTTGATGTAGCGTATCTTGGTAATCTGACTGCCGATGTGGAAGTGGATGAGCTTGAGGCAGTCCTTCATTTCGCGTTTTTCCAAGAAGTCAAGTGCTTCGAGCAGTTCGCTGGAGGTCAGCCCGAACTTGCTGCCGTCACCGCCGCTTTCTTCCCACTTGCCGCTGCCGCTGGAAGCCAGCTTGATGCGGATGCCGATGTTGGGGCGCACCTTCATCCGCCTGGCCATTTTGGCTATAATGTTCAGTTCGTTCAGCTTTTCCACGACAAGGAAAATGCGCTTGCCCATTTTCTGTGCCAGCAACGCCAGCTCGATGAAGTTTTCGTCCTTGTAGCCGTTGCATACCACTAACGAGTCGGGATTGGTGTTGATGCCGATTACGGCATGCAGCTCAGGCTTGGAACCGGCTTCCAGCCCCAGATTGAACTTCTTGCCGTGGTTGATCATCTCCTCCACCACGGGGCGCATCTGATTGACTTTGATGGGATAAATGATGAAGTTCTCCCCTTTGTAGCCGTATTCTCCGGCCGCTTTCTTGAAGCAACAGGAGACCTTTTCGATGCGGTTGTCGAGGATATCGGGGAAACGCACCAGCATCGGGGTCGTGACATCGCGCAGCTGTAGTTCATCTACCAGTTCTTTCAGGTCGACGGCTACGCCCTCCTTGCATGGTGTCACTACGACATGCCCTTTTTCGTTAATGCCAAAATAAGAAGTACCCCAGCCGGTGATGTTGTACAGCTCTTCTGAATCTTCAATACGCCATTTTCTCATTCGTGCTTGTTTAGATTTGACTTTTACACATTAATGTATACAACGCTATTTCTGTCATATTCGCAACACTTCGCGCAGTTGTTGCACCGATTCGGCTATCTGCTGACGGTTATCCAAATATCCGGCCTCGAACTTGTAGCGAGCCTGTGAGTAGTAGGGTATGCGGTCGGCTAAAGCGCTTTCAATGAAAGACCTCAACTCGTCATCGCTCTTGCCGCGCAAGACAGGGCGCTGTTGGGTAGCGACACGCAACCTTTTGAAAAGCACGTCAATGCCGACATTTAAGAAGACAGTCTGCCCCTGACGGTTCATATAGTCCATGTTGTCGAAAAAGCATGGCGTGCCGCCGCCGGTAGAGATGATGACGTTTTCAAATTCGCCCACTTCATGCAACATGTTCTGCTCCAACACACGGAACCTGTTTTCGCCCCGCTCGCTGAACAAATCAATGACGGTCTTATGAAAACGCTCCTCTATATACCAGTCCAAGTCGACAAACGGCATGCCCGTCTTGCGGGCAAACGCTTTTCCCAACGTCGTCTTACCGGCTCCCATATAGCCGACTAAAAAAATGCGTACCATACAATTGCTTGAATCTTTAGACTCCGGGCAAAGGTAAACATTTATGCGTGAAAGCAAAGAGCCCATAAGCCGTTTTTTACGCAAACGGCGCAAAACGGGGCGAATGAACGGCTTCCGCTCGTTTGGAGGGAGTCCCTGCCGTGCCATTCGGCAGAAATTCCTATCTTTGCCGCATGAAAAAATCGAAATTTTATGTTGTATGGGAGGGCGTCTCGCCTGGCATTTACCGAACATGGGCCGATTGCCAGCTTCAGACCAAAGGATATAAGGGCGCACGCTTCAAGTCGTTCGGCACGATAGAGGAGGCGCAGGCTGCCTTT
Source organism: uncultured Bacteroides sp. (assembly GCA_964431195.1). GTDB lineage: Bacteria > Bacteroidota > Bacteroidia > Bacteroidales > Bacteroidaceae > Bacteroides. Next base: position 5,116 of record CAYSIQ010000057.1, read on the forward strand.
GCGTCTCCACCGGCAGAGTATATCAGCAACCGCCTCCCCTCCGGCGGCTCCGCCTGCCGCCGGCTTGCGCCGCCGCCGGAGGTACAGGGCGACAGCCTGGCCGTCGATGCGGCATGCAGCGGCAATCCCGGCGCCATGGAGTACAGGGGGGTGCACGTCGGCAGCGGCCAGGAACTGTTTCATTTTGGCCCGGTGCACGGCACTAACAACATCGGCGAGTTTCTGGCCATTGCGCACGGGCTGGCTTTCCTACAACAAAAAGGGTTAGAATGGCCTGTTTACAGCGACAGCCTTTTCGGGATAAAGTGGGTGAAACAGAAGAAATGCAACACCCACTTGCCCCGCACGGATGCCAATGAGCCTCTCTTCCGGATCATTGCACGCGCCGAAAAATGGTTGCATGAGCATACCTATAACAACCCGCTGCTGAAGTGGGAAACGGAAAAGTGGGGTGAGATCCCGGCGGATTTTGGAAGGAAGTGAAGAGCATCGCGCTTATCATCTTAGGGCTTTTCGCTTTGCGATTTATCGCCTGCTGCATGAGAGTTCCTCCATGCACGCACGGCGTTTCCGCCGTACAGTACCGTCCATGCTCCGTGCGTGCATGGAGGAAAAGCGATACAAGTACCTTCCGCATCGCGCTCTTCAAGGCAATATTTTTGTTCGAAGTCCACGCGTTTTTGTAAAATTACAGAGAGCCTGTTCAATCCTCATCCAATAGCATTCCGATCAAGGCAAGCATGATTCTACACCCACGTTGGCTAATGCCAAATTAGCTGCATTTGCTTGCAGATGTCGGGAACTTTTGCGAATTTTGCGCAAGTGTTGTGCTACGATAATTGCAAAATTGCGTTCCTTTGGTACAAAAGCAGGATGAAACGGATAAAAACAATAAAAATAGCCTGCCAACTGTTGTGGATTGCCGCGAGTATGACGGCCTGCCGCCCCGCTTATGAAGTGACAGCAGTGGAAGGGCATCGCGTTCCCATCGATTCCACGTGGGACAACCGGATCGATGCCGAAGCGCGGGTGCTGATTGCCCCTTACCGCAAGTCACTGGACAGCCTCTGCAACCGGGTAGTGGGGCAATCGGCTTTGGCCATGACCGCTTCGCGCCCCGAAAGCCCGTTAAGCAATTTGGTAGCCGACATATTGCGCCAGGCAGCCGTCCAGTCAGGAGGAACCCCGGCCGATATAGGATTAGTAAACTTCGGCGCTTTGCGGAAAGGGTTGCCTCAAGGAATCATTACCGGCATGGATATTTACGAAATGCTGCCCTTTGACGACAATCTTTGCCTGTTGGCATTGAAGGGCATTTACGTGAAACAGCTATTCGAGAATATTGCCGCCTGCGGCGGGGAAGGCATCAGCGGCGCGCAGCTGGCCATGTCGCCAACCGGCAGATTGCTGGAAGCCCGCGTCGGCGGCCATCCCATAGACGATGAACGCCTTTACACGATTGCCACCATCGATTATCTGGCCGGCGGGAACGGCGGCATGCTTGCCTTGCTGCAAGCCGAAAGCTGCGTCAACATCGAAGGCCAGACCTTGCAGGGTATCTTTACCCGTTACGTGGCGCGACAACATGCGGCAGGAAGATCCATTACCTCCCGTATGGATGGAAGAATCACCATCAAACCGTGGATTGAATGATAAAAATGGGAACAGGACATACCTCATTCTTCTTTTATACGATTGTTGCGGGACTGATTACATCGGCCGTGCCTTTGCAGGCACAGGAAACCAAACATCTGTACGTTTTGCATACCAGCGACACGCACAGCCGCATCGAACCTTTCCCGGCCGATTCGCCCAACCCCGATGCCGGTCTGGGAGGCGTGGCACGTAAGGCCGCTTTCATCAAGGAATACCGGAAGCAGCATCCCGGTGCCTTGCTGTTGGATTGCGGAGACATATCACAAGGAACACCTTATTATAATATGTATAAAGGCGAAGTGGAAATCCGCGCGATGAACTTGATGGAATACGATGCCATGGCCATTGGCAATCACGAGTTTGACTATGGCATGGAGAATTTGGCTCGCGTGTTTCGCATGGCTGAGTTCCCCATAGTGTGCGCCAACTATGACTTTACCGGCACGCCATTGGAAAGCCTGGTGCGTCCTTATGTAGTGTTGGAACGTAACGGGCTACGTATCGGCATTTTCGGCCTGGGGCACAAATTGGATGGATTGGTACTGGCCGACAAATGCAAAGGCGTAGTTTACCGCAATCCGGTCATGGTCGCGCAAAAAGTCGTCAAAGAACTACGTAAGCAGGAAGGGTGCGACGTGGTGATTTGCCTGTCGCATTTAGGCTATTGGGAAAATGCTCCTGCATCAGACATTTATGACAATAACATGATTGGCCAATTGCGCGGGATCGACTTGATATTGGGAGGGCATACCCATACCAACATGAAAGCGCCCGCTCATGCTTTGGATGCCGACGGGCATCGGATACCCATCATGCATGTAGGCAAAAACGGCGCTTATGTGGGTGTGTTGGATCTGACACTAAAAGAAAAGAAGTAATCGTCTAATTTTATAATTGATAAATCAATGAAATGTATTCAAGTCCTCTCAAGGATGGTATTATGGATGTGTGTGTCGGCAGGGATGCCATTGCCCTGCCAGGCGGCCCAAGCGGCCTCCTTGCCCGTTGACACCGACGGGCAGTGCAAGTTGTGGGTAGATGCCATGTTCAAGCAACTAAGTCAGGATGAACAATTGAGCCAACTGGTAGTGGCCGTAGTGCCCGTGCAGGCAGACCGCTCCGTGAAGAAGTCGGTACGCGATTTGGTGAAAAAACATAAAATTGGCGGCTTCTGCTTCAAAGGCGGCACGGCCGAGGATCATGCCATCCTCATCAACCAAGCATTGAAAGACACCAAAGTGCCGTTGCTGTTCCTGCCTGCCGGCAAACGTTTGGCCGATGGGCTTCCCACAGCACCGGCATTCCCCGCCGAGAATGCCTTGCGTTGCATATCCGACCCTGCCCTGCTACAGGCTTATGAAGCCGAGGTGCAACGTGAATACCGCGCACTGGGCATGGCTGACAGCTGCCTTTTGCCCGACAAGGCTACACAGGCGAAACTGCTTGATGCCGTAACCGTAACCGGCACTCCCTTGACCGAACTGGCTAACCTGCGAGAAGCACTCAATACGGGGAAACTTTCTGCGGCAGAATTAGAAGACCGTTGCCGCCGGGTGTTGACTTATAAATATCTGGTAGGCCTGCGCACTCCTCAACCGATGTTGAAAGTCAGCGGCATCAGCCATCGGGTTAATCCCGATGAGGCCAAGGCTTTGGCAGCCCATTTGCGTCAGGCTACCGTGACAGTGGCAGGCAACTATTTCGGCATTCTGCCCCTTGCGAAAGTAGACGGAGGCGTAGCTGTGCTTAGTATTGGCGAGGCGGGCAAAGATTCTTCTTTCATAAAGGCATTGCAAAAATATACAGACGTTACCCACCTGCAACTGGCAACCGACGCCGGAAATGCTGCCTGCGCGGAAACGGGGAACCGTTTGCAACCTTTCCGCCGGATTATCATTGACATTACCGAAACCGGCGGTTACGCCTTTATCGGACAAGAGGTGGCCGAGTTTCTCAACACACTGGAGGTAAAAGCTCCCGTGGTTTATGTCGTGTTTGCCCCGCAACGTTCACTCCTATTGTTAGACCCTGCCATAGCCAAAGCTAATGCATTGGTGCTGGCCCATTCGTCGGATGCAGACTTGCAGCAATACGTGGCCGACGTGCTCTTTGCCAAAGCTCCGGCTCACGGCCGTTTGGCTGAGAATGTGGGACGCGCATTCCCTGCCGGTACAGGTTGCGACATTGTGCAGGGCATGCAACCGGGCAAACTGATACCGGAAGACTATGGCTTTAAATCCTACCTTTTGAGCCGGGTGGACAATGTAGCCCAAAACGGCGTAGTCCAAGGCGCCTATCCCGGTTGCCGCATACTGATATTGAAAGACGGCAAAGCCATCTACGACAAAGGGTTCGGTACTCACAGCGATACTGACACTGCCTCAGTCCGCTCTACTGACCTCTTCGACCTGGCCGACCTGACCAAGCCCATGGCTACCACTTTAGCCGTGATGAAACTGTATGAAACAGGCAAGCTGGGGCTTGACGATAAGGCTTCGGCTTACGTGCCGGCCTTGCGTGGCAGCGACAAGCGCGATATCACCGTGCGCGAACTCTTGCTACAAGAGTCGGGACTCGCCCCGCACCTCCGCTTCCACATCGATGCCATTGAAGCACGTTCGGTGCACGGGCCTTATGCGCAAAGCTGGGTGGACGAATGGCACAAGACGCAAATCAGCGAACACAGCTATTTCTGTTCAGACTTCAAGTTTAAAAACGGCCTGGCATCGCCCCAACAAACGGGCAAACACACCTTGCAGGTGGCTGACGGCCTGTGGCTGAACCAAAGCTTCAAGAGCACCATGTTGCAAAGCATTGCCAAAAGCGATTTGAGCGGCAAGCGCTTTGTGGAAAGCGACCCCGGCTACATTGTGCTGCAACAGGTGGTGGAGGCTGCGGCCGGCATGCCCCTCGACCTTTACGCGGCCAAGGAATTCTACGATCCCATGGGCTTGCAGCGCACCCTCTTCCGCCCCTTGCAGAAGTTTGGCAAGGAAGAGATTATGCCGACGGCCTGCAACGATTATCTGCGCAAACAAGACTTGTGCGGCTATGTTTACAATGAAGCCGCCGCCTGCCTGGGCGGCGTGGGCGGCAATGCCGGGCTGTTCTCCACGGCAGAAGAAGTAGGCAAAGTATTCCAGATGCTGCTCAACGGCGGCGAATGGGACGGCAAACGCTTCCTGAGCCAGGAGACCTGCCAAATGTTCACCGGACAGACATCGGCCATCAGCCGTCACAGTTTGGGTTTCGACCGCCCCGATACAACCTCAGCCGTAGGCAGCCCATGCCCAGCTTCCACGCCGGCAGCCGTTTTCGGCTATCAAGGCGATACCGGCACCTGCGTATGGGCAGACCCCAAGGATAACCTGGTTTTCGTATTCTTAAGCAACAGCCTCTGCCCCCATGCATGGAACACCAAGCTGACGGATATGAGGATAACCAAAGAAATCCAGGAACTGATTTACCAAAGCCTCGGCAACGGCGAATAAAGGATGATCCGGGAATAAAAAAACAGCCATAGAGCGCACGATGCGGAAGATACCTGCGCCGCGTTTCCTCCATGCACGTGCGGAGCGCGGGCGGTGCAGTACGGCGGAAGTTCCGTGCGTGCATGGAGGAAATGCGGCACAGCAGGCGGTATTTCGCAGGCAAAAAGGCAACAGCCGCCGATATGCACATCGGCATCACTTTTAGGGGGAAAACTCTTGCCTGTTCCGTAGAAATGCATTACCTTTGCATCGGATTATTCCGCACCGGGTTAGAACCAAGCGCTATCTAAGTGATTAGAGGCCACCCGACGGAGCTAACTTATACATTGTTATATAAGAAATGTACGCAATTGTAGAAATCAATGGCCAGCAATTTAAGGCTGAAGCCGGCAAGAAACTGTTCGTCCACCACCTGCAAGGTGCAGAAGCCGGCGCGACAGTAGAGTTTGACAGAGTTTTTTTGGTTGACAAAGAGGGCGACATCGTGGTAGGCGCGCCTACCGTGGAGGGCGCTAAAGTGGTTTGCGAGGTGGCAACGGCATTGGTGAAAGGCGACAAGGTTCTTGTTTTCCACAAGAAGAGAAGAAAAGGCTACCGCAAGCTGAGAGGCCATCGCCAACAGTTCACTGAGTTGAGAATTAAAGAAGTAGTAGCTTAATCATCTTAAAAGAAAGGAAATCAGAGATGGCACACAAAAAAGGCGTCGGCAGTTCGAAAAACGGCCGCGAATCGGCAAGCAAACGATTAGGCGTGAAAATCTTTGGCGGCGAACTCTGCAAAGCAGGCAACATCATCATTCGCCAACGGGGCACCTCTTTCCACCCGGGCAGGAACATGGGCATGGGGCGCGACCATACGCTCTATGCCTTGGTTGACGGAATCGTACAGTTCAAGATCGGGCGGGAGAAGAGGCGTTACGTCTCCATTATCCCCGCAGAACAAGCCGGAGCATAAGGGAACAAGCCCCGAGCGTCAGCAACGAAAATGGGAAAGGGCGCAACCCCGAAAACGTTCGGGTTCCGCCCCTTTTCATTTCCCAAACAACCCAAATCCCTCCCTTTACTCACAATGAAGAGACTCGTAATATTCGACCTTGACGGCACGCTGCTCAACACCATCGCCGACCTGGCCCAAAGCACCAACCATGCGCTGCAATCGTTGGGTTACCCCACGCATCCGCCGGAAGCCTACCCCCAAATGGTGGGCAACGGCATCAACAAGCTGTTTGAACGGGCACTGCCCGAAGGCAGGAAGTCGGAAGAAAACGTGCTGCGCATGCGGGCCGCTTTTATCCCTTATTATAACGCGCACAACGCCGACCTCAGCCGGCCTTACCCGGGTGTCGCCGGACTGTTAGGGCAACTCCAGGCGCAAGGCCTCGCGTTGGCCGTGGCCTCCAACAAGTACCAGGAAGCCACCGTGCGCCTCATCGCCCACTACTTCCCTGCCATCCGCTTTGCAGCCGTGTTAGGCCAGCGGGACGGCGTGCCGCCAAAGCCCGACCCCGCCATCGTGGATGACATACTGGAAGCCGCCGCGCCGGTGAGCCGCGCCGAAGTGCTTTACGTGGGCGATTCGGGCGTGGACATGCAGACAGCGGCCAACGCCGGCGTGGATGCCTGCGGCGTGACGTGGGGCTTCCGCCCGCGTGCCGAAATAGAGGCAGGCAAACCGAAGTACATCGTGGACTGCCCGGAGGAGATTGCAAGGATAATAGTGTCGGGCATTACTTTCGTTTAATGATAAATAACACAGGCCGGAAGTTGGCCTCCCGGCTCAAAAATCTTACATTTGCAACCTCGGATCCCCCACGGAACGGCAGTAACCCATGCGTGGGGCATCCCCGTTTTCGCAACATGTTGATGAGGAAACTATACCCTTGCGTTCCATGAAACAAGAGAAAGTTTGGCGATACATTGAGGAAGAGCAGCTGCCGGTGCAAGAGGGGAAAGTCATTGTCGCCTTGAGCGGCGGTGCGGACTCGGTAGCCTTGCTGCGCCTGCTGCTGGAATACGGATGCCGCTGCGTAGCCGCACATTGTAATTTCCACCTGCGCGGAGAAGAGTCTGACAGGGATGAAGCCTTTGTAACCCGTCTCTGCCAGGAATTGGATACCAGCCTGCGCATTGCCCGCTTCGACACCCGGCGCACGGCGCACGAAAGGCATGTCTCCATCGAGATGGCAGCACGGGAACTGCGCTACGAATGGTTTGAGAAGTTGCGCGTGGAGTGCGGTGCCGTTTCCATTGCCGTAGCCCATCATGCGGACGACAGCATCGAGACGTTCCTGCTCAACTTGATCCGGGGAACGGGCATTGACGGGCTGCGGGGCATCCGCCCGCGCAACGGACGGATAATAAGGCCGCTGCTTTGCCTGTCAAGAAAGGATATTTTGGAATATTTGGAGAGTATCGGACAAACGTATATGACAGACAGCACCAACCTGGCCGATGAATTTACCCGGAATAAAATCCGACTCCACCTCCTCCCGCTGTTGGAATCCATTAATCCTTCCGTCCGCCGTAACATCTTGCAGGCCGCAAAACACCTTGATGATGCCGCCTTTCTCTATCACCGCGCCATTGACGAAGGGAAACAACGCATTTGGGACAAGGAAGGCATCAGCATCCCCGCCTTGAAAAGGGAAGCGGTGCCGGGGACTTTGCTGTATGAAGCGCTACGCAGCTATGGCTTTAACAGCACACAAGTACATGACATTCTTCAGTCTATGGACGGGCAGGCCGGAAAGACCTTTGCCTCCGCGCGAACCCGCATCGTGAAAGACAGAGACCATCTGTTGGTAGAAGACTTGGCAGAACGCTTCTCCCCTCCCCTGCTATATGTGGAAAAACTGCCATACAACAAAGATTTTATCTTGCCGCGCGACAAGGACACGGCTTGCTTGGATGCCGGCAAGTTGACCTTCCCCCTCGCCCTGCGCCGATGGCAGAAAGGAGACGCCTTCGTGCCTTTCGGCATGAGTGGGCGCAAAAAGGTGAGCGATTACCTTACTGACCGTAAATTTTCCCTTACCCGGAAAGACAGACAGTGGGTGCTCTGTTGCGGCAAGGAAATTGCCTGGTTAGTTGGCGAACGGCTCGACAACCGCTTCCGGGTGGATAAGACAACGAAACAAGTTGTACTGGTAAAGGCGGAACTTTGTTCTGCCGCTTCCTTGGCGAAAGAATAAATAAGGCAGTCCATCAAAAAAAATAGCGCATCTGTTCAACGAACCAAAAATTTTTTTACCTTTGCGCCATTGGAACAAGTGCTTTTAAACTGTCTGACGGGCGTGTGGAGGCACATGTTTCCCAATTCAAAAAGAAATAACACCCATCTTGAAATTATAGTACCTTAAAAGAGCAGATTGCATTGTTTGTCAGGCTCAAGCAGCCTGCCGCAATCTTGTCGCTGTGCCTTTTCAAGAAAAACATTGTAAAACCATATACGCATACAATAATGTATACTATCATTCAATTAAACGACAAAGACTTGCCTGAACTTCAAGCCGTTGCCAAAGATTTGGGCATAAAGAAAACTGATTCACTCAGCAAGGAAGAGCTTGTTTACAAGATATTGGACGAACAAGCCATTGCCGGAGCTACCAAGAAAGTGGCTGCTGAAAAGCAAAAAAGCGAACGTAAAAACGAGAAACAAAAGCGCCCGCGTGCCGTAGCGAAAAAAGAAAATCCGGACAAAACATTTTCCGCCAATAAAAACGGAGAAGCAAACAAAGAGATCCCGGCCGCACCCGGCGAGCCGGTTCCCCAAACGGAGGCTGCCACCACAACCACGCCGAATGGGACACCCGCACAGCCCAAACGCAAGAGAGGACGTCCCCGCAAAATAAGGCCGGAAGAAACCGTCACTACGCCTGCGCCTTCCGCTCCCGCT
>CAYSIQ010000058.1:0-14061 GCA_964431195.1 uncultured Bacteroides sp.
ACCAACGACCCCGAGATTACAAATCACGTGCTCTGGCCAGCTGAGCTAAAGAGGCTTGTCTCAAAATTGCAGCCGCCACATCACGCAATACGCCCGAAACGGCTGCAAAATTAGGCAATTATTTCATACCCACAAAATCTTTGGTGATTTTTTTATTTGCTGCGCGACTTCTCCTTGTATTTCACCAGTTGTTTGCCCAAGGCATCAAGGCTTTGGTCTACCGCTTCCTCAAACGTGTCACACACCTTGTTGGCATACAACTCGTTGCCGGATGCCAGCAGCCTCACTCCGGCTTCCTTGTTCACGGCAGTCTCCGGCTTCACTACTTTCAACGACACCTCCACTTTCTGTATATCATCGTAAAATCTTTCCAGTTTTGCAACTTTCTTTTGGATAAAAGCCTGCAACTGTTCTGACGCGTCAAAGTGGATCGATTGAATTCTTACTTCCATAATTTCCTCCTCTTTTTAAGCCCTGGGGTGGGCTTGGTTATACATTTTTTTTAGCTCCTCGAAAGTGGTGTGCGTGTAAATCTGGGTCGTGCCCAGGCTTTCGTGCCCCAACAGTTCTTTCACCGTGTTCAAGTCTGCGCCGTGGTTCAGCATGGCCGTGGCAAACGTATGCCGCAATAGGTGCGGGCTTCGCTTTTTCGCCGTCACCACCATCGACAAATACCGTTTCACGATTTTTGTGACAACGTAAGGAGTGAGCCGCCCGCCTGACTTCTGCACGAAGAAAGCCCCGCACCGCTGCGGCACTTCATCGTTACGCTGCCCGATGTAAGCCTCCATGGCTTGCTTCAGTTCTTCGCCAAAGGGGATGATGCGCTGCTTGTTCCGCTTCCCCGTCACCTTGAGCTGGCTGGCGGCAGGGTCTATATCCGTGTCGTTCAGCCCAATCAATTCGGCTCGCCGCATGCCGGTGGAATAGAACATCTCCATTATCAGATGGTCACGGCAGCCTTCGAAGCTTTCCTCGTAGGGAATGCTGTCCAGCACCCTGTCCATCTCGGCTTCACGGTAGTAAACGGGCAGCGGCTTGCGCCGTTTAGGCCCCGTAACTTTCTGCATGGGATCGACTTTCAGCTCTCCCCTCCGCAACTGGAACTTGAAATAGGCACGCAACGAACTCAACTTCCGGTTGACCGTGGCTGCGGACTTGCCCTCTTCCATGAGTGAGACGATCCAGTCACGCACCAGGTCGGCATCCACATCTTCGCCTGCCAGATCTTCGTCCTGCAAATTCCCTACAAAGTCCTGGAACTCGCGCACGTCACTGCCATACACTTTCACGGTAAGGGCGGAATAACTGCGCTCGTACAGCAGATAGTCCTGAAAAGCGTCAACCTCCAACATTGCTTCGCCGCATTACTTCGTTAAACGATGCTACGAATATAGGGAAAGGAGCTCAATAATTCGAGCGGTTTTACGAATATCAATCTTCTAACTGGCGAAGCTTCTGTACGTAAATGGCATGCTCTTTCTCAAGTCTCTTAAGCACAGACGGCTTGTTGTACTGCTGCCTGCTCCTTAATTCCTTTATGACACCAGTCCTATCGCATTTTCTCTTAAATTTTTTCAGAGCCTTTTCGATGTTCTCGTCTTCTTTTACGGGTACTACAATCATTTTTGCTAATTGTTTTTTTCAGTTTTAACAGGTTTATAAATGTCTCGATATTCAAACCGCAAAATTACATATAGTTTGCTTACTAACAAAACTTCCGGGCAAAAAATTCTCCGTGCCGCAGCTGAAGCGGAGGCCTATGCCGCCCATGGAAAAGGCTGGAGAAGCCTTCCGGGCGAGACCGCCGGCAAACCTGCCGGGACTTCCGGACAGAACGGGCGGGAAGGAAGTCCAAACGGCCACTGGCAACCAACGCGTTACTTCGTGCTTGCATGGAGCACGGGCGGCGTGTGCATGAAGCATGCTCCGTGCTTGCATGCCTTTTGCTCCATGCAAGCACGGAGCAAAAGGGCGTGCGGCAAGCGGGAAGGATGATGAAAAAAAATCCGCCGGCACACGGCGGCGCCGACGGACAATCAACATACAAGAAACAGAAATAACAGTCGTCAGACACGCAGTTCCAATACGAAGCGGGCGCCTTTCGTATAGCTTTCGTCCAGCACGAGCGAGCCGTTCATCTTGGCGGCAATCAGCGCGCAGATAGGCAGCCCGAGGCCGTCGCCCTCGGTCAGCACCTTCACCTCGGTGAAAGGCTTGAAGAGATTGGCACGCAGCTCTTCGGGCACGCCGCAACCGGTGTTGCTCACCACAAACTGGTGGGTGTGCGCGCCGCGCTTCTTGAAGTCGAGCCAGATTTTCCCGCCTTCCTGCGTATGTTCCACGGCATTCCCAAGCAAATGCAACAAGACGTGCTCCAACGGTTCGGCGCTGATCTTGACATCGAGCTTAGGGGCGTTGACGGTGAGGGTGACATCGGGACGCGCCGTGGCACGCACCTTGTCCATCACGCCTTCGCAGAAAACGGAGATGTTGCGTTCTTCCACGGGGTACGGCTCGGAAAGGGTGCTTTCAAGTTCGGACAGCTCCTGAATGTGCTGCGAAAAGGCGTGCAAAGCCTGCACGCCCGGATTGGTGGCATCAAGGGTGTCAAGCGTAGGCTCCATCTGGGCTGAGATGTTGCGGATGAACTGCGACTTCAGTTCATTGTGCTCGTTGGCGATGGCAACGGCCTTTTTCTGCCTGCGGGCGAGCAGCACAAAACGAAGCAATACCACGCCCCCCAACACCAAGGCTGCCGCCAGGATGGCCGCCAGCACGCAAAGGCCGATGATGATGTATTGCTTGGCACTGAGCGAAGTGTCTTTTTCGGCAATGGTGGCCAGGCTGTCGTCATACTTCTGCTGCACGGCGGCCAGTTGATCTTGTGCCAGCAGGCGGTTGACGGAGTCGTTCCATTGCATATACTTGTCGTAAGCACGCACCATGAAAGCGGAATTGTTAGTGCGCCGTGCAATGCCGATAAGGGCTTTGTAGCACTCGTCCACTTTGTCGTACTTCTTTTGCTCCTTGTATTTCCCGACAAGGAGGTTGAACGCATTGTCACCCTGGTTGTTCTGCCCGAACATATAATAATAGGTGGCACGGGCATAAAGCAGGTCGCTGTCAATCGAGTCGTTGCGGGCGGCTTTGGCAAGGCCGTCCATCTGGTCGAGTTGCTCCTTGGCATAGGCCGAATTCTTGAGGGCGACATACATATCCAGGCTTTTCCTTTTGATGCTGAAGTGCAGGGCGGGCATGGGGTTGCCCGTCTTCTGTTCTCCATCGGCCAGGAACTGTTCCATATTGGAAAGCACCCCGAAAGCTTCCTTGTAGTAATTCTCACGGAAGTAGAGGGTGCAGGCTTTGATGCCGCACGCCACAGCCTTGTCATAACGGCTTTGCGCGGCATAGGCACTGTAGGCTTGCATGAAGAAGTAGCGTGCTTTGGTATATTCCTGCTTCTCCAAGTTTTCCTGTGCTTGTTGCATCAACTCGTCGGCACGATTCTGCGCACAGACCGGCATACCGTAGCATAACACCGACAAAACGAATATCGTAAGGGCTTTTTTCATACCGTCATTGGTTTGTTTGCAGGCAAAGGTATAAAAAATAACAGTAGGTTGACACGGTTGGCGCCCATATTTTTGGCAAAAACAGAGTTTGGCGGAAGCCATACGGCAAAAATAAAAGAAAAATGTGTACTTTTGGAGAAGAAACGAAAGCGATCCGCACGGAATCTATTTACAACCAAAAGCATATCGGATATGAATCAAACTATCCCCCAACGCGTCAGCGCCCTGCGCCGATGGATGGCAGAACGGCAACTGGCTGCTTTCATCATCCCCAGTACCGACCCGCACCTAAGCGAATACGTGGCGCCGCACTGGCAGGCACGCGAGTGGATTTCAGGCTTCACCGGCTCGGCAGGCACCGTGGTAGTCACCGCCTCATCGGCCGGGCTGTGGACTGATTCCCGCTATTTCCTGCAAGCCGCCGCACAATTGCATGGGACTGGCATCGCCCTCTTTAAAGAAATGCTGCCCGAAACGCCCGACATTCCCGCCTACCTGCGCGGCACGCTGGCGGCCGGCAGCACTGTGGGCATTGACGGGAAGCTGTTCTCGGCTGCCCGCACCCTGCTGCTGAAAGAGGCATTGGAAAAGGACGGGCTGCTACGGCTGGCCGATGCCGGCGACCCCATGGCCGATTTGTGGGGCGACCGTCCGCCCATGCCCGCCGCCCCCGCCATCATCTACAGCCTTGACTATGCAGGACGCTCCTGCCCCGACAAGCTGAACGACATCCGCCAAGCTCTTGCTGCCAACGATGCCGAATCCATCCTGCTCTCCGCCCTCGATGAAATAGCCTGGACGTTGAACCTGCGCGGCGCGGACGTACACTGCAACCCGGTGGTTATCTGCTACCTGCTGGTGACGAAAGACGAAGCCCACTGTTTCATCCGCCCCGAAAAGGTAACGCCCGAAGTGAAAGAATACCTGGCCGGCTGCGGAGTAGCCCTGCACCCCTACGAGGAAGCGGAGAATTTCCTGTCGCGCATCGCCTCCCCCACCCTCTCGCTGGATGCCGGCAAGACCAACTATGCCTTGTGGGTTGCCGTCAACCCCGGCTGCCGCAAGGTGGAAGCCCCATCGCCTGTCGCCCTGCTGAAAGCTGTCCGCAACGAGCGGGAAATAGCCGGCCTGCGCAACGCCATGCTGAAAGACGGCGTGGCTCTGGCGCGCTTCCTGATGTGGCTGGAAAAGGTCGTGCCAGACGGCGGAGTGACAGAAACCGGCGTAGGCCGCAAGCTGCACGAGCTGCGTGCCGCGCAGCCTCTTTACAAAGGCGATAGTTTCGACACCATCGCCGGATACGGCGCACACGGTGCCATCGTGCATTATGAAGCGACCCCCGAAACCGATGCCGAACTGCAACCGCGCGGCTTCCTCCTGCTCGACTCGGGGGCGCAGTACCTGGACGGTACCACCGACATCACCCGCACCATCCCCCTCGGCCCGCTGACTGACGAGGAAATCATCGACTACACCCTCATCTTGAAAGGGCACATCGCACTCGCCAGGGCTGTCTATCCCGAAGGCACGCGCGGCGCACAGCTCGACGTGCTGGCGCGCATGCCCATTTGGACACGGCGGATGAATTTCCTCCACGGCACGGGGCACGGCGTGGGACACTTCCTCAACGTGCACGAAGGGCCGCAAAGCATCCGCATGAACGAGAACCCCGTGGCACTGCGCCCAGGCATGGTAACCACCAACGAGCCGGGCGTTTACAAGGACGGCAGCCACGGCGTGCGCACCGAGAACATGATGCTCACCGTGCCGGCCGGAGAGGGCATGTTCGGGCGCTACCTCCGATTCGAGACGCTCACCCTCTGCCCCATCAACACCAGTTGCATCGACCGCACGCTGCTGGATGCCGATGAGGTGAAGTGGCTGGACGAGTATCACGCCAACGTCTGCAAACAACTTTCGCCCCTGCTCGATGAGGAAGAGAAAGCATGGCTGCGAAACGCCTGCCGCCCCATCGGCGGCCGGTGAACGGCCAACGCCCGGCAAAGGGTACATTCACATTATTTATATACCGGAAAGAACATGGCACTCATCAAACCTGTCAGAGGATTTACGCCCGAAGCGGGCGAAAACTGTTTTTTGGCCGACAACGCCACGCTGGTGGGCGATGTCAAGCTGGGGCGCGATTGCAGCGCGTGGTTCAACACCGTGCTGCGAGGCGACGTCAACTCCATCCGCATCGGCGATGGGGTGAACATTCAGGACGGAAGCGTGCTGCACACGCTGTACGAGAAATCGACCATCGAAATTGGCAACCACGTTTCCATCGGCCACAATGTCACCATCCACGGAGCCGTCATCCGCGACTATGCGCTTATCGGCATGGGTGCCGTGGTGCTTGACCATGCCGTGGTGGGCGAAGGAGCCATCGTGGCAGCGGGCGCGCTGGTACTGAGCCACACTGTCATCGAGCCCGGCAGCATTTGGGGCGGCGTGCCCGCCAAGTTTATCAAGAAAGTCGACCCCGAACAAGCCAAGGAATTGAACCAAAAGATTGCCCACAACTACCTGATGTATTCGAAGTGGTATGAGGGGCAAGAGCCGTGACCGCCCTGTCCCCGCGCAGCAGCATTTCCGCAAAAAGCAAAGGGGAAGAATGCGGATTGCCTTATTCTTTGCTTATGGGAATATCCGCTTAAAAGTTAATCATACCCAACACCTTGTCAGTCGCGCCGGCGCGGCTTGTGACGTAGCGCATGGCATTCTCGCCCGAACGGCTGAGGAAGCCGGCATCGGCCAGCAAACGATCGAGCAGGGACTTCAGCCCATTGTAATCCTTGACGGAGAAAGCGCCGCCGTTCTCAATGAGTTGCACAGCCTCTTGGTAGTCTTGGTATTTGGGGCCGAAAAGCACCGGTATGCCGTAAACAGCCGCTTCGAGCGTGTTGTGTATGCCCGCGCCGAAACCACCGCCCACGTAAGCTATCTCGCCGTAGCGGTAGATGGACGAAAGCAAGCCGAAACAGTCCACTATGAGGCAGCCGGCTTCGCGCACGTTCTGTTCGTTAGCACGTGTGTAATAGACGTAAGATCGCTTCAGGCGGCGCACGATCTCCACCAAATGCCTTTCATCGATGACGTGCGGAGCGATGATGAGCTTCACTTCGGGATGTTGGTTGAAATATTCGATGAAAAGCTCCTCATCGGGCAGCCACGAACTGCCGGCCACAAAGGTGGTGTGCCCCTGCTTGAAAGCTTCGACCAAGGGAAGGCTTTTGGCCTCTTCGCGTATCTGCAACACGCGGTCGAAACGGGTGTCGCCCACCACCGTCACGCGGTTGATGCCTATCTTGGCAAGGTAACGTTTGGACAATTCGTTTTGCACGAACAAGTGGTCGAAGTCACGGAGCACATGGCGGTAAGTCCCGCCATACCACTTGAAGAATACCTGCCCTCGGCGGAAGATGGACGAAACGCTGTAAACGGGGATGTGCCTGAAGTGCAATTCATCAAGGTAGTTTTTCCAAAACTCGTATTTGATGAAGAAAGCCATGCGAGGGTTAACAATGTCGAGGAACTTCTTCACGTTGCGGGGCTTGTCGAAAGGGAGGTAGCACACCACGTCGGCACCCCGGTAGTTCTTGCGCACTTCATAGCCAGAGGGGGAAAAGAAAGTGACCAGAATGCCATATTCGGGATGCAATGCCCGGATTTTCTCTATCAACGGGCGGCCTTGTTCAAACTCCCCCAATGAAGCAGCATGGAACCAGATGTAGCGCACGCGCCTGTCCAACCGCTGGCGCAACAGTTCATACACGATCCAATGGCCTTTCATTATCTTGCGCGGCTTGCGGCTGAATGGAGCGGCCAGATGCACCATGAGGTCGTAAAGGAAGATGCCCAAATTATATAACATACTCCATATAATTATAAGAAAGCCTGCCCGCTTCCCTCGCAGCACGGGAGGGGAAGCGGACAAGCTTTACGGTTCGTTATTTGCCAATCACCTTAACGGCTCGGCGGATGCGCGCCAACGTTTCTTTTTTGCCCAACAGTTCGGTTATGTCAAACATGTGGGGGCCTTTGCACTCGCCCACGACAGCCAGCCGAAAGGCATTCATCACATTGCCCATGTGATAACCCTTCTCGGTAATCCAACCTGTCACGACCTTTTCAGCGGGCTTCGGCGAGAAGTCGGCAATGCTTTTGATGACAGCTTGCAGTTCATTCATGATGCGGGGGGTGTCCTCGCTCCATCGTTTCTTCACGTCCTTTTCCGCATAGGCAGAGGGGGCAATGAAGAAGAAAGCGGCCTGCTCCCAAATCTCCTTAATGAAATTGACGCGCCCCTTGACTAGCGAGACGACTCGGGTGAGATATGCATCGGAATATGCATCCGGGTCTATGCCGTTATGGCGGAGTACCGGCTTGAAGAGCTGAGCCGCTTCGGCATCGCTCTTACGCAAGATGTACTCGTGATTGAACCAAATGCCTTTCTTGTAATCGAATTTGGCGCCGGCCTTGCTGCAATGTTTCAAATCGAACAGGCGGATGAGGTCGTCCATTGACAGCAGCTCTTGGCCGTTGCCGGGATTCCAGCCCAGCAGGGCGAGGAAGTTGACAACGGCTTCGGGCAAATAACCGGCTTCACGATAGCCCGAAGAGACTTCGCCTGTCTTAGGGTCGTGCCACTCTAACGGGAAGACAGGAAATCCCAACCGATCGCCGTCACGTTTGCTCAGCTTGCCATTGCCTTCGGGCTTCAACAACAAGGGCAAGTGGGCAAAAGCGGGCATGGTATCTTCCCACCCGAAAGCACGGTAAAGCAACACGTGCAAGGGAGCGGAAGGCAGCCATTCTTCGCCGCGGATGACGTGGGAGACTTCCATCAAGTGGTCATCGACAATGTTGGCCAAGTGATAAGTAGGCAGTCCGTCAGCCGACTTATAAAGCACTTTGTCATCAAGAATGGAAGAATTAACCACTACCTCGCCGCGAATAAGGTCAATGACATGTACATCCTCATCGGGTTCCACCTTGAAGCGAACCACATATTGCGTACCGGCGGCAATCAGGGCATCCACTTCCTCCTTGGGGAGGGTGAGCGAGTTGCACATCTGCATACGGGTAGAAGCATCGTACTGGAAGTTAGACATGGAAGCACGTTTGGCTTCCAGTTCCTTAGGCGTGTCGAAAGCGATATACGCCTTGCCTGTATCAAGCAGCACGCGGACGTATCTCTTATAGATCTCGCGCCGCTCCGACTGGCGGTAAGGCCCGTAGTTCCCGCCAAAGCTCACCCCCTCGCTGAAAGGAATGCCCAGCCACTTAAAAGACTCCAAGATGTATTCTTCCGCTCCGGGAACGAAGCGGTTGGAATCTGTGTCTTCAATACGGAAAATGAAGTCGCCTCCCTGCTGGCGCGCAAAGAGGTAATTGTACAACGCAGTCCGTACGCCTCCGATGTGCAGGGCACCCGTGGGACTGGGTGCAAAACGGACTCTGACTCGCCTATTTGTCATAATCAAACCTTACTTTGTTTAATTCAAGTGGCAAAAGTAGCCCTTTTTTTCCACACTATTGTTTTTTTTCGTACTTTTCGCCAAAAAATAAGGCACGTATGAAATATTTTAAAGGAAAGAATGCCGTTTCTTATAGAGATTTGCTATATAAAGCACTGATTTTCGTGAGTACTGTAACGGTCATAGTCTACTTTTTGCCGAAAGACAGCAAATTCAACTATCAGTTTGACATCGACAAGCCATGGAAATACGGACAGCTAATGGCTACTTTCGACTTTCCTATCTACAAAAGCGAAGAATTGGTGCGGCACGAGCAGGACAGTATCCTCGCCAACTTCCAGCCATACTATCGCATGGACAAGACGGTGGGCGAGCAGGCCATCGACAAGCTGAAAGCCGATTACGAAGCCCGCCTGCGCCACACACTGCCCTCAAGCGACTACCTGCGCTACTTGGAGCAGAAACTGGAAGAGATTTACCAGACAGGCATCCTCACCTCCAAAGAACTGGACGGGCTGCAACGCGACAGCACCTGCAACATCATGGTAGTTGACGACAAGCTGGCCAACCAAGAGGCGGTGGGGAAAATACACTCGGTAAAGGGGGCATACGCCTACCTGCTTGCAGCAGATTCGCTACATTACCATCCCTCGGTGCTGCAACGATGCTCGCTCAACGACTACCTCTTTCCTAACCTTACCTACGACAGCATACGCACGGAAAATGCCAAACAAGAAATGCTGGACAACTACTCGTGGGCCAGCGGCATCGTGCAGAGCGGGCAGAAAATCATCGACCGCGGCGAAATTGTCAACCAACAGACCTACAACATACTCGAAGGCCTGCGCAAAGAATCTATCAAACGCAACGAATCGCCGACACAGAAACGGCTGATACTGGGCGGACAAATCCTGTTCGTGGGCTTCTTCATGCTTTGCTTCATGCTTTATCTCGACCTTTTCCGCAAAGACTACTATAAGCGCAAGGGTAGCCTGCTGCTTATCTTCACACTGATTGTCATTTACTGCGTCATTACGGCACTGATGGTGAGCAACCGGTTTTTCAGCGTCTACATCCTGCCTTATGCCATGTTACCCGTGATTATCCGCGTGTTCCTCGACTCGCGCACGGCTTTCCTCACGCATATGATCACCGTCCTCATCTGCTCCATCTGCCTGCTCTATCCGCATGAGTTCATCCTGGTACAGATGGCAGCGGGACTGGTTGCCATCTATAGCCTGCGCGAGCTCTCGCAACGCTCGCAGCTTTTCACGGCGGCATCGCTGGTCATTGTCACTTACGTCGTGGTATATTTCGGCTTCGAATTGATTATGGAGAATGACTTGTCGAAAATCAACGGCAGCATGTACACCTACTTTATAATAAACGGCATCCTGCTGCTCTTCACCTATCCGTTGCTCTACTTGCTGGAGAAGACGTTCGGCTTTACCTCCAACGTAACGCTGGTCGAGCTGTCGAACATCAACAACAGCCTGCTGCGCCGCATGTCTGAGACTGCTCCCGGCACTTTCCAACACTCCATGCAGGTGGCCAACCTGGCTGCCGAGGCCGCCAACCGCATTGACGGGAAAAGCCAACTTGTTCGTACCGGCGCACTCTACCACGACATCGGCAAGATGGAAAATCCCGTGTTCTTCACCGAAAACCAAATGGGAGGAGTCAACCCGCATAAAAACCTCAGCTACGAACAGAGCGCACAAGTGGTCATCAACCACGTGACCGACGGGCTGAAACTGTCTGAAAAGAACAACCTGCCCAAAGTGATTAAAGACTTCATCTCCACCCACCACGGCCATGGCAAGACAAAGTACTTCTACATTTCGTGGAAAAACGAACACCCCGGCGAAGAGCCGAAGGAAGAAATGTTCACCTACCCCGGTCCCAATCCGTTCACCAAGGAACAAGCTATCCTGATGATGGCCGATTCGGTGGAGGCCGCCTCACGAAGCCTGCCCGAATATACCGAGGAAAGCATCAGCAACCTGGTAGACCGCATCATCAATTCGCAGGTAGCGGACGGTTTCTTCCGGGAATGCCCCATTACTTTCAAGGACATCGCCACGGTGAAATGCGTCTTCAAGGAAAAGCTGAAGACAATGTACCACACGCGCATCAGCTACCCCGAGCTGAAGAAATGAAACGTCACACCGAGTCAACATCGTAATACACCAACACAGACTTAAACCGTTCATCGGCCGCCAGTTCGCCCTGCGCCTGCAACAGGTAGCGGCGTACCTGCCTTGCAGATGCGCCGGTCTCCATCTTCACCATCAATTTGCGGATGAAGAGCGTCTGCACCCGCGCTACTGGCGGTTTGTCAGGCCCCAGCACACGATTGCCGAACAAGGCACGAAGACAGTCGCCCATTGCCTGCGCTGCCTGTTCCAATTGCGACTCGTTCCTATGCTTCAAATATACATAAATAAGGCGATAGTAGGGGGGGTAGCGGAACAACTTGCGTTCT
This sequence comes from uncultured Bacteroides sp., assembly GCA_964431195.1. Taxonomy (GTDB): domain Bacteria; phylum Bacteroidota; class Bacteroidia; order Bacteroidales; family Bacteroidaceae; genus Bacteroides. The sequence continues at coordinate 11,541 of CAYSIQ010000058.1, forward strand.
GCCAGTTGCGTGGCAACCATGCCCGCATAGTCGTTGTGCATCACCTGCCCGATGATGGGGTGTTCGATGCTGCGCGTCTGCAACACCACACGTCCCCGTTTGTTTTTGCGCCCGGCACGCCCCGCCACCTGCGCCATTAATTGGAAAGCACGCTCGTAGGCGCGGAAGTCGGGATAACTCAGCATAGAGTCGGCATTGAGGATGCCAACCACGCTCACATGGTCAAAGTCAAGCCCTTTCGACACCATCTGCGTACCAATCAGTATGTCGGTGCGTTGCTGCTCAAAATCGGCGATGATACGCTCGTAGGATGTCCGGGAGCGGGTTGTGTCCAAGTCCATACGCGCCACACGCGCCTGCGGGAAGAGGGCGCGGATGTCATCTTCTATTTTCTCGGTACCGAAGCCCCGGTGGCGCAGGTCGGTGCCTCCGCAGGCGGGACACTGCAACGGCAGGCGGTAAACGGCTCCGCAATAGTGGCACGTCAACTGGTTCAGCCCCTTGTGGTAGGTGAGGCTGACATCGCAGTTGGCGCACCTGGGCACCCAGCCGCACGTGCGACACTCCACCATGGGCGCAAAGCCGCGGCGGTTTTGGAACAAGATGGCTTGCTCGTGCTGCTCCAGTGCCTCGCGGACGCACTGCAACAGCAGGGGCGAAAAAAGACCGTTCATCCGCTTTTTGCGGTACAGCTCCTTGATATCGACAGGAATGATTTCAGGCAACTGCATTTCACGATAACGCTCCGTCAGTTCCACTAACCCATACTTGCCCGTGACGGCGTTATGCCAAGTTTCAATGCTAGGCGTGGCAGTGCCCAACAAGGCTTTGGCACCGCACTGCGCGGCAAGCACGAGAACGGCGTTGCGGGCATAGTAACGGGGCGCGGGATCTTGCTGCTTGAAAGAAGTCTCGTGCTCTTCGTCCACAATTACCAGCCCCAACCGGTGAAAAGGCAAGAAGACGGACGAGCGCACGCCCAATATAATGTCATAAGGAGTGACGGAAAGCTGCTTCCGCCAGATTTCCACCCGATCGGCATCGGGAAACTTGCTGTGATACACGCCTAAACGGTTGCCGAATACGTGGCGCAACCGTTCGGTGATTTGCGTGGTCAGCGCGATTTCAGGCAGGAGGTAAAGCACCTGCTTACCGCGCTGTACGGCTTCGTCAATCAGGTGGATGTAGATCTCCGTCTTCCCCGCTGAAGTGACACCATGCAGTAGGCAAACGTTCTTTTGGAGGAAGCATTGCACAATCTCATCATGCGCCCGTTGCTGATGGACGCTAAGCGGAAGCAGCCGCCCGCCCGGCATCTCAGCCGCAGCAGGCAGGCGTCCCACCTCGCAACTGTAAAGTTCCAGCACATGCCGGTCTGTCAGTGCCCTAAGTACCGCCGCCGATTCACCGGAGGTGCGCAACAATTCCACTTTCGTCACTTCAGCGGCAGGGGCTTTGCCATAGATGCCTGAAAGTTCTAAATACTTCATCAACACGTGCAATTGCCGAGAAGAACGGCGTTGCATGCCATTCATCACGATATTGAGAAGATGCTCGCCCGTAGCGGCAGGGCCGAGGCGCACCCGCATTTCAGTCTTGGGACGGTAAGTCTGCTTTAAGGTCTCCTTCACCACAATGGCTCCCTTGTTCAGCAGGCTGTTGGCCACACCGAGAATATCTTTTATCCCGCTGTCCTTCTCCAACTGGGTGACACGCTCGCCTTTTTCCGTGAGGAGGTCGTAAAGACGTTGTTCGCGGGGCGTAAAAGGGCTGTCGGCTTCAAAACCAGGGTTGCATGCCACAATGGTTTCGCTCTCAATCTTCAGCCCAGTAGGCAAAGCGGCTTTATACACATCGCCCAAGGTGCAGAGGTAGTAATCGGCCAGCCACTGCCAAAAGCGGAGCTGGCTGGGGAGCACCACAGGTTGCTCGTCAAGCAGGGCAGCGGCTTCCTTTACCTCAAAACCTTCAGGCCTCCGGTCGTGCAGGCACACCACGATACCCGTGTAAAACTTCCTCGCTCCGAACGACACCACTACACGACACCCCGGCTGCACCCTCCCTCCCCATTCCGGTGGCAGGAGATAGGTGTAAGTGTTGCATAAAGGCAAGGGAACGATTACGTCAATGTATTGCGGATTCATAAAACATCTCTGCGCTTCTTTTTGCAATGGTCAAAGATACGCACTTTTCAGCAGGAGCGCACAGCGGGAACGGCACTTTTTTAGCGAAGCACCAAATAAACTCGGTGATAAATTGGAAGTCCATACGTGTAGTGCCATAGGGGAAAACTTATACTGCGGGCGACAGCGGCCGTCCGCACGACTGGGGAATACGAAGCCGTGGAAAGCCGCGACAAGGGAAGAAAGACCCATATCCCAAAGGCACGCCCACAAGGGCTGCGATCCAGGCTAGGAACAAAAAAGCCCCAAGAAAGCGCAAGTAAAAGAGCCGTATAATGCACAAAGTAGGTACAACCGTCCGGGATAGCATATTGAACCCTGTTTGCAATGTTTCTACC
>CAYSIQ010000059.1:0-13465 GCA_964431195.1 uncultured Bacteroides sp.
AGCACGTGATTTGTAATCTCGGGGTCGTTGGTTCGAATCCGACAAGAGGCTCGGAAAGGGAGGAAATGAAAGGGAAGAAAGGCAGATGTTTTCCTATATATTAAGGTGTAGTGCATCGGGCTTCGCTGGCGTGAGGAAAATCCAAAGTGAAAGCGGGTTTCATGCTTTGAGCGCATTTAAGTAGGGCAAATTCCAGAGTGGCCAAATGGGGCAGACTGTAAATCTGTTGGCTTTCGCCTTCGGTGGTTCGAATCCATCTTTGCCCACTTATTTCTTCTCATTGCTGTTATAGCTCAGCGGTAGAGCACTTCCTTGGTAAGGAAGAGGCCCCGGGTTCAAGTCCCGGTAACAGCTCATACAGGTTTTATGACAACAAGAAGAGTTGATTATTAATCAAATAAATAAAGTAAAGCTATGGCTAAAGAGAAATTCGAACGTACCAAACCACACGTAAACATTGGTACAATTGGTCACGTTGACCACGGTAAGACTACACTGACTGCTGCCATCACTACCGTGTTGGCAAAGCAAGGCCTTTCTGAAGTGAAAACTTTCGACCAAATCGACAATGCCCCTGAAGAGAGAGAGAGAGGCATTACGATTAACACCGCTCACGTGGAATATGAGACGAAAAACCGCCACTACGCTCATGTAGACTGCCCGGGACACGCCGACTATGTAAAGAACATGGTAACGGGCGCAGCCCAGATGGACGGCGCTATCATTGTGGTTGCCGCTACCGATGGCCCGATGCCCCAGACGCGCGAACACATCCTGCTGGCTCGCCAGGTAAACGTGCCCAGGCTGGTTGTATTCATGAACAAGTGCGACATGGTTGACGACCCGGAAATGCTCGAACTCGTTGAAATGGAAATGCGTGAGCTGCTGTCTGCCTATGACTTCGACGGCGACAATACTCCGTTCATCCAAGGCTCTGCATTGGGCGCCTTGAACGGTGTGGCCAAGTGGGAAGAGAAAGTCATGGAGTTGATGGACGCTTGCGACACGTGGATCCCTCTGCCTCCGCGCGACATCGACAAGCCTTTCCTGATGCCGGTTGAAGACGTGTTCTCCATCACAGGCCGTGGCACTGTGGCAACAGGCCGTATCGAAACAGGTGTCATTAAGATAGGCGATGAAGTTGAAATCCTCGGCTTGGGCGAGGACAAGAAGTCTGTCGTAACAGGCGTTGAGATGTTCCGCAAGCTGCTGGACGAAGGCGAAGCCGGCGACAACGTAGGCTTGCTGCTCCGTGGCATTGACAAGAACGAAGTCAAACGCGGCATGGTTCTCTGCAAGCCCGGCCAGATTAAGCCTCACAGCAAGTTCAAGGCTTCCATCTACGTATTGAAGAAAGAGGAAGGCGGGCGCCATACTCCGTTCCACAACAAATACCGCCCCCAGTTCTATCTGCGCACGATGGACTGTACCGGCGAGATCGCCCTGCCCGAAGGCATAGAGATGGTAATGCCGGGTGACAACGTGGAAATCACGGTCACGCTGATTTACCCCGTTGCCTTGAACGTAGGCTTGCGTTTCGCCATCCGCGAAGGCGGCCGCACGGTAGGATCCGGCCAGATTACCGAAATCTTGGATTAATCCGTAACATATCTTCAGTTCCTGGGCCGCCAGTCAGGCGGCATCAGGAACTGAGGTCGCCCAAACGGGAGTAGCTCAGTTGGTAGAGCATCGGTCTCCAAAACCGAGTGTCGGGAGTTCGAGTCTCTCCTCCCGTGCAAATATTGTAGAAATGAAGAAGATTTTTGCTTATTTCAAAGAATCATACGACGAGCTTGTACATAAAGTGTCGTGGCCTACGTATTCTGAACTTACTAACAGTGCAGTAGTTGTTTTATATGCTTCCCTACTTATTGCAGTGGTAGTGTTTGTGATGGACTTCTGTTTCCAGCACGTGATGGAGTTTATTTATCCTCATTAAAGTTTCTTGGAATGTCTGAGAATGGAAAGAAATGGTACGTATTGCGTGCCGTCAGCGGCAAAGAGGCTAAAGTGAAAGAGTATGTCGAAGCCGACATCAAGAACGGCAGCCTCGGAAGCAGCGTGTCTCAGGTGTTGATTCCGACCGAGAAAGTTTATCAAGTTCGCAACGGGAAGAAAATCGTGAAAGAGCGCAGTTACCTGCCCGGATACGTCTTGGTTGAAGCGGAACTGAACGGGGAGGTAGCGCATCATTTGCGTAACACGCCCGATGTGCTGGGCTTCTTGGGCGGGATGGAACATCCTGTTCCCTTGAGGGATTCGGAAGTCAGTCGAATCCTCGGTACGGTCGACAAGTTGCAGGATGCCGGCGAAGAGCCGAGTATCCCATACATGGCGGGTGAGACGGTAAAGGTGAATTACGGCCCGTTCACCGGTTTCAATGGCATCATTGAAGAAGTGAACACCGAGAAGAAGAAGCTGAAGGTCATGGTCAAGATATTCGGGCGGAAAACCCCGCTCGAATTGGGCTTTATGCAGGTAGAAAAGGAATGAGGCAGATGTTACGCTGCGGAGTTCCTTGGTAACAGTTATCAATAAATCAATTTTAAACAATGGCTAAAGAAGTTGCTGGATTAATCAAATTGCAGATTAAAGGAGGGGCGGCAAACCCATCTCCTCCCGTAGGCCCCGCGTTGGGTTCCAAGGGTATCAACATCATGGAGTTTTGCAAGCAATTCAACGCCAGGACCCAAGACAAGGGGGGGAAGATTCTTCCTGTAATCATTACGTATTACTCAGACAAATCGTTCGATTTTGTCATCAAGACCCCTCCTGTGGCTATCCAACTGCTTGAGTTGACCAAGCAGAAAGGCGGTTCGGCTGAGCCCAATCGTAAGAAAGTTGCCGAAATCACGTGGGAACAGGTTCGTACGATTGCTCAGGACAAACTGGTTGACTTGAACTGCTTCACTGTAGAAGCTGCCATGAGGATGGTTGCCGGCACGGCTCGTAGCATGGGCATTACTGTAAAAGGGGAGTTCCCGGTTAATAATTAATAAACTTCAATTAGAATGGGTAAACTGACAAAAAATCAAAAGTTGGCTGCAGGCAAGATTGAAGCAGGGAAACTGTACACCCTCAAGGAGGCTTCCCAACTGGTGAAAGACATCACTTTCACTAAGTTTGATGCGTCGCTGGACATTGACGTGCGACTGGGAGTTGACCCGCGCAAGTCGAACCAGATGGTGAGAGGCGTGGTATCACTTCCTCATGGCACGGGTAAGGTGACGCGTGTGCTTGTGCTTTGTACGTCTGACACAGAAGCTGCCGCCAAAGAAGCCGGCGCTGATTATGCGGGCCTTGACGAATATATCGATAAGATCAAGGGTGGATGGACGGATGTGGACGTAATCATCACGATGCCTTCCATCATGGGCAAGATAGGCGCTTTGGGGCGTATCCTCGGCCCCCGCGGGCTGATGCCTAACCCCAAGAGCGGCACTGTGACTATGGATGTAGCCAAAGCGGTGAAAGAAGTGAAACAAGGAAAAATCGACTTCAAGGTCGACAAAAGCGGAATTGTTCACACTTCCATCGGCAAGGTGTCTTTTACTGCCGACCAGATTCGCGACAACGCGAAAGAATTCATCGGCACGCTGATCAAACTGAAACCGACGGCAGCCAAAGGTACATACATTAAGAGTATTTATCTTTCGAGCACAATGAGTGCAGGCATCAAGGTTGATCCGAAATCGATAGAAGAAATCTAATAAAACGGAGTAGCGATGAGAAAGGAAGATAAAAGTGTGATAATCGGCAAGATAGCTGATTTGGTGAAGGAATATGCTCACTTCTACTTGGTTGACGTGACGGCGATGAACGCGGTTGCGACTAGCGCATTGCGCAGAGACTGTTTCAAGGCTGGCATCAAACTGATGGTCGTTAAGAACAAGTTGCTGCACAAAGCTTTGGAAAGCCTTGAAAGTGACTATTCTCCGCTTTATGGATGCTTGAAAGGCACGACGGCCGTAATGTTTTGCAATATTGCCAACGTACCGGCCAAGTTGATTAAGGATAAAGCTAAAGGCGGCATCCCTGGGCTGAAGGCGGCTTATGCGGAAGAAGGCTTTTATGTGGGTGCAGACCAACTGGATACCCTAATAGCAATCAAGAGCAAGGATGAAGTGATTGCCGACATTGTGGCTCTGCTGCAGTCCCCGGCAAAGAACATTATTTCTGCCTTGCAATCGGGAGGCAATATCATCCACGGCGTACTCAAGACTCTTGGAGAACGTCCCGAAAACTAAAGGGCTTCGGGGCAAGCCCCACAAACAACAACAAATTACTAAGCATTTAATAACTATTTAATTCATACGAAAATGGCAGATTTGAAAGCTTTTGCAGAACAACTTGTTAATTTGACAGTAAAAGAAGTTAATGAACTTGCTACTATCTTGAAAGAAGACTATGGTATTGAACCAGCTGCTGCAGCTGTTGCAGTGGCTGCCGGCTCTGCTACAGGCGGTGCTGCTCCCGTTGAAGAGAAGACCTCTTTCGACGTAGTTCTGAAGAGCGCAGGCGCAACTAAGCTGCAAGTCGTTAAGGCTGTCAAGGAAGCTTGCGGCCTCAGCTTGAAAGAAGCTAAGGACTTGGTAGATGGCGCGCCTAACGTGCTGAAAGAAGGTTTGGCTAAGGATGAAGCAGAATCATTGAAGAAAACACTGGAAGGAGCTGGAGCTGAAGTTGAACTTAAATAACATTAGCCTGTAAAACAGGTGCTCGGTTAGGAGTCCTTCGTGGAAAAGGACTCTTAACTTTTTGTGCATATATTTCAAATTAAGTTCTACAAATCCATTTATCAGATGTCTTCAAATACCGTAAATCAAAGAGTTAATTTCACTACGACAAAGAATCCCTTGGAATATCCGGATTTCTTGGAAGTACAATTGAAGTCTTTCAAAGACTTCCTACAACTGGACACCCCGCCTGAAAAGCGTAAGAAAGAGGGCCTGTATAAAGTATTTGCTGAAAACTTTCCCATTGCCGATACAAGGAACAATTTCGTCCTTGAATTCTTGGACTACTATATTGATCCGCCGCGTTATAGCATTGATGAGTGCATAGAGCGAGGGCTTACATATAGCGTGCCCTTAAAAACCAAGCTGAAATTGTATTGTACCGACCCCGACCACGAAGATTTTGATACGGTGATACAAGACGTGTTCCTTGGCCCTATCCCCTACATGACGGACAAGGCAACGTTTGTCATCAATGGCGCGGAGCGCGTGGTAGTTTCTCAATTGCACCGTTCGCCGGGTGTGTTTTTTGGCCAAAGTGTGCATGCCAACGGGACGAAGCTCTATTCTGCGCGTATCATTCCGTTTAAAGGTTCGTGGATAGAGTTCGCTACTGACATCAACAATGTCATGTATGCTTACATTGACCGTAAGAAGAAGTTGCCAGTCACCACGTTGCTTAGGGCCATCGGGTTCGAAAACGATAAAGATATACTCGAAATCTTTGATTTGGCTGAAGATGTCAAGGTCAACAAAACCAATCTGAAGAAAATTATTGGGCGCAAGCTCGCGGCGCGTATTTTGAAAACGTGGATTGAGGACTTTGTAGATGAAGATACTGGTGAAGTGGTTTCCATCGAGCGTAATGAGGTGATGATTGACCGCGAAACCGTCATTGAACCCGAACATATTGACATCATTCTGGAGTCGGGCGTGCAGAACATTCTGCTCCATAAGGAAGAGCCTAACCAGTCTGACTATTCCATTATATATAATACCCTGCAAAAGGATTCCAGCAATTCCGAGAAGGAAGCTGTGCTCTACATCTATCGCCAGTTGCGCAATGCTGACCCGGCGGACGATGCCAGCGCACGCGAAGTCATCAACAACTTGTTCTTCTCTGAGAAGCGTTACGATTTGGGTGATGTGGGACGTTACCGCATCAACAAGAAGTTGAACTTGGCTACCGGCATGGATGTGCGTGTGCTAACCAAAGAGGACATCATCGAAATTATCAAGTATCTGATTGAATTGGTAAACTCCAAGGCTGACGTAGATGATATAGACCACTTGAGTAACCGTCGTGTTCGTACTGTTGGCGAGCAGTTGTCCAATCAGTTTGCCATCGGTTTGGCTAGAATGTCCCGTACCATCCGCGAACGCATGAATGTCCGTGACAACGAAGTGTTTACTCCGATTGATTTGATTAACGCCAAAACTGTTTCATCGGTAATCAACTCGTTTTTCGGCACCAATGCCTTGTCGCAGTTCATGGATCAGACTAACCCGTTGGCCGAAATCACGCATAAGCGGCGTATGTCTGCCCTCGGGCCGGGCGGCCTGTCGCGTGAGCGTGCCGGCTTTGAGGTGCGCGACGTACACTATACGCACTACGGCCGTCTCTGTCCTATTGAGACGCCTGAAGGGCCGAATATCGGCTTGATTTCTTCGCTTTGTGTCTATGCCAAGATTAATGACCTCGGCTTCATCGAAACTCCCTACCGCAAAGTGGAGAACGGCAAGGTTAGCTTGTCGCCCGAAGGCCTTGTGTACCTTTCCGCCGAGGAGGAGGAAGGCAAGATTATTGCCCAAGGTAATGCCTCGCTGAACGATGACGGAACGTTTGTCCGCGATCGCGTAAAGGCTCGCCAGGATGCCGACTATCCGGTGGTTTCCCCCTCTGAGGTAGAGCTGATGGACGTTTCTCCGCAGCAGATTGCTTCCATTGCCGCTTCGTTGATTCCTTTTTTGGAACACGATGATGCCAACCGTGCCTTGATGGGGTCGAACATGATGCGCCAGGCTGTTCCATTAATTCGCTGCGAAGCTCCTATCGTGGGTACGGGCATTGAGCGTCAGCTGGCCCGCGACTCCCGCACGCAGATTGCCGCCGAAGGCGATGGCGTGGTGGAGTTTGTGGATGCCACCACTATCCGCATTCTGTACGACCGTACCGAGGACGAAGACTTTGTAAGTTTCGAACCCGCGCTGAAGGAATACCGCATTCCCAAATGGCGTTGCACCAACCAAAATATGACCATCGACCTGCATCCTATCTGTGATAAAGGCCAACGGGTCGTCAAAGGTCAAATCCTCACTGAAGGCTATTCTACTGAAAATGGTGAATTGGCATTGGGCAAGAATCTGCTTGTCGCCTACATGCCGTGGAAAGGTTACAACTACGAAGATGCCATTGTGCTGAACGAACGTGTCGTTCGCGAAGACCTGCTTACATCGGTACATGTCGAGGAATTCTCATTGGAAGTGCGCGAAACCAAGCGCGGTATGGAAGAGTTGACTTCCGACATACCCAATGTCAGCGAAGAAGCCACGAAAGACCTTGACGACAATGGCATTGTCCGCGTGGGCGCCCGCATCGAACCGGGTGACATCCTTATTGGAAAGATTACTCCGAAAGGTGAGTCTGACCCATCACCTGAGGAGAAGTTGCTCCGTGCCATCTTCGGTGACAAGGCAGGCGACGTGAAGGACGCTTCACTTAAGGCTTCTCCTTCGCTTAAGGGAGTAGTCATTGGCAGGAACCTGTTTTCTCGCGTCATTAAGACACGCAGTTCCAAAATGGCTGACAAGGCACAGTTGCCTAAGATTGACGAAGAATACGCAGCCAAGGGCGCGGCTCTCAAGAAGATTCTTATCAGCAAGTTGCTCAAGCTGACGGAGGGGTACACTTCCGAAGGCGTGAAAGATTACTTGGATGCCGATATTATCCCCAAGGGTGTACGTTTCTCTGCCGCCCATTTCGCCGACTTGGACTTCACCACCGTCCAACTGAACAATTGGACGAAGGACGAACATACCAACACCATGATTCACGTGTTGGTGATGAACTTTATCCGCAAGTACAAGGAAGTGGATGCAGAGCTGAAGCGTAAGAAGTTCGCCATCACCATCGGCGACGAGCTGCCCGCCGGCATCATCCAAATGGCAAAGGTCTACATTGCCAAGAAACGTAAGATTGGCGTAGGCGATAAGATGGCTGGTCGTCATGGGAACAAGGGTATTGTGTCGCGTGTGGTACGTCAGGAGGATATGCCGTTTTTAGCAGACGGAACGCCTGTTGACATCGTGCTTAACCCGCTGGGCGTGCCTTCACGCATGAACATCGGCCAGATTTTCGAGGCCGTGTTGGGCAATGCCGGGAAGAAACTGGGCGTGAAATTCGCCACTCCCATCTTCGATGGCGCTACGCTTGACGACCTTAACGAGTGGACTGACAAGGCCGGGCTTCCCCGCTACGGCAAGACCACGCTCTATGACGGCGGCACGGGCGAAGCTTTCGAGCAACAGGCCACTGTGGGCGTGACCTACATGCTGAAGCTCGGCCACATGGTTGAAGACAAAATGCATGCCCGTTCCATCGGCCCGTACTCACTTATTACGCAACAGCCATTGGGCGGAAAGGCACAGTTCGGCGGACAACGCTTCGGAGAAATGGAAGTCTGGGCGCTGGAAGCATTCGGCGCTGCACACGTGCTACAGGAGATCCTTACTGTCAAGTCCGATGATGTGGTAGGCCGTTCCAAGACTTACGAAGCCATCGTCAAGGGTGAGCCTATGCCTGTGCCCGGCATCCCGGAGTCTCTGAACGTGTTGTTGCACGAACTACGCGGCTTGGGGCTGAGCATTCATCTGGAATAAATATTTATACTTCAATAGTTATCATTAAACGATATATAATAAGGTATGGCTTTTAGAAAAGACAACAAGATAAAGAGTAATTTCTCGAAAATCTCCATAGGTCTGGCTTCTCCCGAAGAAATCTTGGAGAATTCGAGCGGTGAAGTGTTGAAGCCTGAAACGATCAATTACCGCACCTACAAGCCCGAGCGTGATGGCTTGTTTTGTGAACGTATCTTTGGCCCCGTCAAGGACTATGAATGTCACTGCGGCAAATACAAGCGCATCCGTTATAAGGGTATTGTCTGCGACCGGTGTGGCGTGGAGGTCACTGAGAAGAAAGTGCGCCGCGAGCGTATGGGACACATCCAGTTGGTAGTGCCGGTGGCGCACATTTGGTATTTCCGTTCGTTACCCAACAAAATAGGTTACCTGCTGGGCTTGCCTACTAAGAAGTTGGACGCCATCATCTATTATGAACGCTATGTGGTGATCCGGCCGGGCGTGCTAGAAAACGAAGTAGCTAAATACGACCTGTTGGATGAAAACGAATATTTGGAACTGCTTGAAAAACTGCCGAAAGACAACCAGTTTCTTGAAGACTCCGATCCCAACAAGTTTATCGCCAAAATGGGCGCCGAAGCCATCTACGACTTGCTGTCGGGCATTGACCTTGATGCCTTGACCTATGAGTTGCGTCACCGTGCGGGCAGTGATGTTTCGCAGCAGCGCAAGACTGAAGCGCTGAAGCGCCTGCAAGTCGTGGAATCGTTCCGCGCATCGCGTGAGCGTAACAAGCCTGAATGGATGATTATGCGTATTATCCCCGTCATCCCGCCCGAACTGCGTCCGTTGGTTCCTTTGGACGGCGGGCGTTTTGCCACCTCCGACCTTAACGATCTCTACCGCCGTGTCATTATTCGCAACAACCGTTTGAAGCGTCTGATTGAGATCAAGGCGCCCGAAGTGATTCTCCGCAACGAGAAGCGCATGTTGCAGGAAGCTGTAGATTCGCTGTTCGACAACTCACGCAAATCGAGTGCAGTCAAGTCCGAGTCCAACCGCCCGTTGAAGTCTCTTTCCGACAGTTTGAAAGGCAAGCAAGGCCGCTTCCGCCAAAACCTGTTGGGTAAGCGTGTCGACTATTCAGCTCGTTCGGTTATTGTGGTAGGCCCTGAGCTGAAAATGGGCGAGTGCGGCATTCCCAAGCTGATGGCGGCCGAACTTTATAAGCCTTTCATCATCCGCAAGCTCATCGAGCGTGGCATTGTGAAGACCGTGAAGAGTGCCAAGAAGATTGTAGACCGCAAGGAATCTGTCATTTGGGACATCCTTGAGCACGTGATGAAAGGGCATCCCGTCCTCCTCAACCGTGCCCCGACGTTGCACCGCCTGGGCATCCAGGCGTTCCAGCCCAAGATGATTGAGGGCAAGGCCATCCAATTGCATCCGTTGGCATGTACGGCATTCAACGCAGACTTCGACGGCGACCAGATGGCTGTCCACCTTCCACTAAGCAACGAGGCCATCCTCGAAGCCCAGACCTTGATGTTGCAGTCGCACAACATCCTGAACCCTGCCAACGGTGCGCCTATCACCGTGCCCGCACAAGACATGGTGCTCGGGCTTTACTACATCACCAAGTTGCGTAAAGGCGCCAAGGGCGAGGGCTTGACCTTTTACGGCCCGGAAGAGGCTCTCATCGCCTATAACGAAGGCAAGTGCGACATCCACGCCTCCATCAGCGTCATTGTCAAAGACGTGGACGAGGAGGGGAACATTGTCAAGAAACTGATGCGCGAAACCTCCGTGGGACGTGTCATTGTCAATGAACTGATACCCGATGAAGCCGGGTACATCAATACGGTTATCTCCAAAAAGTCGCTGCGTGACATTATCAGCCGCGTTATCAAGGTCTGCGGCGTGGCAAGGGCGGCCGATTTCCTCGATGGCATCAAGAACTTAGGATATTACATGGCTTTCAAGGGCGGGCTGTCGTTCAACCTGGGCGACATCATCATCCCGGAAGAGAAAGAAGCGCTGGTAAAGAAGGGGTACGATGAAGTGGAGCAGGTGGTCAACAACTACAACATGGGCTTCATCACCAACAACGAGCGTTACAACCAGATAATCGACATATGGACGCACGTCAACGCTGAACTGTCGAACATCCTGATGAAAGCCATCTCCAGCGACAACCAAGGCTTCAATTCCGTCTATATGATGCTCGACTCCGGCGCGCGCGGTTCGAAGGAACAAATCCGCCAGCTCTCCGGCATGCGAGGCCTGATGGCTAAGCCTCAGAAAGCCGGCGCGGAAGGCGGGCAGATTATCGAGAACCCCATTCTCTCCAACTTTAAGGAGGGCCTTTCGGTGCTGGAGTACTTCATCTCTACCCACGGCGCGCGCAAGGGCTTGGCCGACACCGCGCTGAAGACGGCGGACGCCGGTTACCTCACCCGCCGTTTGGTCGATGTGTCGCATGACGTGATTGTCAACGAAGAAGATTGCGGCACGTTGCGCGGATTGGTCTGCACCGCCCTGAAGAACAACGACGAGACCATCGCCACCCTCTACGACCGCATCCTTGGGCGCGTGTCTGTCCACGACATCATCCATCCCACCACGGGCGAGTTGCTCGTGTCCGGCGGCGAGGAAATCACCGAAGAGATCGCGCAAAAGATAGAAGACTCTCCCATCGAGAGCGTGGAGATACGTTCCGTGCTTACCTGCGAGTCCCGCAGAGGCGTTTGCGCCAAGTGCTACGGGCGGAACCTGGCCACCGGCCGTATGGTGCAGACGGGCGAGGCGGTGGGCGTCATCGCCGCGCAATCCATCGGCGAGCCGGGCACCCAGCTGACTTTGCGCACCTTCCACGCGGGCGGCACTGCCGCCAACATTGCCGCCAACGCCAGCCTCGTGGCCAAGAACACTTCGCGCCTGGAGTTCGAGGAGCTGCGCACGGTGGATGTCATTGACGAGGCCGGCGAGCCCGGCAAGGTGGTGGTGGGGCGCTTGGCTGAGGCGCGCTTCGTGGACGTCAACACGGGCATCATCCTCTCTGTCCACAACGTGCCCTACGGCTCGACCCTCTACGCCAACGACGGCGAGGTGGTGGAGCAGGGCAAGCTCGTGGCCCGCTGGGATCCTTTCAACGCCGTGATCATTACCGAGGTGTCGGGCAGCATCGAGTTTGACGGCGCGGTGGAGAATGTGACCTACAAGGTAGAGTCTGACGAATCGACCGGCCTGCGCGAGATCATCATCATAGAGTCCAAGGATAAGACCAAGGTGCCCGCCGCGCGCATCCTGGACGAGGGCGGCGAGGTCGTCCGCACCTATAACCTCCCCGTGGGCGGCCACGTGGTCGTGGAGGACGGGCAGAGGGTGAAGGCGGGCGAGGTCATCGTGAAGATACCCCGCGCCGTGGGCAAGGCGGGCGACATCACCGGCGGCCTGCCCCGCGTCACCGAGCTGTTCGAGGCGCGCAACCCGTCCAACCCCGCCGTGGTGTCCGAGATCGACGGCGAGATCACCATGGGCAAGGTGAAGCGCGGCAACCGCGAGATCATCGTCACCTCCAAGACGGGCGACGTGAAGAAATACCTCGTGCCCCTGAGCAAGCAGATCCTCGTGCAGGAGAACGACTACGTGCGCGCCGGCACGCCCCTGTCCGACGGCGCCGTCACCCCGGCCGACATCCTGGCCATCAAAGGCCCCACGGCCGTGCAGGAGTACATCGTCAACGAGATACAGGACGTCTACCGCATGCAGGGCGTGAAGATCAACGACAAGCACTTTGAGATCATCGTGCGCCAGATGATGCGCAAGGTAGAGATCGACGAGCCGGGCGACACCCGCTTCCTCGAGCAGCAGGTGGTGGACAAGATCGACTTCATGGAGGAGAACGACCGCATCTGGGGCAAGAAGGTGGTGACGGACGCCGGCGATTCGCAAAACCTGCAGGCGGGGCAGATCGTCACCACCCGCAAGCTGCGCGACGAGAACTCCATGCTGAAGCGCCGCGACCTGAAGCCCGTGGCGGTGCGCGACGCCATGCCCGCCACCTCCGTCCAGATCCTGCAGGGCATCACCCGCGCCGCGCTGCAGACGTCGAGCTTCATGTCGGCGGCCTCTTTCCAGGAGACCACCAAGGTGCTCAACGAGGCCGCCGTCAACGGCAAGGCCGACAAGCTGGAGGGCATGAAGGAGAACGTCATCTGCGGCCACCTTATCCCCGCCGGCACCGGCCAGCGCGCGCTCGACAAGATCGTCGTGGGCTCCAAGGAGGAATACGACCGCATGCTTGCCAACAGGAAGACGGTCATCGACTATGCCCTGGAGAACGCCGGCGCCCGGGCCGAGGAGGCCGGCGCGGAGGGCTGACCCGCGCATACACACGGGGCAGGGCGGGGGCGGCCCCCCGCGCCCTGCCCGCCTAACCATCCGCACATCACTATGGAAGACAATGACAACCGTTCCAACCCCGGCGGCCCCGACGGCTGCCGGCTCTCCGTCGAGCTGCCCGCCGACGTGGCGCAGGGCGTTTACTCCAACCTCGTTTTCATCAGCCACTCCAGCAGCGAGTTCGTCCTCGACTTCATCCGCGTCCTGCCCGGCATGCCGCAGGCGAAGGTGCAGTCGCGCGTCCTGCTTGCCCCCGAACACGCCAAACGCCTGCTCCTGGCCTTGCAGGACAACATCCTGAAGCACGAGCGCACGTTCGGCCCCATCAACCTGCCGGGAGAGCAGCCTCTCCCGCCCCTGCCGATGGTGAAGGGCGAAGCCTGACGCCGCCCCGCCGGAAGGGGCGCATGCGCGCGCACGGAATCATAAGCCGTTAAGGACAAACATGTTACGCGAGGGCGTAT
>CAYSIQ010000060.1:0-2113 GCA_964431195.1 uncultured Bacteroides sp.
TCCGCTCCAGCTCCCCGGGGGAGATGTCCTGCAGCTTCAGCGGCCGGATCGTGCTGGCGAAGAAGCTGCGCGTGCTCTCGAACACGGTGTAGGGGTTGCGCACCAGGTAGATGAACTTCGCGCCGGGGAACATCCGCGCCAGCTCCCTCACGCGGCCCGTGTGGGGCGGGTTCTTGCTGAGGAACTGCGTGCCGCGGGTGTTCCACAGGGAAATCCTGATCAGCTTGTTGAACGCCTCCTTGAACGCGTCCAGCTCCTCCGCCGTGACGCCGTCGAACAGCAAGTACTTGTCGGCGTACTCCTGCTGGTGCCTGGGGAAGAACCAGAAATTATAGTAAGTGCAGGGCGTCATGTTGGCCAGCGCGAACTCTTCCTCCTGCGGCAGGTCGACGGCCAGCTCCATGTTGTCCGTCGGGCGCTTGCCGGGCATGAGCCAGCTCATGCCTTTCTTGAAGAAAGGCTGCCCCCACATGACCAGGTGCGGGAACACCGTCTGGTAGGTGGTGTTGTAGCCGAAGCGCTTGTCGCACGAGAGCACGTTGTGCATGAAAGTCGTCCCGCTCCGCCAGTGGCCCAGGATGAAAACCGGGTCATGCTCGAGCGGCTTGCCGGCCAGCAGCCTGGCGTAACGCCTGTCCTGGAAGGCGGCCAGGGGGGACAGCAGGCGGCACACCCCCTTGGTCAGGAGGTATTTCCCCCGGTAGGCGGCGTCGACGGCACGCCCGCCCGTTATGGCCTTGAACGTCTTCCAGTCGGCGCCCACCAACGTGTTGATGGGCAGTCTGTCGAATTCGAGTAATCCCATGGGTATGGAGTTATGTTGCAGTCAGTCGTCCCCTGTAAGCCACGCGGCGCGTGGCAACCGCGCCGGAACGCTTGGCCTGCCGCGCGGCGGCCTGGCGCCTTACCTCTTTATCACAATCTCTAAACTTTGCCATGTTTCCAATAGTTCACGTTTGATTGTGCCATACTGCGGCACAAGCCTGAATTTGCAAGATACCCGTACCGCGTTCCCTCCATGCACGCACGGAGCTTCCGCCGTACTGTACCGTCCGTGCTCCGTGCGTGCATGGAGAAAATGCGGCATGGCAGGCAACCTGCGCCCCATCCGTTTTTGGGGGAC
Organism: uncultured Bacteroides sp.; assembly: GCA_964431195.1. Taxonomy (GTDB): domain Bacteria; phylum Bacteroidota; class Bacteroidia; order Bacteroidales; family Bacteroidaceae; genus Bacteroides. Next base: position 1,124 of record CAYSIQ010000060.1, read on the forward strand.
TTCTTGCCATACTTGCGGTTCGTATCCAAGCTGTTTTTCGCATCCGCTTACTGTTTTTTTAGCAAGTCCTTGATGTTTACGGTCTTTACGCTCGTCCCGTTTTTTGAGGAAGAAGCAGGTGCCGATGCCTGGCTTGAGCCGCTTGTGCTGCTTTCGTTTTTATACTTGGCTTTGATGCCCGGCAATGCTTTTTCTATTTCTTTGATGCGGGTGGCATCACTGGGGTGTGTGCTCATGAACTCGGGAACTTTTGCCGTAGTCCCTGCCGACATTTTCTTCCAGAAATCTACGGCGACATCGGGGTTATAGCCTGCCATGGCCATAAACACCAGCCCCATATAGTCGGCTTCCGATTCATGTTTGCGCGAAAAAGGCAACATGATGCCATATTGTGCCCCGATGCCGTACACTTGGCTGGCCAATGCTTGCATAGCTGCGCTTTTCCCCGATAGCGACTGGTTCAGTTTCTGTGCGCCATATTGGGTCAGTATCTGTTGGCTCATGCGTTCATTACTGTGCTTGGCTACGGCATGAGCCACTTCGTGGCCGACTACCACCGCCAATTCATCGTCCGAATTTATGATTTTCATCAGTCCTTCATACACCACAATCTTGCCGCCAGGCATACAGAAAGCGTTCATTTCATTGTCTTTTACCAAGTTGAATTCCCATGCGAAATTACGGATTTCTTGTTCCAGCCCGTTTTCGCGCATGTATTGCTCGGTGGCGGCTGCGATTCGCTTGCCCACCCGTGTCACGGTGGCCGATTGCGTGGTAGAGGTAGAACGGGAAGCCGTCTTCATATAGTCATTATATTGCGTCAGGCTGGATGCCAATACGTCTTGGTCAGATACCAATAAGATTTGTTTCCGTCCGGTCAGGGGCACTGAGCTGCAGCTGCCCAGCAGGAGCATCGGTGCAAGCAAAAGGATTGCCAGTTGTCTTTTCATTGCCAGTTATTTGTATTTCAGTTGGTAAATATTGTTTCTT
>CAYSIQ010000060.1:2213-13244 GCA_964431195.1 uncultured Bacteroides sp.
GGCACATGCTTTTTAACCTGCCTGTGCCAATATAGTACTTTGGCAGAGGTCGTCCCGCCCTTTCTGAATTTATCCAGAGTTCGCATAAAGTTTAATGAATTATTCTTGCCCGTTTATAAAGTTTGCCATGAAGTTGGCAGGGAGGCGCCTTGCCCTCTTGCCAACAGAATTTTCTTTAGTCCAGCAGATGGACGACTAAGCCCGAACGTAATTTCGGCTCGAACCAAGTGGTCTTGGGGGGCATGATGTTCCCCGTATCGGCAATGTCCATCAGTTGCTTCATTGAAACGGGATACAGAGCCAATGCCATTTGCATCTCACCGCTATCCACTCGTTTCTTCAGTTCGCCCAAACCTCGGATACCTCCTACGAAGTCAATCCGTTTGTCCGAACGTAAGTCCTTAATGCCTAACAATTCGTCCAATATCAGGTTGGAGGAGATGGTTACGTCCAACACGCCGATAGGATTATGGTCGTCATACGTGCCGGGACGTGCCGTCAGGCTATACCATTTGCCTGCCACGTAAAGCGAGAAGTTATGCAGGCATGCCGGTTTATAGATTTCCGTGCCTTTTTCTTTCACCACAAAGTGCCTGTCAAGGGCAGCCAGGAATTGCCCGGGTTTCAAGCCGTTCAAGTCTTTCACCACGCGGTTATAGTCGATGATGGTCAGTTGATTGGCAGGGAAACACACAGCCATGAAGTAATTGTATTCTTCTTTTCCGGTATGGTGGGGGGTCTGGCGTGCTTTCTCCGCTCCCACCAATGCGGCTGCTGCGCTTCGGTGGTGGCCATCGGCAATGTAGAGGGCTGGAATTTTGGCGAACTCATAGGTAATGGCTTCAATGTCTTCCCGTTTGCCCACTACCCAAAATTGATGGCGGAAACCATCGCCGGGAGCAACGAAGTCGTAGGTCGGTTCTTCGGCGGCATAGCGAGCCACGATAGCATCCAAAGCTTGGTTGTCTGGATAAGCAAAGAATACCGGCTCAAGGTTGGCATTATTCACGCGCACATGTTTCATGCGGTCTTCTTCCTTATCGCGGCGGGTCAGTTCATGCTTCTTGATGATGCCATTCATATAGTCGGGCACGTAAGCGCCCACTACCAGCCCGTACTGGGTTTTCCCGTTCATGGTTTGTGCATAGATGTAATAATTCTCCTGCTCGTCCTGCACTAACCAGCCTTTCTCTTGAAACTTGCGGAAGTTCTCGGCCGCTTTACGGTATATACGTTCATCGTGCTCATCGGTTCCTGCCGGGAAATCGATTTCGGGCTTGATGATGTGGTACAATGATTTTTCGTTACCCTTCGCTTCTTCCCGTGCTTCCTCTGAGTTCAGCACGTCGTAAGGGCGCGATGCTACTTGCTCCACTATTTCCTTGGGCGGGCGAAGGCCTTTAAAAGGTTTTATTGTAGCCATAGGTGTTGCGTTTTTGGAAATAATTACTTTTCGTTTACACGGAATTTCTCACAGCCGTCTTTTAGGAAGCCCACAATCTGACGTGCGGCAGCAATGCCTGCATTGATGTTGGCTTCTGCTGTCTGCGCACCCATCTTCTTGGGAGTAGAGAAATAACGTCCGGCAAAGCGTGCCATAAATGTTTCATGGGCGGCGGGCATAATGTCGGTTATATATTTCAGGTCGGTGCGTTCTTCCATCAGTTGGATTAGTTCTGTTTCGTTGATGACTTCTTTGCGTGCCGTGTTGATTAGAACGCCGTTTTTAGGCATGCGGTTTACCAATGCGTAGTTGATGGAGTTCTTCGTCTCGGATGTGGCAGGAATATGCAGTGAAACGATGTCGCACATGGCATACAGTTCTTCTGCCGAAGCCAAGGCACGGACGCCGTCTGCCTCAATCGCTTCTTGCGGGCAGAATGCGTCATAGGCATAGATATCCATACCGAATCCCTTGGCTATGCGTGCCACGTTTCGGCCCACGTTGCCATAAGCATGGATCCCTAACTTTTTGCCTTTCAGCTCGGAGCCCGAAGTCCCGTTATACATGTTGCGGACAGCCATCACCATCAGCCCGAATGCCAATTCTGCCACAGCGTTCGAGTTTTGTCCCGGCGTGTTCATCACGCAGACGTTGTGCGCTGTCGCAGCTTTTAAGTCAACATTGTCATAACCTGCCCCCGCGCGAACCACAATCTTCAGGTTTTTTGCGGCATCCATTACTTCGGCATCAACCACGTCGCTGCGGATAATGAGGGCATCCATGCCTGCCACGGCTTTCAGCAGCTTCGATTTTTCTTCATACTTTTCAAGCAATACAAGTTCGTAGCCGGCTGCTTCTATTTCTTTGCGAATGCCGTCAACAGCCATTTTGGCAAACGGTTTATCTGTTGCAACTAATACTTTCATAGCGATAAATCTGTTTTTTTAGAGAAAAAATCAGAGTCTGGGGAAAACCTTTTTCACGCTCTGGGCCGTTTCTGAAATTATTTTAATGAAGTCTCTCAAACTCTTGCATGCATTCAATCAGTGCTTGTACGCTTTCTTTAGGCATGGCATTGTAACACGAGGCACGGAATCCGCCTACGGAACGATGCCCTTTGACACCTACCATACCGCGTTCGGTAGCAAACTTCAGGAAGCCAGCTTCCAATTCTTTGTATTCGGGAGCCATGACAAAACAGATGTTCATGCGTGAACGGTCTTCCTGTGCGGTAGTCCCTACAAAAAGTTTGTTGCGGTCAATCTCGTCATACAGCATGTCTGCACGTTCTTTCGCGCGGCGTTCCATTTCTACTACGCCACCTTGTGCTTTCAGCCAACGCAGTGTCAGCAACGCCGAGTAGATTGGCACTACGGGCGGAGTATTAAACATAGAGCCGCCATCAATGTGCGTTTTATAGTTAAGCATAGTGGGAATATAGCGTGAAACTTTGCCCACAGCATCATTTTTTACGATAACGAAAGTGACGCCTGCAGGAGCGAGGTTCTTTTGTGCTCCACCATAGATGCAGATATATTTGGATACATCTACCGGACGTGAGAATATGTCTGAGGACATGTCAGCCACCATAGGCACATTCACATCCGGATCTGTGCGCAGTTCGGTTCCGAAGATGGTATTATTCGTTGTGATATGGAAATAATCCGCATCGGAAGGCACTGCATAACTCTTCGGGATGTATGTATAGTTGGAATCAGCCGACGAGGCCACTTCTACCACTTCGCCAAACCCTTTTGCTTCTTTCATGGCTTTCTTTGCCCATGTGCCGGTGTTGAGGTAGGCCGCTTTCTTCTCTAAAAAGTTATAGGGAACCATACAAAATTCCAAGCTGGCGCCTCCGCCCAGGAACAGCACCGAGTAGCCATCGGGTATGTCGAGCAACTCCTTGCATAATGCTATTGCCTCGTCCACCACAGGCTGGAAATCTTTGGCGCGGTGGCTGATTTCCATCAGCGAGAGGCCGGAACCATTAAAGTCTAAGATGGCTTTTGCTGTATCCTCAATCACCTCACGAGGAAGGATGGAAGGCCCTGCATTAAAATTGTGCTTTTTCATTTGCTGTTTTCGTTTTGGTTAAACAATTCCATTGTTAATCTGTATAAACATTGCGAAATTACGGAATTTTTTCTTTAATGCAAACCTTTCCCTATAAAAATGCCCTTAGAATGGATTTTTCTCATGAATGCCCGCATGTTGCCAAATTAGATGATCCCTGCCTGGTTTCTATCGCTAGTACTCGAACCGCCTTGACATCCACTTGATTTTTACAGCTCTCCTTTTGCGGGCATTCATTCTTCTTTTCGTTTTACTGGCTGGAATTAAATTGCGGCTTAGGCGAGAAACTATTTGGCTACTTCAACCAGTGTCTTCATACCTTTGATTTTTTCACCTTGCACCAATGTCAGCGTCTGTTTCATCTTGTCCGCATGTATAGTGGCAAAGGCATAATGGTCTTTCACATCCACTTGTCCCACCTCATCACGTGCCAGCCCGCCTTTTTTATATAAAAATCCTACTATGTCCACCTTGTTTAGCTTGTCTTTTTTCCCTTTACCTATGTATAAGGTAACCCAGCGGGGTTTCGGCGGACGTGCCGTCTTTTCCGGCAGTTCGGTCAGAGGCACTTCCGTTTCGCCTAAGTAATCGGGCAGATGCTCCTCACTGTGCAGGATCAGGTAAGAAGTCCCTTGCGCTTCCCATCGTGCCGTGCGTCCGTTGCGGTGGATAAAAGCTTCTTGGTTCGTTGGCATGTGATAGTGGATCACGTTTTTTACCTTCGGGATGTCCAGTCCCCGTGCAGCCAGGTCGGTGGCAATCAATGCGAGGATGCTTCCGTTGCGGAATCGATACAGGGCTTTCTCGCGTATGTCCTGCTCTAACCCCCCGTGAAACACATCGCACGGAAATCTTTTGGAGAACAGATAGCTTGCCACACGGGCGGCACTCTCGCGATGGTTCACAAATACCAGCGTGGAGTCATTCCCTATCTGGCAAAGCAAGCGGTAGAGAGTTCTCAGTTTATCCTTTTCGGGTGACAATACTCTGGCGAGATTCAAGCGGGCAGGAGTGTGGGAGTCTTCTGTTAGGAAATTCAGTCTCATCGCTCCCGGTTTATTGCTTTCTTTCGTGTTTATTCCCACAAATTGGGGAATTTCTTCCGCATCAGTAGCCGAGAGCAATACTCTTTTACGTATGTTGGGCAATAGAGCTGTCACTTCCGCCATTTCGTCCCGGAAACCCAATTCCAAGCATTTGTCAAATTCGTCAATCACCAGCGTATGCACTGTGCTTGCATCAAAGTTTTGCTTTTTCAAGTGATCATTCAAGCGTCCCGGCGTTGCAATGATAACAGCTGGGTGGAATTTGTTTAGTGCGCGATGATCTTCCATGGTAGGGCGGCCTCCATAACAACTCACTGCCTTGAATGGCGTGCCCATGGAACGGAACACATTTTCCGTTTGCAGAGCTAATTCGTGCGAAGGTACAAGCACCACTGCTTGTACGGTTCCCAAAGCATCAATGTGAAGTGATTCCACTAACGGCAACAAATAAGCCAAGGTTTTACCCGACCCTGTGGGCGACAACAAAATCAAGTCACCACCCTTGCCGTAGGCTTCTGCCGCCGCTGTCTGCATAGGGGTGAGTCGTTCTATTTTCAGATTGTGGAGAATTTGTTGTAGATTGTTCATGGAGTGTAGGATCATTTCGCTGTATTGAGGATAAAAGTGGTGGCACCCAAGGTCACAACCGCCCCGTCTTCAATATATACGCGGTCTTTGTTTCCTATAATTTCGTTATTCAGAAAAGTGCCGGTCAGGCTGTGGGCATCCATTAAGGTATAGACCAATTTCCCGTTCGTTTTGCTGCGTTTCACGTGCAAAATGCAGTGTCTCCTGTCCATGCTCATGTCTGAAGTCTTGATGGCGATATCCACCTCCGTCCCTATGCTGTGACGGCCGATTATGTTGTTACCCTCTTTTAGCGGGAACACCTGCTTATAGCCGAACACATTTTCAATGACCGTGACACTGCCCCAATTCTTTTCGGGCAGCTCTTCCTTTTCTTTCGAAACAGCTTTCAGACGGATGCTAAACTGTTTTTTGCAGTGTGGGCAGATAAACACCAATGATTGGCCGATGTTGTACTTGGTTTCATCAAAGGTGAGGTAATTCTCACATTTCGGGCATCGGATTCGTTTCATGTTCTTGCTTCTCAGTCTTTTTGTGTTTATTGCTTCAGCACCCACGCAGTTTCGTAGGCTTTATTCTTACGGAGCTTGTTCACTATCCTGTATGCTTCGGCCTCCGTGTCAAATGACTGGATGCTGACCCGTTTCTTCCCGTTGCCAATCAGAGCCTGTGCATCGATATACCCTTCCTCTTTCAAGTGGCCTGCCATCATTTCGGCATCGTTCACAGTTCCTACGCTTGCCACAATAATGTGGTATTTGGATTTCACCGGTTTTGTTTCTGCTTCAGCCTTTGCCTCCTTTGGAACATTTATCTTAGACATTTCCTGAGAAGTTCTTGTTTCTTCTTTCTTTTCCACATATGCCGTTGCATGTTTTTCGGTTTTAACCGTTGGCACGGTTGGGGTGGACTCTACTTTTTCCTCTCGGATGCTTTCCGCTGGCCGGCTCGTTACGATGGGGTTAATGGCCAATGAAACTTTCTCAATTCTGGTAAATAGTTCTTCAGGCATCAGTCTGGCATAATTTTCTTCTTCTATCTCTGTGTTTTGTACAGGTACTGACAGCAAAAATCCCCCCAACACTACCACCAGCAACATCAGCACGTTCGAAGCCATTTCCCGATTAATCCGTATACCCAAACGGTGCTTATGCCTATCGGATATGCTGATTTCCATTGGTGTCTGCACTGGATAAGGTTGGGAGTCCATCCCTGTTTCCATCATGCGGAAGTTGCCTAATCCATAGAGCGAGGGAGTTGTAATGGCATGATCGCAAGGGACAAACCGATACGTTTCGTGAATGGAATAATACAGTACGCCCACTCCTGTAAGTTCCACTTTCCCCTCTTCGTGGAGCATGTATCGCAACTCTTTCACCTGCTGTTCTATCCGGTGGGTGGCGTTGGCAAAGTTAAGCCCTTGTGCAGCCATGAATGATTGTGCCAATATTCCATCGTTCATTCGCAACTGCGGGTTAAAGCCCACGGTTCTTGAAGGCGGGATAAACAGGTTTTCTTCTTCCACTTTGTGCGATGGTTCATAGTGGGCAACAAAGCCTCCCAAACCAGGCACAATCACGCAATCGTTTTCTTGCAACAATGCTTTTATATATCGTGCTATCTCAACCATACTGCAAAAATAAGAGGAAAAATCGGGAAAGGGGGCATTGGGGTGGTAAAAAATGCAGAAGCCGATTAAAAAAAGTACGGGGCGGGCAACAGTTGCATGCAGCAACTCATGAAGTCATCTCGCGTGGTTTACTTGTTTTTCTTAATGCCTTTATATATAAGGATAGCTACCGTCACGATGGCCAACGTCAGCAGGGTGTAGCCTACTTCGTTGCTGTACTTGGTGGCTTCGTCAATGAGTTTATCTTTGGAGTTGATGCTCTCGATGGTGGAAAGGTAGTAGCCGATAGAAGCCAAAACAATGTTCCAAAGGCCGGCACCCAATGTGGTGTAGAGCAGGAAAACGGGCAGTTTCATCCTTGCCAGACCGGCAGGGATGCTGATGAGCTGACGGACGGCGGGGATGAGGCGTCCCACAAAGGTAGAAACGGCTCCGTGCTGGTCGAAGAACCTTTCGGCTTTCTTCACGCCGGCTTCATCAATGAGGCACATGTGCCCGAAACGACTGTTAGCAAACTTGTAGACAAGGGGGCGGCCAAGCCATAGAGCCAAGTAGTAGTTGATTATGGCACCCAAATCGGCTCCCAATATGGCAAACAGTATGACAAGGTAAATATTGAGCTCGCCACTAGTGCAGGCCAGCCAAGCGGCAGGAGGCACTACGATTTCCGAAGGGAAAGGGATGAATGAACTTTCAATCATCATAAGCAGGGTAATTGTCCAATAGTTAAGGTTGTCCAAACACCATTGGATAAACGCTACGGATTCCATAATTCTTTTGCTGGTTTTTAATGAAAGGTAATCGGGATATTATGGGTTCGTATCTATTGGTCGTAGAAAGCTTTCATGACTTTCTTCCAATAGTAATCCGCATAGTTTCCGTTGAGCTTCTTCATCATGCTTTCCGCCACATCGGGCGGTATGGGGCGTTCAGTCTTTTCGTTGTGGAAACGGAATTGCTTGATGTCCTTTGCAGTGAGGTAGAGCAACGCGAGGATTCTATGAATTTGCGGGTGGTCTGGATTGAGCAGGTAGACTTCCTCAAATGCATTCCTGGCAAGTTGCAGTTGGTTGGTCTCTATACAGAGGTTGCCGATGTCGAACCACGTTTCGGCATCGTTGACGAGGCTTTTCATTCTGTCCCACAATTCGCTTGCCGCTCCGGGATTTCCCGTTTGCAGGTAAATGCGGTTGAGCAGCAGGAGCGCATCTGTGTCATCCGGATCTTCTTCGAGTGCCATGAGGCAATAGCTTTCGGCTTTGTCTCTGCGGTTGAGCTTAGCATGGCAGAATGCGGCATTGGCGTATAGTGTAGACAGGGGTACGGCGCACTCGTCGGGATGGGCTATGGCCAGTTTGATATAGCGCAGCCCTTCTTTCCAGTTGCCTTTCCCGATGTTCCGAAACGCTTCGATTGCGTTGAGGTAGTGGAGGCTCAGGGAGTTGTATTTGATGCCCATACGGTAGTCTTCGGCGGCTTTCTCATCATTGGACAGTCTGAAGTAGGCATGGCCGCGCAGCACGTAGGCGTCGCCGAACTCTTCATCGGACAAAAGCGAATAGTCGCAGGCATCAATGCATTTGTTCAGTTCCTCCATTTCGTAGTGGCAACGAGCCAGTCCATACCAATAGAGGGATGAATAAGGATTCCTGTCTAATAACTTATTGTAGTAGTCGGCAGCTTGGGGATAATCTCCGGTTGCACAGTAGTAGTCGGCGGTAACGGCCATATACGACTCGTTGTCTTCGTAATCCTCTTTGCCGTTCATAAGCCATTGGCAGGCTTTGTCCAATAGGTTAAAATCGAGATAGAGGTAGACGACCTCAATGATGTTCGCCAAATCCTCCTTGTCATCGAGCGAATCGAGCAGCTCTTCGGCTTCCTCCGTTTGGCCGTCAAGCATCAGCAGGTGGGCTTTCAATATCTTCACTTCCGGCAGGTAACCTTCACGGATACGGTTGAGCGACAGCCACGCTTTCTCCCCCTTGTCGGCGTCGATAAACAAGTAGGCTTGTTCCACCAACAGGGGTGTGCTGTCCGGATGTGCTTTCAGCCCGTCTTTGGCGATAGCCAATGCTTGTTTCATTTTTCCGCGCACGGCATACCAATCGGCTAAGTCGGCCCAATCATCGGCATCAAGGTAGAAAGATGTCCCTTCGGTCAAGGCGTTTTCATACGTATCGGCCATGTCCTGCATCTGTTTGTCTCTGCCGGAAAGCAGGTTCTTCCTATTCATCTTTAGTTAGTGTGCTTATGCGATGTTTGAGTGATGCCGGGGAAAGTTTTCTTTATTTATTGATTCTGCCCCACGTGTCTTTCAGCCCCACCGTGCGGTTAAACACCATCTTGCCTGCGGTTGAGTCTGGGTCGACGTTGAAGTAACCGATGCGTTGGAATTGCAGGTAGGTGAGGGGTTTCATGCCTTCGGCAAACTTTTCGACATAGCAGCGCGGCAGGATGTGGAGCGAATCGGGGTTGATGATTTCTTTCATGGCTGCCAGCGCGTCACAGTTTTTGGCTTCGCAGATGGCTGCCAGTTCATCGCGTGGGTTCTCCGCTTTCCACAGGTGGTCGTACAGCCTGACTTCAGCTTCTATGCAGTGGTTGCAGCTCAGCCAATGCAGGGTGCCTTTCACTTTGCGGTTGGCGCCGGGCAGCCCGCTCTTCGTGCCGGGATCATATTCGGCATACACTTCCGTGACATCGCCGTTTTCGTCCTTTTTGCATCCGGTGCACTTTACGATGTAGGCATTCTTCAGCCGCACTTCCTGTCCGGGGGTCATGCGGAAGTATTTCTTTGGTGCATTCTCCATGAAGTCATCGCGTTCTATCCATAGCTCGCGGCTGAATTCGATGGCGTGGGTTCCTTCTTCGGGGCGTTCGGGGTTATTGACGGCTTCCATCTCCTCCACTTGCCCCTCGGGATAGTTGGTGATGAGGAGTTTCACGGGATTGAGCACGGCTGAGATGCGGGTGGCGCGTTCGTTGAGGTCTTCGCGCGCGGCACTTTCCAACAGTGCAAACTCGTTGAGCGCATCGTAGGTGGTGTAGCCTATTTTGTCGACAAACTTGTGGATGGATTCGGGCGAATAGCCGCGGCGCCTGAATCCGCAGAGGGTCGGCATGCGGGGGTCGTCCCATCCGTTGACTAGGCCTTCCTTCACCAGCGTGAGCAGGTTGCGTTTGCTCATCAAGGTATAGCTCAAATTCAGCTTGTTGAACTCGTATTGGCGGGGACGGTTGTCGTAAAGGTCTTTGCCGCCTTTCAGCCAGTCGATGAAGAGGTCGTAGAGAGGGCGGTGTACCACGAACTCAAGGGTACAGAGCGAGTGGGTCACTCCCTCGAAAAAGTCGCTTTGCCCGTGCGCGAAGTCATACATGGGGTAGGCTTTCCACTTGGTGCCCGTGCGGTGGTGCGGATGCTTCACCACGCGGTAGATGACGGGGTCGCGGAAGTGCATGTTGGGGTTGGCCATGTCAATTTTGGCGCGCAGCACCATCTTCCCTTCTTCAATCTCGCCCGAATTCATCTTGTTGAACAGTTCCAGGTTTTCCTCCACGGGACGGTTGCGGTAGGGGCTTTCCACGCCGGGGCGGGTGGGAGTGCCTTTCTGTTCGGCTATCTGCTCGGATGTCTGCTCGTCAATGTAGGCTTTGCCTTCTTTGATGAGCCGGACGGCAAAGTCCCACAGTTGCTGGAAATAGTCGGAAGCGTAATACTCATGTCCCCATTGGTAGCCCAGCCAGCGGATGTCCTCCTTGATGGCCTCCACGTATTCCACGTCTTCCTTGGTGGGGTTGGTGTCATCGAAGCGCAGGTTGCATACTCCGCCCTCGTGCGCGGCGGCAATGCCAAAGTCCAAGCAAATAGCCTTGGCGTGGCCGATGTGCAGGTATCCGTTGGGCTCGGGCGGGAAACGCGTTTGCACCCGTCCCCCGTTTTTCCTTTCTTTCAAGTCGTTTTCCACGATTTGTTCGATGAAGTTCAGGCTTCTTTTTTCGCCGGTTTCCCCGTCTCTTGTTTCAGCTGTCATGTTCCTATTGGTATTTGCTTTGCAGCGCAAAAGTACGACTTTTTTTTTGTTTATTCTTACCAGGAGGCGATATATTTTGTGGGGGCGGAGCCAGCCGGCAGGTGCAATGTTGCGGATGCTTCCGCCGGCTTGTCATGAAAAGGCGTAGGAGTTTCTTATAGAAGCGCGATTTACAAAATCAAGGAGTTATTCTTGTCATAACTCCTTGATTTT
>CAYSIQ010000061.1:0-13219 GCA_964431195.1 uncultured Bacteroides sp.
AGGTAGGTTTCCCGCTTTATCGTTGCCCTGCATGCCAGCAATCCGGAACATCCGTGCGCACCAAAGACGGGATAAACCGTAACGAGGATGCAAGTTTGCGTTCGCTGCTTTATGCCGCTTCGTGGCCGGCATTACGCAACGATACGGTCTGCAAAGAGTATTACGCACGGTTGGAAGCAACGGGAGGCTTTCCAAGGTTGCTCTCATTGCCGTTGCAAACAAACCCGTCAGACAGACATTTGCCGTAATCAAATCGGATTCCCTCTATAGTGGATGGATTCGTTTCAGCCCGTCTATACAGACTATGGGGATATTTTCAACCCCACGGTCCTGAAGGCCTGTCTGCACACTTAGCCAGAAGTTTGCTTCCTCATCCTTGATATATTATACCACGCAGTTCCTTATGCCCCTCTCTGTCAATACCCGGTACATTGTGGATTGCACGGGATGCCGCACAACCACGCTCATCGTTATCTTGCAATGAATGTCCACGCTATGGAACAAACAGGGGCAAGCATCCGTGATTTCCACGCCTTTAATTCTTGGAAGCACGCGATAGGGACGGTGCTGATCGTATCTGCCGGAACACGATTCTCAAGGTTCTCTCCCATCCGGCCGCCGATTTTTCTTGTGCTATTTCCCATCGCATATAGGCCTGTCATACGGCCGAAAACTTCTCCAGCTAAAATGGACTCATGCTTCTTGATGAACTGGGGATTAAAAATAGAATTACGGTCATGGGAGTGAATACGGTTACTTCGCCTAATGAATCCTGAATCTGCAGCAAAGTTAATATTTTATTCCTTGCCGGCACAGTTTAATTTACATCTCCGACTTCTTGGGTAACGGGAACAAGTTCCCATATATTTACTGCTCCATCTTTTATTCTTTTACCGTGACACGGTTAAATGACAGCCTTGATGAAAATATAAAAAGAAAAGCTGAAGAACAAAATACATACGTTTACTTCCGTTCATTAGCCTTTCTCCTTTTCTATGGTTTATGATCAACTTACATTTTCTTGATTCTCATTCCCTTAGATTGGTCGTGATGGAAGTCTTTCACGCCCTGCATTCTCTTGGTTCTCATTCCCTTGAGTTGGTCTCGATGGAAACTCATCTCGGCTTGCATTACTTTATAAATCTTTTCGTTAGACAATATCGCCTTAAACTTGTCATAGTAATTCTTCTCCAGCTTATCAATGTCAATGCGCGAATTGTACACACCTTCCAGGATTTCCGCATATTGCGACTCGGTGGCTTTCGGATCCCTGCCCTTACGCAACAAGCTCCATGCTTTATCATTTAACTCTTTCTTAGAATCCTGCAATTCAAAATAGACCGGAAAGAATTTGGCAACCTCCTCCTTGGTGAGTCCCGCCCTTTCGGCGATGTATGTCTGCTGTTTGGCACGGAACTCCTCGCGGCTCATGCGATGCTGATAGGTACTGTCTGCCGCCTGCAATGCCGGGGCAACATTAAACGCCAATAGTAATGAAATAATCAGTTTTCTCATTTTCTTTTCCTCGCTTTCTTTTCATTTAAAATAATCATTCTTATTATCTAAAAAAATAGGTTGTGCATATCTCATTCCGCGTCAATGTCTGCCAGATAGACATAGAGCGAATAATCGTCCATCATGGAATTATCTAACATGTCGTTAATGAATTCGACTTCTTCCATTTCCGTATCTTCTTCGGCCACGGTTTCGGGATTCTGTACAGAGCCTGTGGATGCTACCCGGATAATCACTGCCGCTCCCGCAAACATGGCTGCCATATACGCCCAAGGTTTCACTTTGTCCCAAAGGGTTATACGTTTGGGCTCCATGCCAAGAGAAGATTTTTCGGGAAGCCGGCCCATAATCTCCGAAGTGAGATGCTCAAAATATCCATCGGGCACTTGGAAAGGATTTTCCACTCCCACTTTCCTCAATATGTTATCTTCTTCTTTCATAAGTTTCTTCCTTATCTGTTATTTAGACGGGCTTGTTATTAAAAGGTTTAAAAGATATCCTCCAAATTTTCCTCTCTTTATCCTGCATTTTTATTCGGCTTCAGCCAGAAACCTTTCAATCTTCTTCACTGCATGATGGTACGAGGCTTTCAAGGCTCCGACAGAGGTATCGAGTATTTCGGACATCTCTTCATACTTCATTTTCTGATAATATTTCAGGTTAAACACTATGCGTTGCTTTTCGGGCAGAGCGAGCAACGCCTTTTGCAGCAACAGCTGGATATGGTCGCCCGAGAAATAGGCATCTCCTTCCAGTTGTTCGACTGAGTTTGCTTCAGGGTCATCAAGCGATAGGGTGGCATTGGCGTGTTGCTTGTTGAGGAAAGTGAGGCATTCATTCATGGCAATACGATACAGCCAAGTGGAAAGTTTTGCCTCTCCCCTGAAATAATCGATATTAATCCACGCTTTGATAAAGGTGTTCTGAAGCAAATCGTTGGTATCGTCATGCGAAATCACCATACGGCGAATCTGCCAATATAGCTGCTCGCTGTAGCGGGCAACCACCATCTCAAATCCGCGCCGTTGCGTGTTCTCGTCTTGCAACAAGGCCATTACTTCGCGTTCATTATAAGGCGCATCCATTTTCCTATAGATTTATTTCGGATTGAGAGGATAACGGAAGCTATCCCCACGTTGATTACAGGCCATATTCATAAAATCATTTACGCCGGCATATCCCTTTGCCTTTCTTTCGGCAAGTCGGGCTTTTGCGTTTAGGCTTTCCATCATGCCATTCGTAACTGTTCTTCGTCTAGAGAAGGTTTTAGTGCCGAACAAGCGGCGGGATTTGAAAGTTGCAGCCGATTCGTTGGATGGCACCAGTTCAGAGCTTTCTACCTTTTCCGGCCATTTTGCAAAGTCGTCCCATTTAACCCACTCCATCGGGAATAACACATTCGTATCTATCATGAAACAAAGTTACATCTTTATTTTTTCTTTTGAAATAGTTGCCGCTCGGCCTATTCCATTTCTATTCGCATTTGTCGGTTAGACTGTCTTCTGAATTGAAAGTTTAAACCATTGATTGAATTAGCTCTTGTTTGAAAAAAGGAATTTACCAATTAAAGAGCGTTTTCTTTTTAAATGATTATCCGCATGACACCCGTACCGCACCCGGCGCATGCACATACGGCGTTTCCACCGTGCTGCACCGCCCGCGCCCCATGCACGCACGGGCGGCGGCCTCAGGTTTGTCGCCGAAGAAGCAGCAAGCGGCGAGCGCGGGCGCATACTCCTCATGAAGTTGTGTGCCGGGCGGTGGCGCGAGGGCACGAGATTACCGCTCCGCTCGTTCAGATCAGCAGCCTTTCGCTTGTCAGTTCTTGAACATCTTTTCTATATCTTCCTCCTTGATGGTGGCGAACACGAGATGGCCATCGGGCGTATAGTTTGGCGACGGGCAAGCAAAAAGGCTGTCCACGAGATTAGCCATTTCTTCGTTGATCAATACTTGCCCATAGACGATGGCGGCTGCATTGGCCAAGGCGAGAGAAAGATGGTGGCGGATTTCTTCTTTCACATCGTTGCCTTTCTTCATGGCGGTATGCACCATGCCACGCACCAGTTCTATCGGGTCAAGCCCCTCAATGTCCGAAGGCACCCCGTTGATGGCATAGCTGCCTCCGCCCAATGGAGAAAGTTCAAAGCCTACGGCGGTCATGTCGTCCATGATGCTTTCGAGCATGGCAGTTTCAGAAGGAGGCAGCTGGATGATTTCGGGGAAAAGCACGCCTTGTGAAACGCTCTTCTGCATGCTGATTTGCTGCATATAGCGTTCATAGAGCACCCGCACATGGGCACGGTGTTGGTCAATCATCATCAAACCAGACTTGACGGAGGTGAGGATATAGCGCCCCTTAAACTGATAATACAGGTTGCCCCTTTCGGCTGCTGCGGCCGAGTAAAGAATAAATTCCGACTGCCTAGTTAGCGAAGTTTTAGCCTGTTCCAGTGCATCCGCTTGGTCGGCATCGGGAGAAGGCTCATCGGGAGATAGGTTATTCATGAGGCTGGCTTTGGAAAGGCCGGAGTAAAGTTGTTCCCAATCCACGCGCGGGTATTTATGGCTGTTCGTATTCGAACCTGCCGATGGCGAAGAAGACGGGCGGAAAGGATTATAGCTTTCGTTATACTGCACTCGCGGAACGTTGAGGGGGGCATTGGGCATGGGAACAGGGATATCCGGTATGCCCTCGGTGTCGAAGTCTATTTGAGGAACGGCGCAGAAGCGCCCCAGCGCCTCGCGCACGGCGGCCGAGAGGATTTGCCAGATAGCCTGTTCGTTTTCAAACTTAATCTCGGTCTTGGTGGGGTGGATGTTTACATCAATGTTGGCAGGATCTGCCTCAAAGTAGAGGAAATAAGAAACCTGTTCACCAGCAGATATCAAGCGTTCGTAAGCATTCGTAACCGCCTTGTGGAAGTAGGGATGGCGCATGTAGCGGTTGTTAACGAAGAAGTATTGATGCAGCCCTTTCCTGCGGGCCGTTTCGGGCTTTGCCACATATCCCGTAATCTTCACTATGTTGGTCTCCACCTCTACGCTGAGCAGTTGTTGGTTCAGTTTCTTGCCGAATATGGAAAGGATGCGTTGGCGGACAGGCATGGCAGGGAGACTGAGCAGTTCGGCATCGTTGCTGTAAAGGTAAAAAGCCACGTCGTGATGCGCCAAGGCAATGCGTTCGAATTCGGCCAGGATATTACTTAGCTCGGTAGAGTTTGACTTCAGGAACTTGCGACGTGCCGGTACGTTGAAAAACAGGTTTTTCACGGAGAAATTACAGCCCTTGGAGCACGATACGGGTTCTTGGCTCTCTACTTTGGAGCCGGAAATGAGCAGGCGAGTGCCCAATTCATCATCGGCCATGCGGGTTTTCAGTTCCACCTCAGCTACGGCGGCAATGGAAGCCAATGCCTCGCCGCGGAATCCCATGGTGTGGAGGGCAAAAAGGTCTTCGGCCTGCTTGATTTTGGAGGTGGCGTGGCGTTCAAAAGAAAGGCGGGCATCGGTTTCGGACATGCCTTTGCCATTATCTATTACTTGAATGCAGGTTCTTCCGGCATCGGTTATCAATACGTGTATTTCGCTTGCTTTGGCATCGATGGCGTTTTCTACCAATTCTTTGACAACGGAAGCCGGACGTTGGATCACCTCGCCGGCCGCAATCTGGTTGGCAACCGAATCAGGCAGCAAATGAATGATATCGCTCATGAATGAGTTCCTTTCCTAACAAAGAATGAAAAATGGATGAATAAAAGCTTGCATCTATCCCGCGTTGCCGCCTAAGGCAAGCCACAAACAGAGCAACGCGGCAAGAAAGAGCAGCAGAAATGTTATCCGTATAGGCTTAAGCCGTTGATTGGAAGTGCGCTGCCGCAGATTTCCCACCTGTTCACGGAATTTTTCACGGACAGCCGCCTCGTAGTCTTTGTGCGGATTTGCATAGATATAAATATGCCGGTAGCGTCGCGGCTTTCGTGTGTCAAACATTCCCATCGCTTATTCGTCGGTTATTTCCTGGCTCTTTCAATGTGCATATTCCGAGGAGAATCCACCGGCTTGCGGTCGCTCTTCTGCAACTGGTCTCCGGCACGTTTGCCTCTCCATTCGAATATATCTTTTTTGTCGCGTGGCCGGATATAGTCAAACCACACAAACGAGGGCAGTTGATACTTGTCTGGCGGAATTTGGTTCATGGGATAGGCGATCCCGTTGGCTTTGCCGATAAACGCGCCCTGTTCCATGCGCCTGTCCTTAAGCAACATACGAAGGAACCCGCCTTCCGAATAGTTGAGCATCATTAAGGTGCTGTCTTTCTCCTCTACAGGATAGAATATGACCAGCACATTGGCGTTGACATCCACCTGACGCATTTCACCGTCAATGAAGTAGGCCGTCATTTCTTTCCCGGCCACTTGGTTGTAGTGTATGGAATCTTTCTGCTCCACGGCCAAGGCTTGGTTGATGATGTGCGCCCACTCAATGGTGCTATCGTTAGTGTAGAATTTTATCTCTTCGCCGATAAGTTGTTGCTCGCCATACCATAGGATAGGGTCGGCATACATCGTCGTGCACGAGTCTTTGGAGTTATAGACCAACGAGTCGCACACGGCCTGCATATCTGTGCGATATGCGCGTACCTTATGGTATGCGCGCATCTCGCGGTACATGGAGTCGGTATTGAGGTTGAACGTCAGCAACCGCAGCGTATCAGCGTGCATGAAAAGGCTGTCGCCTTGGGAGTAATCTATTGCCACGGCTTTTTGAGTGGCAACGGCGCTGCCGGTCAGTTCGTTGTAGAAACAGTAGTCTCCAGTCAGCATATTGCGGTTCACAGTGTCGTTCATCTGCACGTTGTTGAAAGCCTCGCCATATCCGGCCTGCCGATCGTAGAACAGGCTGTCGCCGGTCAGTTTCTTCCCTTGATTGGTGAGGACGGAGCGATCCAACAATTCGGCTTGGTCGGTCGTCGTGTTGTAGATGCCTCGTTCAGAATAGATATGATTGTTCTCGCTCACTATATCCGAAGGGCCGAGGATGGTTGCCACTTTGGTCAGCGTGCTGTATTTCAGTGTGTCTGATGTCAGTACAAACTGCGGATTTACCAGTTTGACATCGTGGTTGAACACTGCCAGTTTAGTTGCCGGACTATATTCCCCCCATTCGGAAGTCAGTATGTTTTCCTCGTCAGCCAGAGTGCCGCCCTCAAAATAGTAGCCCAGGTTGTACAGGCGGTCGTAGTTGAGACTGTCGGTAGTAAGCACTGTGTTCCGGTTAATCATGCGGACGTTTTCGCGCAGCATGGCCAATTGCGACATACCGTCATAATAGAGATAGTCGCCGTAGATGAACAAGGTATCCCCTTGTTCCATTCGCACGTTGCCGAAAGCCTCCACCGAATTGATGTTCTGGTAGATTGATGCGCTGTCGCAAAACATATACATACTGTCCTGCTTCAGTTGCACAGAGCCAATCAAAATCTGTATGTTGGGATGCAGAGTCTGGTCGGCCATAGCTTCATCGGCATACAGCAAGTCTACGCGGGTCTTCTTCTGTTTGTCATCACTTTGGGCAGAGGCCGGCTTTTCATCGGGTTTGTGGAGGGGAGCCGGCTTCACTCCGGCAGGTTGGCCGGCAACAGGATTCTTTTTTCTTTTGGACGGCACTGTATCTTCTTTGAGGGCTTGCACAGGTTCTGATACTGTTTTGACAATTTTCTTCTGAGCATGTTCTGGCGTGGATATAATGTGCAATGAATCGATGGATAGCCGTTTAGGTTTCAGCGTATCATTGAGTAGAACACTCTTCTCCGGTTTCTTCAGTGACGATTTTACAATGGGCTCCAACTCCTGTGCGCCCAATGTGCAGAAACCCCATAAGCACAAAATGCCTACCAAGAGGAATCCATGCTTGCAGGGTATGTACGTCATAAGCGGCTTCATGATTTTATTGTTGTCCCCAGCCGGGATACTTGAATGCACAGTTGTTGTTCCACTTCTCGTTAATGCGGACATAGGTGTGCTTTTGTTTCTCCCGAATCCATTTGTCCAATGCCTCGTTCCGGCGTTTTTCAAGGACGATGTTCTTCAAGTTCTGGTAATCGTCTGCAACCGTTGCCTTGTGCCCGTTGATGCGGCTTTTCAGTTTGACGATGACGCACTCCTCCTTACCGGTTTCCTGCGGGATCATGGTGAATGCATCCGATATCTCGCCCACTTTCATCTTGTCTATCACTTTGGCTATTTCAGGAGGCAACTCCTGCATTTCAAAGCGGGAAGTATTGTTGTTTGGGTTGGGCAGCAGGCCGTGGTTATTACGTGTGTCTTTATCCTGCGAGAGTACGGCTGCATCCTCAAAGGTAAACTTGCCGTTGCGGATATCATCGGCAATGGAATCTAAACGAGCGTTGGCTGCAGTGAGGGATGCTTCAGGAATGTGTGGTTTCAGCAGGATGTGGCGTACTTTGATGCGGTCACCCCGTTTTTCAACCAACTGGATGATGTGGAAACCGAACTCCGATTCCACAATCTTCGATACTTTATCGGGGTTCTGCAGGTTGAATGCCACGTTAGCAAAAGCGGGGTCTAATTCGCCTCGTCCCATGAAGCGCAACTCACCTCCGTTGATAGCCGAACTTTGGTCTTCCGAATACATGCGCGCCAACGTGGTGAAACTCGTTTCGCCGTTGTTGATGCGTTCGGTAAATTCGCGCAGGCGCCTCTTTACTTCCTCTATCTCTTCGAGGGGGATTTTGGGGTTTTGTGTAATGATCTGCACCTCCACTTGCGTGGGGATGTAGGGGATGCTGTCGGGTGGCAAATCCTTGAAGTAACGGCGCACTTCAGCAGGTGTCACTTTTACTTCGCCCACCAGTTTCTGCTGCATCTTCTGCACCGTCAGTCCTTCGCGTGCATTTTCGCGCAAAGTTTCGCGAATTTGGCTGGAAGTCTTATTGAAGTATTCTTCCATCTTTTCGCGTGATCCGATGTTGGCAATGTACATGTTGGTCATTAAGTCTACACGCTGTATGACTTCGCTCTCGTTTACCTCGATACTGTCCAAAGCAGCTTGGTGGAGGAACAACTTCTGCACGGCAATCTCTTCAGGAATGACGCAATAAGGGTCTCCATCGAAGCGACGTCCCTCGTACAAGGCATTCATGCGTGCTTCCTCCACTTCAGACTTCCAAATGGCTTCATCGCCTACCACCCATACCACTTCGTCTATCACGTTGTCTTGGGCGTATGCCGTGAAGCTACCTAGCATTACCAAAGCGCATAAGGCCATCATTTTAATGTTTATAAACTTCTTCATCTCAATGTCTCTATATCCTAATAATTAATTCTGTTCTCTTCTCACCGTTCTCCCGTATGGGGCGTTTTTCACATACGTATAAATTCCGCTTGCTTTTTCTATTGGGAAAGATTTTTTCGCTTATATGCAACCTGTTTCATAAAGTTCTTGTTCACGGCAGGATGACAATTGCTTATGTTCAAAAAACGGTGGGAAGCCGTGCCTTTCAACTCCGCATAGCGGCGTTTGTCGAAATAGGCTTCCGAATTCTGTTTCCCGCTGGGGAATCGTTCACAGCACATTCGGCACGGGCAATCACTCGCCATAGGAATATTCATACTATACTTCATATTGCATCTGATATTTTCCCAGATATTCCACGGCATTCCGACTTTCGTCCTTATGCCATTGGCGCACTTTGTTCAGCTTGGAAGCTGTAAGTGGAATTTTGATGGACAGTCCTTTCATAAGCGGTCGTTTCAAGAGGAAGAGTGCACGATGTTTGTCATAATGCGTATACATCTCTTCTTCGGTGATTTCATTAGACAGTCGCTGGTTGAAGAGTGCCTGCTGGTAGGTACGTATTATCAGTGCTCCCCGGTATTTTTCCACCAGCTTTCCTATTTTGTCATTGTCGGGGATGTTTTTTTTCATCTTGTCGTAGCGCAATCCTTCTTCTATCCAGTTACGGGTGTATTGTCGGGCAAATCGAATGCTGTCTTCCTGCGTTAATGCTGCGAGGGACATGTTTTGCACATCTTCATAATAAGTATACCGCCCTGCCGCTTCAGCCAACAGTGCCCGCCCCTTACCGGAGGAGGGAGCACGTTGGAAAAATTCGTAAAGCAGTAGCACCAAGACAAATATTAGACAGCCCGTGCGCATGATTGGCATACCGTTCATTGTTCAAGCCACGAAGATAGTGGTTTAATTATTCGACTCTTTTATTATTAACGGTTTTTAAAACCTCTTGGTTTATTTCAACCTTACTTTGGGCATACAGATACGACAAGCGCGACTTTTCCGCATCACGCTTATAATCCTTCGCCACTTCGTTGTAAACATCGCGGTAACTTTTAGGACTTTTCCGCTTCTTGCCTACTACGGTGGCAAACGGATAGTCAGGTAGCGGAGCGGCATTGCCCTGCTTAAATACCAAGTCGTCTACAAACTTGTTGTCGCCAAGGGCAAAAACGCCCATTTCTGCTCGAACCTCGGTCTGTTCGGGCGGGAATATGATGCGCAGGGCATCGGCCCACTCTTTTTCGGGCAGTTCCTTCAGGAATTTGCGTACCTGCCTCATTGTGCGCTTGCTGACGGCGTGCAGCACAATGCCGTAGTAATGCGGATGTTTCCACCGGTAGTTGTCACGATGCCTTTCGAAGTAGATTTGCAACTGCTGTTCATCTTGGTTGATGGAGCCTCCGTTTTTCGTTTCCCACAAATCAGCCAGCAGGCTGTCGCGGTGTACTTGCAGGCAAATGCTCATGTTAGGATGCTTTTGCTCAAATTCAATGTTGGCATGATCCAGCAATGATTTGGTGATGAATGCTTCTATTTGTTGTTCAAGCCCTGCCGGATAGGCTGCCGCAAAAAGCGCGAAAGTCGTGCCCGTATAGTTTTTCCCATCCAGCGTGAAAAGTGGCAGTCCAGTATATCCCTTTTTGCGCAGTTCGTTCATGCCTGCGTCATCGGGACAGAAGTGCAAGTCTGTTTTCAGACGTTTCACGACCGATCGAGTAATCGGGGCGTTGCAGTGCAGGCGGGCCTGTTTGCGCATCAAGCTATCTTTGAGCTTTTCAAAAGGAGGGAGAGGCTCCTGCTTCAACACGCGGACAATGTGAATGCCCTGAGGAGTGAAGAAAGGCGGCGTAAATTCGCCCGGCTTACAGGCAAACACAGCTTCTTCAAACTCGGTTGCCTCCTGCAATCGTTTGACGCAGAGAGGTGACTTCTCATCGGAATATTGTTGTACCAAAGCATTAAAATCGACTCCTTCGCACAATGCGTTGTAGATGGAGTCCATTTGCGTTTCAGCTTGTTGGAGGGTTGCATCTGGAATGTCTTGCGGAAGACGGCGGAAAATGTGACTTATCCATACTTCGCCCGAATGCGGTTGGGATTCAAGGCGCTTATAACGCAGGCGAGCAGCCTGTAAGGCCTCGTTCGCATCAGTCAAACAGGTGCATAACAAGTCGTTCCGGTAGCGGTAAAGCAATGTCTGCACTTCGGGTAGGGTGTCCAATCCGTCAGCTTCAGCAGCCAATGCCTTGAGTTTCTGCGTCACAAACCAGTCAAGCTGCACTTGCAAGGAACTGCTTCCGTCCGTTGTCAAAACAGGATGGCTTTGGCACGCACGTTCGAACTCGGCCAAAGACACGTTTTGTCCATTGACGCGCATCAGCACCGATGCATCCTGTGCCTGCAAACTCGCCGCCCGGCACAGCCATACGATAAATACTAAACAACCGATTCTCATTCCTTGGGGAAATAGTAGAGACGCGAGTTTTCGCGTCTCCGTAATGCATTGTCAACCAAATCTTTCTGTCTGCGCATCTTCATGTTTATTCTGGACGGCTATAGTTAGGCGCTTCGCTTGTGATGGCTACATCGTGCGGATGGCTTTCAAGCACGCCGGCATTGGTAACACGTGTAAACTTGGCATCGTGCAGCTTCTCAATGTTGGCTGCGCCGCAATATCCCATACCTGCGCGCAGGCCGCCTACCAACTGGTAGATAACTTCGTAAAGGGTGCCTTTGTAGGGGACACGACCTGAAATGCCTTCAGGAACCAGTTTCTTCACATCATTGGTGCCGCTTTGAAAGTAGCGGTCTTTTGAACCATTTTCCATGGCTTCCAATGAGCCCATGCCACGGTATGCCTTAAACTTCCGCCCGTTGAAGATGATAGTGTCGCCTGGTGATTCTTCGGTGCCGGCCACCAACGAGCCTATCATTACGCTCCAACCTCCGGCTGCTAATGCCTTTACGACATCGCCCGAATAACGCAAGCCACCATCGGCAATCAACGGAACATCAGTGCCTTTCAAGGCTTTGGCCACATCGTAGATGGCACTCAACTGAGGAACGCCCACGCCAGCTACCACGCGGGTCGTACAGATAGAGCCCGGGCCGATTCCTACTTTCACACCGTCCGCACCGGCTCCTACTAGTGCTTTAGCCGCCTCGCCTGTGGCAATGTTGCCCACAACAATGTCAATGTCGGGAAAATAACGCTTCGCTTCTTTCAGCTTTTCGATGACATAATGGGAATGCCCGTGAGCCGTATCAATTACGATGGCATCAACTCCGGCTTCAACCAATACTTTCATACGTTCCAGCGTGTCATTGGTTACGCCCACGCCCGCCGCCACACATAGACGACCTTTGGCATCTTTGCATGCCATTGGCTTATCTTTTGCCTTGGTAATGTCTTTGTAGGTAATGAGACCCACCAGCTTATAGCATTTGTCTACTACGGGGAGTTTTTCAATCTTATGTTTCTGTAAAATCTGTGCGGCAGCTTCCAAGTTGGTCGTCTGGTTGGTCGTGATGAGATTCTCTTTGGTCATCACTTCATCAATGTGCTTGGTATGGTCGCGTTCAAAGCGCAAGTCGCGGTTTGTCACGATGCCTACCAATTTCTTTTCGTCATCCACTACGGGAATTCCTCCAATTTTATATTCGTTCATCAAAGCCAATGCATCGGCTACGGTGGAACCGCGCTTAATAATGATCGGGTCGTAAATCATGCCGTTTTCGGCACGCTTCACGATGGCTACCTGCCGCGCCTGTTCTTCAACGGGCATGTTTTTGTGTATAACGCCGATGCCTCCCTCGCGGGCGATAGCAATGGCCATTTTGGCTTCGGTGACGGTATCCATGGCTGCCGTCACAAAAGGAATTTTTAATTCAATGTTGCGTGAAAACCTTGTGGATAGTTCTACCGCCTTAGGTAGTACATCGGAGTAAGCAGGAATTAACAGTACGTCATCGAAAGTCAATCCCTCCATAACAATCTTATCTGCAATAAATGACATAGACGTGATTAACGTTTAAAACTTATTGCGTGCAAATATACGCCTTTTCTTTGAGATAGAGAAGAAGAAGGTATGATTTTTGTTGGACAGTGTCAACCGGCAAGCGTGTAGAGTCCAAAAGCAAACATAACGTTATGTGAAATTTTTGAAGAATCGCAATTTGGGTGAATCAAAATTGAGTCTTTCCATTGGTTTCCGATTTATTTTGCATTGAACGTCTTTAATTAAGGTTCAAGACAACTTTAAGAAGACATTATCTTTGTAAGTTGTTATTGGACAATGAAAAACAAGCATATAAGAAACACGCACATTCCTGAGCGAAAAACGAGGGCTCTAATCCGCTGTTTCAGTCTTGATATCGAGGCTAA
>CAYSIQ010000062.1:0-13101 GCA_964431195.1 uncultured Bacteroides sp.
AATGATCCTATAACTTGAATTAGTAGTTATGTATCTACATCGTTTCCTTATTGTTGCCTAGGCGTAATGCTTTTATACCATTTACAAAGTACAAAGGTAAGAATACAGCCGAAAACAATCTGCAAAAAATCCTCAAATTCCATTTTGTCCCTCAGCAACGGCGCGAACGGCAGGCGAGGCATAACGTATCACCTAAAATCCAACGGCATGTCTCGTCCGTAAACAGATATTTGGCATCATGGTGAATGATATTGTAGCCGCAGAGATAGCCTATGTCATTTAAAGGGAAAATGAATGTCTGCATGTTGCCAAATTAGACAGGCCAGTTTGGTTCCTACCGCCAATATTCCGAAGTGGCCATCTCGACATCCGCTTAGTAAGATGCGGGCATTCATTAAAAAAACAAACAGTCCTTCTTTTGAAGTTTTATGGGATGCCGTGCCATCATAACACCAATCAAGCATCATTTGTGGCATTGCATGATAGAGAAATACGGCATGCGCCAAAGGCGGGTTAAGTGAAATCTCTAAGCAAAAGAAATCTTGAAGCGGGTCAGCCCGTCTTCATACGTGCGGAGCGAGAAAGCGCAACCGTGCCTGCTCAGCACTTCGCGGATAAAGACCAGACCGATGCCTTGCCCGTTGGGTTTGGCAGAGAAGAAAGGGGTGAAAAGTTTCGCTTCACATTCTTTACTGATGCCCGGGCCGTTGTCTGCCACTTCGATGCAAGCGGGGGCAATGGTGCGGATAACAATTTCACCATCCTCCCCGATGCTTTCAGCCGCATTCTTGATGATGTTGACCAACACCTGCTCAAACAATGGCATATCCAAACGCACCTCGCCCACTTCAGGGTCGCACTCTAACCGCAGGCTGATGCGACGGCTGTTGCACATCCCCTCCATAAAATGCTTGCTGGCGGCGGCCAATTCATTAAGCGAGGCCGGCTGCAAGTTGGGCTCAGGGATTTTCACGACATCGGCAAAGCGGGTAATGAACCTGCTCATCGAAAGGCAACGCTCAATGCAGACATGCATCATGCCGCAGATGTCTTCCATGCCCTTTTCTTCTGCCAAGGTTTGCCCGATGGTGTCCAATGTAGAAGTGATGCCTGCCGTCATGTTGTTTGCTTCATGGGCTATCATGCGTATCACCTTTTCATAAGCTTTCCTTTCGGCCCGCATCACCTCGTCGGTCATGCGTTCTATCAGGTAAAACGGATGCCTGAAACCACGGTTGATGAAATACGAACAGGTGCACATATAAACATTGGCATCGCTCAATCGCACCACTTTTTTCTCATCGCGTTTCAAACTGTCCAATTCCTTTATTAAAGGAACGTTCACCTGATTCAATTTCTTGCCCAGCAAATCCTCCACTTGCAAGTCCGCCATCTTGGCCGCCATGGGATTGGCTTGCGCAACCGCATCGTTCAACGACAGGATAATAACCCCCATAGGCGATGCCTGTATCAGCAAATCAAGGAAATGGTTTTGCTCACGCACATGCAAGCGTTCATTCTTGAGCTGTTCCATCAGGCGGTTGAATATCTTCACAATGCGGTCGGCCTCATACTGGCCTACGGGACTGAGCCGGCTGCTGAAATCCTGTTCGCGCAACAAGTCCATGCCGTTGCCGATGCTATTCAACGGTTTCACAAGACGGGCATAAACCAAGTTCAGCCAATACAGGATCAACACGATAATTCCTCCCAATATGGATAGCCGAAGCCGGCTCATCTCCCCTGCCCAACAGCCTACCAGCACCCCCAGCCCTACAATGAGGAATACCAGCACATAGAAAAACATTTTGATGCGCATGACGGCTTTCCCCAATGGTTAATAATGTATATCGTATTTCTCTAACCTCCTGTAAAGCGAGGCACGGCTGATGCCCAACGCATTGGCCGCCTGGC
The DNA here is from genome assembly GCA_964431195.1 of uncultured Bacteroides sp. Lineage (GTDB taxonomy): Bacteria > Bacteroidota > Bacteroidia > Bacteroidales > Bacteroidaceae > Bacteroides. The sequence goes on from CAYSIQ010000062.1 coordinate 1,915, forward strand.
TAAGATTCCCTTTGTACTGCTCCAAGGCTTGCAGGATGGTCTGCTTTTCTATCTCGTCCAACGTCATGCCGGAGAAAGATGAACCGGCAGACGGTTGAGGCGTTCCATCGCGACGCATATAGCTGACATCAAAATCCGAGGCAGCCAGTACCGGCCTGCCACAAACCAAAATAGCACGTTCCACCAAGTTCTTCAGCTCGCGGATGTTGCCCGGATAAGGCAGGCGCATGAGCAGTTCCAAGGCATCCGCTGAAAACTCCGTGTGCGGCAAACGGTTGGTTTCCGCCTGCCTGTCGGCAAAATAACGGGCAAGCAAAGGTATGTCTTCACGGCGTTCGCGCAAAGCCGGCAGCCTGACAGTGATGAGATTGATGCGATAGAAAAGGTCTTCGCGGAAGCGGCGTTCCGCCACCATTGCATGCAAGTCGGCATTGGTGGCAGACACCACACGCACATCTATCTTGCGCGGACGGCTGTCGCCCAATGCCTCAAAGGTCTGGTCTTGCAGCACACGCAGCATCTTCACTTGGCAAGAAAGATCCAAGTCACCTATCTCGTCCAAAAAAATAGTGCCTTTGTCGGCCAGTTCAAAGCGTCCGGCGCGGTCGGATGTGGCATCGGTAAAAGCCCCTTTCTTATGCCCGAACATTTCACTTTCAAAAAGGTTTTGCGAAATGCCTCCCAGGTTGACTTTCACAAATGGCTGCGATGCCCGCCGACTGTTGATGTGAATGGCTTCTGCAATCAGTTCTTTTCCGGTGCCGCTCTCGCCCGTAATCAGCACCGAGGCATTGGTGCGCGCAATGCGTGCCACAGTGTTGAGCACTTCCATCAGCCCCTGCGACTTACCCACAATATGGCTACGATCCAGCCTGTACGCTTCCCCGCTTTCTTCCATTGAGGTTGCTGTCAGCTGCAAGGCCGTTTCGATGCGTTGCAGCAATGCCGCATTGTTCCAAGGTTTAGTGATAAAGTCGAAAGCTCCTGCCCGCATGCCCTGCACAGCCAATTGGATGCTACCCCAGGCCGTCATCAGGATGACAGGCACCTGCGGTCTGAACACCTTTACCTCTTTCAATAAGGTCAGCCCTTCTTCACCGGAGGTTGAAAGCGTAAAGTTCATGTCCATCAGTATCAAAGCTGGCGCCTCCTCCCGTACCACCTCGATAACCTCCTGCGGACTTGCCACAGCTTTCACTTCATAGCCTGCCCGTTTCAACATAAAGCTAAGCGATGAACGCACGGCCGTATCATCATCTACTACTAAAATCATGGTCAAAGTGTTATATAAATGATCAATTTTGCTTGCTTATCGTGCAAAAGTATGCAATTCAGTGCTAACCGGCAAAGTATGCGTCGCAATTCTTCCCGCCTATTGCCTTACAATCTCCTCGAAATCGGCTTCCAAGGCTGTGTCTTTTTCGAAATCCCAAAGCGTCAGGTTGCGAATTTGGTAATAATAATACCAATAATTATACAACTGCTGGATGTGTGACTGCCGCGCCTCGTCCTTGGCCGTCTGCGCATCATTCAGTTCCAGCGTGCTGATTTTTCCAATCATGAAAGTCTCCACATTGGTTTTATAACGGCGTTGGGCTATGCGGTCTGCTTCCTCGGCAATGGTCAGCTGTTCCGCCTGGTTGTTGAAGTTCTCCACGAGGATAAATATATCCTGATTGAAATCCATCTGTTCCTTGCGGATGCTCGATATTTCCACATCGCGGTTACTCTTGGCCACCCGTACCTGTCCGCGCCGTTTTCCCCAATCAAGCAAAGGAATGGTGAAGCCCACCGACACAATCTGATTGTCTGCCAGATTGCGATAAACGCCTGAAAGGTTTCGCGCCTGCCCTCCATAACCCACGCTGGCTGTCAGCGTAATGCCCCGCAGGTTGCCACGTGCCGTAGCTACCGCATAATCGGACTCCAGCTGCCGGCGGCGGATGTTTTGGGCAAACGAATTCCGCTCCAATGCTTTGTCGAGCACATTCCGATAGTCAATGTCAACCTCCGGCACAACCTCCGGCACGACGGGATTCAGCACCTCCTGCTCAGACACCCCCAGGAAAGAACGCAACTGAAACATGTAGGAATTTAGGTTACTCTGTGCGGTAGTCACATCGGCTTTGCTCTGCAGTGCATTGAGCTTGAGTTGCAACAGTTCGTTTTCAGAGATTTGCCCCATCTTCCGTTTCACGATGGCGGTTTCATAAAGGCGGTCGGCATTTTCTTTGTTCTGCCGGGCGATGGCCAAGTTTTCTTTTCCCATCAGCAGGTTGAAAAAGTAATTGATGGCACTCATGGCCACCTGCTCGGTGGCGGAAATGAAAGTGGCCTTGGCTTCGGCATAGCGCACCGGCTCAATGCGGCGGTTCCACTTTGTGTCGTTTACCCCGAAAATGGGTTGGTTCAAAGTAAGGTTGACAGGCACGCTCATAAACTGCCGGTTGCCGTTAATGCCATACACGTTCAGAAAGTCCAGCGAAGAGCTGAGCGAAAGCGTACCTCCCGTGAGCCAAAGGTTTTGCGTGACGGCTAACTCTCCATTCATCTTCAACGAATTGTTGTGAAGGACGGAATAGGTGCCATCGGCATTCTGATAGAAATCATAATTCTTGCTGTACGCCGGCATTGTTCCCGTCAACGTAATCTCAGGCAAAAGATTGGCGCGGTACGTGCGGTATTGCCAATAGGCCGACTTCAGCGTATTCAATGCCACGGCTGCATCCACCGACTGTACCCGCGCCAGAGTGATGGCTTCAGACAAGGTGATGTCCCGTTCGTAAGTTGTCGCGGAATCAGCCTGTGCCTTTGCCGCGAAAGGCATGCACAAGCAGGCCGTCAAACAGATTATCTTTTTCATCATATCATTGAGGTTGTATTTTATGCCTATAAAAAGGCAAACACCGTGCCAAGCGGTCAGAAAGGCTTGTAGCGAGGATGGATGTCCGAATTCGGACACTCATCCTGTCCGATTACGAACAGGTTCATGTAATTTCCCCACAGCACTTCCCTATCTGCCAGCCTGCAAACAACGCAATAAAAGTCATTTTAGGTATATTTTCGGCCAAAGCAATCACTCTGCAATCAGCTTCAATTGTTTATCTTTGTCTCAGAATTCAATAACCCAATAAAAAACAAGATTCAACCATGAAAACCGTAGCATTTCTGATGGCTGCCGTGTTCAGCCTGTACACATCTGGGCAAGAAAAATTCCCGGACGGTACCCCAATCCCTGACTGGTTCCGAAATAATGAAATAGTGAAACTTGAGGATTTAGGCACGCAATATAACATAAAGGATTATGGCGTGGTGGACGACAGCACGTTGGTGCAAACCAAACGGATACAAGCGGTCATCGACCGAGCATCAGACGAAGGAGGCGGTGTCATTATAGTGCCACAGGGCACTTACCTGAGCGGTTCGCTTTTCTTCAAGCCCAAGACCCATCTCCATTTAGAGGAAGGCGCCACACTGAAAGGAAGCGATGACATCAGCCATTTCGCCATTGTTGACACCCGCATCGAAGGGCAAAGCCTGAAATACTTTGCCGCCCTCATCAACGCCGACCACGTGGACGGTTTCACTATCTCCGGGAACGGTACTGTCAATGGGAACGGCTCACGCTATTGGCGCTCATTCTGGCTGCGCCGCAAAGTCATTCCCAACTGCACCAACATGGACGAACTGCGCCCCCGCCTGATCTACATCTCAAACAGCAACGACATCCAGCTCTCCGGCGTGCGGTTCATCAACTCACCGTTCTGGACTACACACCTTTACCGCTGCAACAACGCCCAACTGCTTGGACTCTACATCTTCGCGCCTTCCCAGCCGGTAAAAGCACCCAGCAGCGATGCCGTAGACATTGATGCCTGCAACAACGTACTAATTAAGAACTGCTATATGTCGGTAAACGATGATGCCGTAGCTTTAAAAGGAGGAAAAGGACCGTGGGCGGACAAAGACCCCGGCAACGGCGCGAACACCAACATCATCATTGAAGATTGTGTATATGGCTTTTGCCACAGCGGGCTGACATGCGGAAGCGAATCCATCTACAACCGTAACATCATCCTGCGGCGTTGCAAGATCCAAAACGCTTCCCGCCTGCTTTGGCTGAAAATGCGCCCTGACACCCCGCAACACTATGAATACATCACGGTAGAAAACATCACGGGCGATGCCTTGAACTTCCTCTACATAAAACCTTGGACGCAATTCTTCGACATGAAAGGCCGGGAAGACATGCCGCTCTCCCACGCCAACAACGTGACCATGCGCAACATCACCTTAGACTGCGACATCTTCTTCAATGTCAGTGCTGCGTCCGACCAGTACAAACTAAAAGACTTCTGTTTTGAAAATCTCAATATCAAAGCCAAGCATACCGAATGCGACAAATCGCAAATAGAAAGCTTCGTATGGAAAGATGTGAAGATAGAAGACAAGCAGGCAACGAATGCCAATCCCTAACGCAGTATTAAGCATTAATACACAAATAATTTCTCTTTCGATGGTTACATTTAATTATTGCTTGAGAGAGATTATACTGCTATGCCTTTCACGAAATATTATCGTCCTGTAACAGCCTGTATCCAAATCATCTGTAACTTATGTGAGTTCGGTTTAATTAAAAAATATATCTGCCTAATATCCGTATGTAAGTTTCTCTATCTATATTGTCTATGGCTGCTTCAATGCCTTTCATGCCTGCTTGAATGATGTTACGCTCAATGCTGTAAATCTTATCAACGTCAAGCATAACTCATTCATTGGATTTGTAATAAACCGATCATCCACAGTGCTATGTTCGTTTGCGGAGACCCCACGATCTTCCATCTTTAAATGAGAACAGATCTTGTTGGTCGTTCCAAGGATTTCCCCACCGAAATCCTCAAGTCATAGAAAGCACCGGTGCTGGGTGATCCGTTGTAAGGAATCCACCATGTGCGGCATGATTAATTGAAGACTCAATTTTTTGCTGTCTTTGGAGGCGATGGCAGTATGCCAATCACCGCGATAACGAATAAATTAAATGGCAGATAATGTACAAAAGGCTTGCCAACACCACGCCGGCTTTCGCACGGATTATTCTGACTGTTCGGATAAACAGCTTGTGCACACTTTGTTTCATAAGGTGGAGATATGTTTCACACGGCTGTGGGTTTTGGATTTCTCCTTGTTGACGGCCAGCAACTTCATTGCATTTGCTTTCATTTATCTAACATTGAATTCTTGCAAATCGTATTTCGGTTGTTATCGTATTACTGCATTGGTAATTTAATTTTTGCCGATTTGAACAACTGCGGGCATTCATTTTACATAATCTTCTTCGAACTATTCCCTGAAGCAAGCATATATGCCAATAGCCGTGAACCAGAGTTAAATCTTCAACTACCGATTTTTATGATTAATTGAACGGTTGCTAACATGCAGAGAAAGCAATGATTTGTTTCGCGACAAGCAATACAGGTTGTCGGCAGTGGCAATATGTCCGCAGTCCACCAACGTGTGGATTGTTTGTACCAATGCTTGCGGGTCGGCATTCAGCTTTCGATTCAGCGCATCAAGGGTGACAGGCTGCTCGGAGGCAATGAGTTGCAGCAAGCGGTCGGACAGGGAAGCTGCCGTGCTTGGTTGCGGGTCAAGGGCGGTGTGCTTGCTGTTGAGGCAGATGTCGCAACGGCCGCAATTGTCCCCATCGTCTTCGCCGAAGTAACGCAGCAGAAGCCGGCTCCGGCAAGTCTGTTCATCGGAAACGTAGGCCAGCATGGCCTGTGCGCGTTTTTCGGCACGGACTTTACGCTCCTCGTAGATGGAGGCGGGCAGGCGGATGCTGTCGGCTTCGATACGTTCGCGAGTATATATGATATAAGGGGTGCGACGGCGCGGAATGTAGCTGGCGATGCCTAAACGGGCAAGCCGTACCAGTGATTCGTACACCTGCCTCCGCGCCAGCCCTGACTTAGTACTGAGCATTTCCTCGCTGATGAAAGCATAATCAGAAAACAGGCCGGTATAGTTGCGCAATAACAGGCGGATGAGCAGTTCGGTGTTGTTGTTAAGGGCGTGCAAGCGGTACAGTTCATCGCGCCGCACAATGAACATGAAGCGTGAGGCATTGTCCATTGCTTCGGTGTATTCCAAGTACCCGGCCAAGCCAAGCAGTTTCAACGCACTGTCCGCCTGGGCGGGGTAATGGCGGAATTTCACGCAGAAATCGTCCAAATCAAACTGTCGCGTGCAGCCTAGCCCATCGCCCATAGCCATTTGGAAGTAGTATTGAAGGTGTTCGTACACTGTTTTCACGGTTTCTTTGTCAGGAAAGCCGGCTGCCACGCGGGCTTGCAGCGAGGCTTTGTCCGATGCCGGGTCATAGAGTATGACGGCATAGGCAGGTTTCCCGTCACGCCCAGCACGCCCGGCTTCCTGGAAGTAGGCTTCGGGCGAATCGGGCAGGTCGATGTGTGCCACCAACCGCACATCGGGCTTGTCTATGCCCATGCCGAAAGCATTGGTGGCCACTATCACTCGGCAACGGCCGTCTTGCCAGGCATGTTGGCGCAGGTCGCGGGCGGCATCGTCCAGCCCGGCATGGTAGAAATCCGCCGTTATGCCTTCATGGTTCAGCAGTTCGGCCACTTCGCGGGCACGTTTGCGGCTACGCGCATAGACGATGGCACTGCCCGGCACTTGGCGCAGGGTGCGCAGCAGGCTTTCCGCCTTGTCACCGGTGCGGCGCACCATGTAGGCGAGGTTGGCGCGCCCGAAGCTCATCTTGAATACATTCGGCTCTTTGAATCCCAGCCGTTCCTGTATGTCTTCCACCACTTCGGGGGTGGCGGTGGCGGTCAGCGCCAGCACGGGCACGCCGGGCAAGCATTGCCGCGCTTCCGCTATTTGCAGGTAAGCGGGGCGGAAATCATAGCCCCACTGCGAGATGCAGTGGCTTTCATCCACAGCTATCATGCTGACGCGCATCTTGCGCAGTTTGGCACGGAAGAGGTCGGAGGCGAGCCGTTCGGGCGAGACGTAGAGGAACTTGTAGTTGCCGAAGATGCAGTTTTCGAGGGTGGCGATGATGTCTTGCCTGCCCATGCCCGCGTGCAGGGCGAGTGCCTTGATGCCCCGTTTCCGCAGGTTTTCCACTTGGTCTTTCATCAGGGCTACCAGCGGCGTGACGACTAGGCACAGTCCTTCGCGAGCCATGGCGGGCACTTGAAAAGTGACGGACTTGCCTCCGCCCGTAGGCATCAGCCCCAAGGTGTCACGCCCCGCCCCGATGCTTTCGATGATGCCGCGCTGGACGCCCCGGAAGTCATCATACCCCCAATACTGCCTTAGGATGCTTCGATAGTCGGGCGGCTGCATGCGTCAGTTGGGCTTGATGTCTTCGATCTGCAGTTGCACTTCGCCCCGCTTGTAGATATTTTCTTCGATGGTGTAGCAGATGTCGAACGAGCGTTTTGTCTTGATGTAGCGCACTTGCGAACTTTGCCCGAAGGCTATGCCGTTCATCACGTTGTTCGACTTGCTGTCTACCAGTTCCAACTTGATATGTTCCTGCCCGTGGCCTACCACCTTGCTGGTGCCGTAGTCGTAGACGTTGTGCGTGCAGAAGACAGGCTTCACGTTCCCCGGGCCGAAAGGGTTGAATTTTTTCAGGTCGTTAAAGAACTTGGGGGTAATGGCTTTGAAGTCGATTTCGGCATTGATGTCAATAACGGCCGCCATTTGTTCAGGCAGTATGTTCCCGGCCACGAACTCTTCGAGGCGCCGGGCGAAGGCCGGGACGTTTTCCACTTTCATCGACAGGCCTGCGGCGTAGGTGTGCCCCCCGAAACTTTCCAGCAGGTCGCGGCAGTACTCGATGGCCTTGTAGATGTCGAACCCCGCCACCGAGCGGGCGGATCCCGTGGCCAGGCCGTTGTTGCTGGTCAGCACCACGGCGGGGCGGTAGTGAATTTCGGTCAGGCGCGAGGCCACGATGCCCACCACGCCTTTGTGCCACGTTTCGTTGAAAAGCACGATGGAGTGCCTGCCTGCCAGCCCGCCCAGGCTTTCCACGATGTTGTTGGCTTCTTCGGTCATGGTCTTGTCGAGGTCTTTGCGGGTTTCGTTGTACTGGTTGATTTGGCCGGCTTTCTCGAGGGCGGCCGAGAAGTCTTTTTCGGCCAGAAGCTCCACGGCTTCCTTGCCGTTCTGGACGCGACCCGAAGCATTGATGCGCGGCCCTATCTTGAAGATGATGTCGCCCATGGTTATTTCACGCCCTGCCAGCCCGCAGGTGTCGATGATGGCTTTCAGCCCCACGCTGGGGTTGCTGTTCAGCCGCTTCAGGCCGTAGTAGGCTAGGATGCGGTTCTCGCCCATGACGGGCACGAGGTCTGACGCGATGCTCACCGCCACCAGGTCGAGCAGGGGAGCGAGGTGGCGGAAGCCGATGCCGTTGCTAGCGGCAAACGCCTGCATGAACTTGAAGCCCACGCCGCAACCCGACAGGTGCTCGTTGGGGTAGGCGTTGCCCGCGCGTTTGGCATCGAGGATGGCCACGGCGGGAGGCAACTCCTCGTCTGGCACGTGGTGGTCGCAGATGATAAAATCAATGCCCTTCGACTTGGCGTAGGCCACCTCGCCCACCGCCTTGATGCCGCAGTCGAGCACGATCACTAGCCCGACACCTGTCTCGACCGCGTAGTCCACGCCTTTGTACGACACGCCGTAGCCCTCGTCGTAACGGTCGGGGATGTAATAGTCAACGTTTGAATAGAACTGCCGGATGAACTTGTACACCAACGCCACGGCCGTGGTGCCGTCCACGTCATAGTCCCCGTACACAAGGATGCGCTCTTTCTTTCCCATCGCCCTTTCGAGCCGCGCCACCGCCGCGCCCATGTCGTCCATCAGGAAAGGGTCGCAAAGGCCGGCCAGCTGGGGGCTGAAAAATGCCCGCGCGCCCTCCGCCCCCGCGATGCCCCGTTCCAGCAGCAGGCGCGCCAGCACCGGGCTGATCGACAGTTCCCCGGCCAACAGCTCGCTCGCCGCCTCCTGTTCGGGCGTAACGGGCAGGTAATTCCATTTGTATTCCATATATATTGTTTTTTATATTTCCGCCAACGCGCCGGGGGGCTTTTCCTCCCCCCAACGGGGCGTAAAGGTAGGGAAAAGGCGCGGAAGTATAGATTTATTCTAAACAAAATAATCTTAAAAAAGCAATACAGCCGTGCCGTGCGGCGCGGCGAGGATGACAATAAATCCGTACATATTTAGGTAACGCCCCTCCCCTGCCCCCTCCCAGGCACGGCGAAGCGGCACGGAGTGACATACGTATGTCGTAAGGGGTAGCATATGCATGTGGCAAAGGGTCTCCTGCGCGAGCCGCCGCGATGGGGGAACCGGGGGACGCGCCCCATTTTCCCGCCCGGCCGCTTGACGGAATGTCGCTTTATCGCTATCTTTGCGCCGTGGAAAAACATGTTCGTACCATAAAATCAAGCAATGGAATATGATAAAAATAGGCGACAAAGTGCGCTTCCTTGACGAAGTGGGAGGAGGCGTGGTGAGCGGCTTCCGGGGGAAAGGCATCGCGCTGGTGCGCGACGCCGACGGCTTTGAAATTCCCATGCCCGTGCGCGAGTGCGTGGCGGTGGAGACAGGCAGTCGCAACGCGCCTCCGCCGGCCCCGGAGCCTGCCGCGCTGCAGGCTCCGGCCGCGCCGCAGCCCGGGGAGGCCGTTGGCGGCGCGCTCGATGTCTATCTGGCCTTCGTGCCCGAAAACAGCGCGGCCGCCGCCCCCCTCTTCGAAGCCTACCTGGTCAACGACAGCGGCTATCACCTCTACTACGTCTACCTCAGCGCCGGGGGCGCGGCCTGGTCCGCGCGCTCGCACGGACTAGTGGAGCCCGGCACCAAGGTGCTGATGGAAGAGTTCGACAGGACGGGGCTGGGCGGCCTCGAGCGGGTGGCCGTGCAGCTGCTGGCTTTCAAGAGCCGCCGCCCGTCCGCTCTGCAGCCCGCCGCGTCGGTGGAGCTGCGGGTGGACACGACGAAGTTCTACAAGCTCCACACGTTCCGCCCCACCTGCTTCTTCGAAGAGCCCGCCCTGCTCTACGACGTGGTGCGGGGCGGCCGCCCCGCCGGGCAGGCGCACGCCGCCGCCGAAGACCTGCACGCCGCCCTGCTGAAGAAGAAAAGCATAGACGCCCCCGCTCCCTGCCCCGCCCCCAAGAAGAAAGAAAAAGAAAGGCCGGCGGAGATAGACCTGCACATCGGCGAGCTGCTGGACAGCACGCGCGGCATGAGCAACGGCGAAATACTGGAGTTCCAGCTCGGCAAGTTCCGCGAGGCGATGGAACGGCACAAGGGCATGCGCGGGCAGCGCCTCGTGTTCATCCACGGCAAAGGCGAAGGCGTGCTGCGCAAGGCGCTGCTGCAGGAACTGAGGCGCAACTACCCCGCCTGCGAAGCCCAGGACGCCTCGTTCCGCGAGTACGGCTTCGGCGCCACCATGGTGACAATCAAATAACCAAACACGTCATGGAAAACTTCATAGTGAACATAGGCCGCCAGCTGGGCAGCGGAGGGCACGAAATCGGCGAGAAGCTGGCCGGGAGGCTCGGCATCGATTTCTACGACAGGGAACTGATCAACCTGGCCTCGCAGGAAAGCGGCATCTGCCGCGAGTTCTTCGAAAAAGCGGACGAGAAAGCGTCGCAAGGCATCGCGGGCGGGCTCTTCGCCCTGCGCTTCCCGTTCATAACCGACGGGATCATGCCCATGGAAAACTGCCTGAGCAACGACGCGCTGTTCCGGGTGCAAAGCGGCGTCATACGCAGGCTGGCAAGGGAAAAATCATGCCTGTTCGTAGGCCGTTGCGCCGACTACGTGCTCCGCGACCGCCCGCGCTGCGCCAACATCTTTATCTCGGCCACGGAAGAGGACCGCGTCGGGCGCCTGTGCAGGCTGCATTCTGTCAGCCGCGCCGAAGCCAAGGAAATGATCGCGAAGGCGGACAAGCAGCGCGCGAGCTACTACAACTATTACAGCAACAAGGCTTGGGGAGCGGCCTCCACCTACCATCTTTGCATCGAATCCACGGCGCTGGGCGTAGAGGGGACTATTGGCTTTATCGAAGCATTCGTCCGCGAGAAACTGGGCCTGCCTGCCGGCCCGGGGAGATGAAAG
>CAYSIQ010000063.1:0-11333 GCA_964431195.1 uncultured Bacteroides sp.
GGCACACAGATACCCATGCCGGACATTCCTAAAGCCAAAGGCAGTCATTGCACACGTAAGAAGAGTAGGGGAAAGCACAGGTTGTCCCGCAGACGTGCAGGGACAGGATCGGCAACCCAAGCATTTGAAAGCAGGCCATCGTTCAAGGCCTGCCCAAGGAATGGCGCGAATAGCGTGGGATTCGGCCTGCCCTGATTTCCACGCTACCCGCGCCGCCCTCTTTTATTTTAAAAGACGAAAGATGTACCGCGATGGATCAGATGCCCAATGATTTGCGGACAGCTTCGATCTTCTGCCCAGCCTCAGCTATGGCGTTGGCATAGCACTTGGGGCATCCCATCTCGCCTTTCACCTCGATGTAGAACTTGATCTTAGGTTCTGTGCCAGAGGGGCGGACAGAAATCTTCGTCCCGTCTTGGGTGAAGTATTGCAGCACATTGCTGGCCTCAGGCATAGCCAAGTCAGTAACGTTGCCTTGGCTGTCGGTGGCTTTCAAGGGCTTGTAGTCCTTGACGAGAACTACGGGCGAACCGCCTATTTCTTCCGGAGGGTTGGCGCGGAAGTTGTCCATCATGGCTTTGATTTCCTCAGCGCCGCTCTTGCCCGGCTTCACTACGTTGACGGTAGTCTCTTTCGAGAAGCCATATTCCACGTAGATTTCCATCAGCACGTCGTACAGCGTCTTGCCTTGGTCTTTGGCCCAAGCGCAGATTTCGGCCAGCAGCGAGCAGGCAGAAACGGCGTCTTTGTCGCGGACGAAGTCTTCGGCCAGGAAACCGTAGCTTTCTTCGCCACCGCCAATGTATTGTTGCTTTCCTTCGCGCAGGCGGATTTCACGGGCGATCCACTTGAACCCCGTGTAGCAATCGAGCATTTCAATGTGGTTCTTCTCGGCCACGGCCTTGATGAGATCGGTAGTAACGATGGTCTTCACAATGAAGTCGCTGGGCTTCATCTTGCCGGTTGCGATGCGGTTCTTGATGATATAGTAGAGGAAGATAAGGCAGGTCTGGTTGCCATTAACCAACACCCATTCGCCCTTGTCGTCCTTGCAGGCCATGCCCACACGGTCGGCATCGGGGTCGCTGGCCATCACGATGTCGGCATCGATTTCCTTGGCCAGCTTGACAGCCAACGTAAGGGCTTCGGCATATTCGGGGTTGGGAGAAACGACGGTGGGGAAATTGCCGTCTTTCACCATCTGTTCGGGCACGCAATGAACGTTTTCAAAGCCCCATACTTTAAGCGACTTGGGGATCAAGGCACGTCCCGCGCCGTGCAGCGGGGTGTAAACGATGCTCAAGTCCTTTTGGCGGCGGATAACTTCGGGGTCGATGGAAATGGAATGGATCTTATCCAGATAAACCTTGTCGATGTCTTCGCCGATAATCTGTATCAAGTCCTTGTTGCCTTTGAATTTGATATCGGCCACCGTAACTTTGTTCACTTCTTCGATGATGGCCGTGTCGTGCGGGGCGAGCACCTGCGCGCCATCGTCCCAATAAGCCTTGTAGCCGTTGTATTCGCGCGGGTTGTGGCTGGCCGTAATGTTGATGCCGCTCTGGCAGCCCAAGTGGCGGATGGCGAAAGAGACTTCGGGCGTAGGGCGCAAATCATCGAACAGGTACACCTTGATGCCATTGGCCGAGAAGATGTCGGCGGATATCTCGGCAAACTTGCGGCTGTTGTTGCGGCAGTCGTGGCCTACCACGACCGAAATCTGTTTTCTGCCGGCAAAGCATTTGTTCAAGTAGTTGGCCAAGCCTTGTGTGGCGGCTCCCACCGTATAGATGTTCATGCGGTTGCTCCCGGCACCCATAATGCCTCGCAAGCCGCCCGTGCCAAATTCCAGGTCTTTGTAGAAGCTATCGATAAGTTCGGCCTTATCGTCTTGTTCTAACATACGTTTCACCTCGGCCTGTGTTTCGGCCTCATAGGCAGGCGACAGCCATTGTTCGGCTTTCGCTGTCACTTGTTTGATTAACTCTTGATTTTCCATATAAAGTTTTATTAAAAGATTAGACATTCCACGTTATTCTTGTGGCAATCAATGTACAAAGTTAGAAAGAGAATGCGAATTGGCAAATTATCCGGGCACTTTATATCTGTCCCCGGTTTGCTTCACATACTCTTTCAGGAAATCCTTGGGGTATCCCGGGCGGATAACTTCCGCCGGCCGGCCGATGGAATTGCGTTCGAATTTCCCGTCTTTGACGCGCTTCACTACCCCGTCATTGTACTTCACGACAAGGAACTGCCCCAATTGCTTCCACGTGTTGAAAGTGCTTTGCGCCGCCATGTCGGTATAGTTGGTCAGCAGCTCTTTGGCTTCATCTTGCCGGCTGCTTTGCAACAGTTTGAGGGCGGCAGCCTCAATGCCTTCCTGCGCCGCGTTGAGGGTCGTTTCAATTTCCCCCTGCACGGCACGCACATCGCCGATCATCAGGTCGTAGCGCGGATAAACCATGTTGGCTACCCAGTTGAATATCCAAAACGCGGAGTTCCACGAGAACGTGATGTAATCGGCGCCGTCCACCCGCGTGAAGCATACCGGCACGCGATTGGCGCAGCAATACACCGGAGTAAACACCGTCATGTTGGCATCGTCCACGCCAAACCACAACACGCCGCCCACCGCGTCGGGCAGGCCGGCGCGCATTTGGGCAACAAACACGAAGCCGGTTTGCTGGGTGGAGATGGGGCGCTCGTTGAAATATTTCTGCCCGTCTACTTCAAAGTCGAGAGGAGAAAGGCGGTAAGGAGCATGATACGGGCCTGCGCCAAAGTCTCGGCTAAGGTCGAGAGGCGTGCCCTCGTAGTGGTTGCGCATGGCATCCTTGATGTCTTGCACGGAAATCTTGCGGCTCGGCTTTACGCAGAGGGGCATGGGGGTATCGCTCTTGCCTTCTATGTACGGCAAAAACTCGGGGCCGCGGCCGGTAAACAAGTTGAAGAAGCTCCACACGCGGGCTTCGCAGTAGCGTAACATGCCGAAGTCGTTGGGCGAATAGGCATCGGCAAAGCTGAAGTCTTTGTTTATGCCGGCGAAGTACCCCTTTTCGCGGGCAAAGGAAATGACATCGGGCGAATAGAGGCAGTTTGCCTTGTCTTCCATGTCAAACCGGCGGATGCGGCTTTGGTTGGCATGCGCCGAGATGCAATCGTCGGGCACGCGGACAGCCACCCACACGGCGCCGCGCACGCCGGGGCCTTTGCCGATCATCTCCATAATCCATGCTTCGTTGGGGTCGGCAATGGTGAACGATTCACCGCTGCTGCAATACCCGTATTCATCTACCAGCTCGGTCATCACGCGGATGGCCTCGCGAGCCGTGCGCGAGCGTTGCAGGGCCAGGTATATCAGGCTTCCATAATCGATGACGCCCAGTGAATCCGCCAGTTCGGGCCGCCCGCCGAATGTCGTTTCGCCGATGGTCAGTTGGAACTCGTTCATATTGCCGATGACGCTGTAAGTCTGGCGAGCCTGCTCAATCTGCCCCAGGAACTTGCCCGTGTCCCACTCGTAGATATTCAGCATGGTACCTTTCTTGTAAGTAGCCGCGGGATAGTAATACAACTCGCCGAACATCCCGTAGGAATCGGCAGAATAAGAAACAATGACAGAGCCGTCGGCCGATGCATTCTTCCCCACAATCAGGTTGGTGCATGCGGGCGGGCGGGCAGCCACGGCCGTCACCAACGACAAAAAGACAAACAGTCGTTTATTGTTCATAGCAACTCGTATTGATAAATAAATCGTTCATGAATATCAGCAAAGGTAAGGTTTTGGACAGAAACTACCAAAACTAACTGCGACAAGCCTTGTAAAGCCGGCAGGCATCCCGGCCAGACGCCGCGTGCCGGCTTGGCTTTCCAGGCGCTTGCATCCCGCTTGCTCCGCGCTTGTACGGCTCGCGCTCCGCGCGTGCACGGGGCAAGCGGCACGCAAGCACGGGGCAAAGGCTCTTCCGGGCGGCGCGGGAAAGGGGCTGCCGCTTTGCCGCAGGGCGATGAGGATGCGGCGCGAACCGTTCCTTTTTATGCAGAAAATGGCGGGAATGGCATCATAAACCAATATTATTCCTACCTTTGCGCACATTTATTAATCCTATGGAAAGCTGCAATATCTATGAGTTATCTGATAAAGCCGGAAAGGTATAAGCCCTTGCTGGATTTGAAGCAGACTGAACAGGGGATCAAGCAAATCAAGGATTTCTTCCAGATGAACCTTTCCTCTGAATTGTGCTTGCGTCGTGTCACGGCTCCCCTGTTCGTGCTGAATGGAATGGGCATAAACGATGACCTCAACGGCGTGGAGCGTCCCGTGTCTTTCCCCGTCAGGGATATGGGCGGCGTGCGGGCTGAGGTAGTGCATTCTCTTGCCAAGTGGAAGCGGCTGACGCTGGCCGACTACCACATTGAGCCGGGCTATGGCATCTATACCGACATGAACGCCATCCGTGCCGGCGAGGAGCTGGGCAACCTTCACTCCCTCTACGTGGACCAGTGGGACTGGGAACGTGTCATCACCGCCGCTGACCGCACGGTCGGCTTCCTGAAAGAAATTGTTTGCCGCATCTATGCCGCGATGGTGCGCACCGAGTATATGGTTTATGAAATGTATCCGCAAATCAAACCCTGCCTGCCGCAGAAGTTGCACTTTATCCATGCCGAAGAATTGCGGCGGCTTTATCCGGAGCTTGAACCCAAGCGCCGCGAGCACGTCATATCCCGGGAGTTTGGAGCCGTGTTCATCATCGGCATCGGCTGCCGGCTGGGCGATGGGAAGAAACATGACGGGCGAGCCCCCGACTATGACGACTACTCCACGCCCGGCATGGACGGCCTGCCCGGCCTGAACGGCGACTTGGTGCTGTGGGACGATGTGTTGCAGCGCGGCATCGAACTGTCCTCTATGGGCATCCGCGTAAACAAGGAAACCCTGCAACGCCAGCTCAAGGAGGAAGGCGAGGAGCGGCGGCTGGCACTTTATTTCCATCGGCGGCTGATGGAGGGCGCCCTGCCCCTCTCCATCGGCGGAGGCATCGGGCAGTCGCGCCTCTGCATGTTCTACCTGCGCAAGGCGCATATCGGCGAAATTCAAGCCAGCATCTGGCCTGAAGACATGCGTCGCGAGTGCGAGAAATGCAACATACACCTTATTTAACCTGCTTTGCGCTTATGAATGTCCAGATAGAACCAACTTGGAAAGCCCGCCTCCAGCCAGAGTTTGACAAGCCTTATTTCCGCGAGCTTACCGACTTCGTGCGCGGCGAGTACCGCAAAGGTGCTGTTTATCCGCCGGGACGGCTGATATTCAACGCTTTCAACCTTTGCCCGTTCAACCGTGTGAAAGTGGTTATCATAGGGCAAGACCCTTACCACGGGCCGGGGCAGGCACACGGGCTATGCTTTTCGGTGAACGATGAAGTGCCTTTCCCGCCATCGCTGCTTAATATCTTTAAGGAAATAACGAGCGATGTCGGCACCGCCATGCCAGCTTCGGGCAACCTCACCCGTTGGGCGGAACAGGGCGTGCTCCTGCTCAATGCCATCCTGACGGTGCGGGCGCACCAGGCAGGCTCGCACCAGAACCGCGGCTGGGAGACGTTTACCGATGCGGCCATCCGCCTGCTGGCTGAGGAGCGTGAGCATTTGGTCTTCATCTTGTGGGGAGCCTATGCACAGCGAAAGGGGGCTTTCATCGACCGCGACAGGCATTTGGTGCTGGCCTCGCCCCATCCGTCGCCATTGTCAGCCTACAACGGCTTCTTTGGCAACAGGCATTTCAGCCGTGCCAACGCCTACCTGCGTGAGCATGGCGAAACCGAGATTGCCTGGTGAGCGGAAGCGGCCGTTCTTGGCCGGTTTGCGCCGCGCCTGTCAATACCACTGGATGTTGCTTTGCGTTTGGCTCCGCTTGTCCCATTTCAAGTCTTGCAGGATGCTGGCCGTGGCGCTGATTCTGAAGTTATAATACTTGTACCGTCCGAATGGGGCGATGCTGGCCGACATGGTGAAGCAATGCAGGTCGCGGGTGATGTTGAAAGCTGTCTGCGTGATCTCCTTTGCTTCGAAGTCGTAGCCCGAATTGAAGTTGATGGCCCACTTGTTGGAGATTTTCACATTCCCGTTGATGTTGAGCGCGTTCAGCGAAAAGTGGTAAGGATAGCGCATCTTATGCCGGTTGATTGGCTTGCTGGTGTCCTCGCGGATGTTGAACCCCGTGCTTAGGTTGATAGACCAGGGGAACTTGAATACTTGGTATCCGTCGGCGTCAACGGCGGCATTCTCTTTCTTCTTTTCGTTCTTGCCGCTGTCCGTGTCGTTCGTGATGTTTTCGGCGTTCTCGTCTTCGTTTTTGTCGCTATCGGTGTCCTCGTCGCTCTCCTTTTCGCCCGTGAAGAGGGCTTTCAGCTTCTTCCACGTGTCGTTGTTCAACGTGTAGCTGAAAGAAGTGCCGTAGTTTTGGAATATGCCGAACCTCCCGTAAGACCACTCCGTCCGGTCGTTCTGCACCACATTGCCGTTCTTGTCGAACTTGTAGCCGTAGGTCTTGAACGATGTGCTCATGCTGAACGTATAGTTCTTGCTCAGCTTCAGGCGCATGTTCAGCCCCAGATTGCCCCACGGCCGCACCGTGGCGGCGGTGTTATAGGTAATGTTTGCTCCCAATTCATCGATGAGGCTGACTTTGCGGATGGAGTCGTTCTTGTCTTTATACTTCATTTCGATGTTGTTGGACAGGCTGAAAGTGAGGTTGCCCGACTTGCCTTCGCCGGGCGGGCTGAACGCTTGGCCTGCGTAAGGCGAGTAACGTATGGTATCCACCGTGCCGTTGCTGTTCAGCCGGGTGTACGACTTCCAGTAGCCGAAGCGGTCGGCTCCGAAGTCGGGCGACGCGCTGTAGCTTACCGATGGCGTGATGACGTGGCGGATTTGTATGGCTCTGTTCTTGGCAAAGAGCGGCTTGTACATGGCATAGATTTTGGTGTTGAGGCTTATGCTTCCGCTGTAATTGTACACGCGGTAGAAGCCGTAAACTGTGTCGCGTGCCACTTCGCCCGAAGTGCCTGCCGTGGGATCCCACTCCTGATTTACCTTGCGGGTGTACCAACGCTCGGTGTAGTTAAAGCTGGGCGTCACGTTGAAATACTTGAACAGGGTAAACGTGGCGCTGACGGGGATTTCGTGCTGGGCGCCGTTCTCCCAGTCGCGCAGCAGGTTCGACTTGAAAAGCAGGTTGTCTTTCGTCTCGATGCTGTTCTTGAAGCGGCCGGTGTAGCGCACGGAGATTTTCTCGTACCACCGTTCGTTGCCCACTGCTTTCTTCCGTTTGAAAGGGTAGATGGTGGTGAGCGAGATGTTGAGGTCGGGCAAGGTCATGTTGATGGAGGAGTCGCTCATGGTCTGCGCGATGTTGGTCGTTGCCGCGATGGTCAACTTCTTGTCGAAAAGGTAGCGGGTGTAGCTGACGCTGGATGTCTTGGTGTTCTGCGACCTTGCCTGCGCATCATAGAGGTTGCCGATGTTGGTGCGTTCGTAGCTGCTGGTCGCAAAGTTCACGCTGGCCGAGAACGTTTGGTTGGGGTTGGCCTTGGGGTCTTGGCGGTGGTTCCACACGATCTTGAAGTCCTTGGCCACCGCGTAGTCGGGCAGTCCCTTGTCGCCCGTCTTGGTCACTTGGTAGTTGGCCTGGAAGATGCCGGAGTATTTATACCGCTTGACGTAGTTCGATTCAGCGTTCAAGGCCCACGAGCCTTTGGTAAAGATGTCGCCTTTCAGCTTCAAGTCGATGTTGTCGCTGATGGCGAAGTAATAGCCTCCGTCTGTCAGGCCGAAGCCCCGGCTGGAGTCGTCCATATAAGTAGGCATGATGAACCCCGACTGGTAGCTGCTGCTGAAAGGGAAGAAGAAGAAAGGCACCGCCAACGGCAGGGGCACGTCCTCCACCACTAAATAGGCGGGGCCTGTCACCACATTCTTCTTGGGGCGCACCTTGGCGTAGTGCATCTTCAGGTAGAAGTGCGGGTGCTCATGATTGTCGCAGGTGGTGTATTTGCCCGTGCGCATGAAGATTTCGTTTTGCGAGCCTTTCTTGGCATTGGTGCCCGTGACGTAGCCTTCGCCTTGCTGGCTGATGACGTTGCTTATCAGGCCTTTCTTGCTCTTGAAGTTATAGCGGATGGTATTGGTTTCGTAAGGGGTGTCCCCGTCTTTGAACACGGGCGTGCCCTGTTCCACGCCCAATGAGTCTTTCACTCCGCGTGCATAGACGGTGCTGCTGTCCATGTTCATGGTGATGATTTCGGCCGTCAGCTCGACGGGCTTAGGTTGCTGGTAGATCACTTTCCCGTCGCCGTACAAGTGGGCGAAGCCGCTTTGCGTGAAGACGATAGAGTCCGTTGCTTCGTAGGTGACGGGAAACTCCAGCCCGTTGTTTTTTTTGGCGCTTGCAGTGTCGGCGGCCAACGAGTCGTTGGGAAGCGAGGAGCCGGCCAGCGAGTCTTTCTGTTGCGTTTGCGGCTGTTCAATTCGCGGGCGGCGGTGTTGCGAGGCGGCCTCTCCCGAGAGGAGGAGCATGGCGGGCAGAAGCATGGATGCTATGAAAAATCTCGGTTTCAATGGTGTCGTTTTACTCTATATGTGCCTCGCGCGTCTGCAACGGTTCGCATGCGCCTGAGTACGGGCAGCAAAAGTACATAAATAATGCGTATCATCTTCTTTTCTTTAATGAATTTTAGTTTGCTACAAGAACTGTTCGCACCAGCGGTCGAACCGCAACAGCCCCTCCTCGCCGTATTTCTCCAAGCCCTTGCGGACTTCTTCCACGCTCTTTTCGCGGTCGGGGCGGGTCTTCGAGTAGAATTTGTCGGCAAAGCAGATCAGTTGTTCTTCCAGGCTCACGGGCATCATCTCGCGGCGGGGGAGGGGCAACCGCCGCCGCGAGATCTCGGCCAGCGAAAGGCCCGTGCCCGTGTGCCGTTCGCATACCAAGGCATGGCGCGGGAAGCCTTCCGCGCGCATCAGGCCGGCGCCCAGGTAGCCGTGGCAGATGTAGGGATAAGCACCCGCGCAGTGGATCTCCGCCGCGTCGGTGAGGAAGATGCCGATGTCGTGCAGCATGGCGGCTTCGTACACGAACGGCTTGTCAATCGCCAGTTCCGGATGCCGCCCGGCCATTTGCAGGGCTTTGCCGGCCACTTGCCGGCTATGGGCCAGCAGGATGCGTTTCAGCTCGCTGGCTTCTTTGTAATATTTGTCGATAATCAGCCCGGGAGACATTTCTCAAGGGTTATTTCCGCTTAAACTTGTAAATCAGCACTTCTGTGCGGAGGTCGCAACTGCGGTAGGGAGTGTGGCACACCTCTTCCAGCCGGTAGGCATTTCCAAACCGCTTCAGGAAGGCTTCCTGCTCTGCCACGGACAGGGCCACGTAGCCCTCGTCGGGGTTCTCGCTGACGAAGTCGCGCATGCGGTCGTTCAGGTAGAAGTTGGCGCTGTAAAAGCGCATCCACCGCTCGGTGTAAGCGTAGAAATAACCTTGTGGGACGTACCGCGCGAAGCGCGCGGACAGTTTCTTGTCCGATTTCACCTCCAGCACGACGGGCTTGTAGAAGCCTTCGAGCGCCACGTAAAGGCTGACGACGCAGCCCGCCGCGGCGCAAAGCAGGACGCGGGCGCGCGCCTTGGAGGCCAGCGCCCGCGCCGCGCAGGCGCCTGCCGCCACGGGCAGGGCGATGGCCGCCCACTGCCCCGCCGAGGGGGAGGCGTCGCCCAGGGCATGCATGAAGGCGATGTTCTCGGCGGCGTGCCGCCCCGCGCCCCAGACGCTGTCGGGGACGAGGCCGAGCCGCACGGCGGCGTACGTCAGCGTCACTAGGAAGCAGAGCGACGCGAAGAGGCAGGCCGACGCCTTGAGCGCCTTGCTCTCGCGCCGCGCCAGCGCCAGCAGGTATTCGGCGATGAACATGGCCATGAACGGGTAGATTGGCAGCAAATAGACGCTGCGCTTGCTCTTGGGGATGCAGTAGAAGGCGAAGATGAACAGCACCGTCACCCACGCGAACAGCTGCCACGGCGGCTGGGCTCGGAAGTCTCGCCAGGCCTGCCTGGCCCGCGCGACCGGCGCGCCTCGCCCGGGCAGCAGGCGCGCCCGCCCCGGGCGCCAGCAGAAAAGCGAGGCGAGCAGGACCGGCGTCCAGGGAAGCCACCCCCAGACGACGGTCAGGAAGTTGTACCACAGCGGATTGTAGTGCGACTCGTAGGACATCCTGCCCGTGAAGCGCCCCCAGTTCTCTTCCATCATCAGGCTCACGAAGCGCTCCCCGCCTTGCCGGGCGGCGGCATGGAACCACAGCGCCAGCGGCGCGAGCGAGAGGAGCCCTATGGCCAGCAGGGTGAAAAACGTCTTGGCGAAAGGGCGGCCCCGCAGCAGCTGGTAGATGCCGGCGCACATGCAGGGGAAGATGGAGCCCACGGGCCCCTTGGTGAGCGAGCCGCACGCCATCAGCGCGACGGCCAGCCATGGCAGCCCCTTGCAGCCGCGCTCGTCCCAGCGGAAAAGCAGGCAGAGCGAGACGACGATGAACGACACCTGCAGCATGTCGAGACGGCAGTTGAGCGCGGCGCGCTCCACCTCGAACGAGGTGAGCAGCAGGACGCACGTCAGCGCCGCCGCCCGCGCGCCCTTGCGCTCGGCCACGAACCAGAAGAACACGAACTGCATGGCCAGGAAGCCCAGCGCCGACGGCAGGCGCGCCGTGAACTCGCTGACCTCGCCGAACGGCAGCGAGCATGCGGCGATGGCCCAGTACAGGAACATGGGCTTGTAGGGAATGTCCTCGCCGTAGTTCAGCGGGAGTATCCAGTTGCCGCTCTTCAGGATGGACAGGGCGACCATCGCCTCGCGAGGCTCCCCCTTGGTGTGGAAGGCGGTCGCCCCCAGGAAGGGGACGACCACGAGCACGCTCAGCAGCGCGACGAGGCAGAACGCCTTTTTCTTGTCAGACATGGCCGTGAAGCAATTTGTGTTCTACGTTTTCAACGCGCAAAAGTATGAATTATTATGTAAAACGCCTTGCCCTCGCGGGCGAAACCTTGTCGAAAAAAAGAGCCTCCGCGCGGGAGCGGGCGGGCCGGGCTTTCCCGTCCCGAGGCGTCCTGCGGGCGGGCCGTCCGCTGCACGGCTTTTGCAGTAGCTCTGCACGGCTTTTGCAGCGACGCTGCACGGCTTTTGCAGTAACGCTGCACGGCTTTTGCAGCGATGCTGCACGGCTTTTGCAGAAACACTGCACGGCTTTTGCAGTGGACGGCCCGCCCGCGCGGGGCTG
>CAYSIQ010000063.1:11433-13100 GCA_964431195.1 uncultured Bacteroides sp.
CCGCCCGCGCGGGGCTGAAACGGCCGCCCGCGCGGGACCGGGACGGCCGCCCGCGCGGGGCGGGCGGGGAGATCCGGGCGGTTAAACTATGTTAACCCGCGGGAGCCGGCCGCAAGTTCGCTAACTTTGCACCGCCGCCCGCCCTGCAACGGCGCGCGCATGCCTATGAAGGAACTTATGAAACCCGCCCCGAAGAAAGCGGCGCGCCGCCGGAAGGCTCCTTTCGCCGGCCGCCGGGGCAAATGGCCCGAGTTCGCCCGCTTCGCCTTGACGGGCGGGCTCGCCACGGCGCTGCACTACGGCAGCTACCTCGCCCTGCGGCTCCTCGTGCCGGCCGGCCTGGCCTACACGCTGGGCTACGCGCTGAGCCTCGTCGCCAACTTCTACCTCACGGCCTTTTTCACCTTCGGGCGGAAGCCTTCGTGGGGCAGGGCGCTCGGCTTCGGCGGGGCGCACTTGGCCAACTACCTGCTGCACATGGGCCTGCTCGGCCTCTTCCTGCGGCTGGGGATTCCGCCCGCGGCGGCGCCCCTGCCCGTGTTCGCCGTCGCCGTTCCCGCCAATTTCCTGCTGGTGCGTCTCGTCTTCAGGCGGCGCGGCGCGTGAGAAGCCTTCACGGCGCGATTCCGCCCGCGGTTTTCTTTGTTTTCCATGCAAAAGGAATATCTTTGCGCATTCGTTTGAACCATAACCGGCGCCGCGCGCCCCGAAGCCCATGAAAAAAGTAACCCTGCTGATACCTGTCTATAACGAAGAGGCCGCCTTGCCCGCCCTCTACGAGCGGCTGGCCGGGCTGGCCGCCCGCCACCCCGAATACGAGTGGGAAATGCTGTTCGTGAACGACGGCAGCAGCGACGCCACCCTCGACGAGATACGCGGCCTGCGCGCCGCGGACCGGCGGGTGTGCTACGTCAACCTCTCGCGCAACTTCGGCAAGGAAATCGCCATGCTGGCGGGGTTCGACTTCGCCTCGGGCGACTGCTGCGTGGTGATGGACGCCGACCTGCAAGACCCGCCCGAGCTGGTAGGCCGGATGCTGGCGTACTGGGAGCAGGGCTACGACGACGTTTACGCCCGCCGCCGCGGCCGCGGCGAGGAAAGCTGGCTGAGGCGCAAGCTCTCGCTCGCCTTCTACCGGCTGCTGCAGCGCATGAGCCGGATAGACGTCCTGCCCAACGTGGGCGACTTCCGCCTGCTGGACCGCCGGTGCGTGCTGGCCATGCGCCGCCTCCGCGAGCGCGAGCGCTACACCAAGGGCTTGTTCTGCTGGATAGGCTACCGCAAGAAAGGCATCGATTTCGACCGCGGCGACAGGGTGGCCGGGCGCTCGTCGTGGAGCTTCCTGAAGCTGCTCAACCTGGCCGTGGAGGGCATCACGTCCTCGAGCACCGCCCCCTTGCGCATAGCCACCGTCTGCGGCATGCTGTGCGCCGTGTCCAGCTTCCTGTACGCCATTTATTTCGTGGTGAAGACGCTGCTCTACGGCGACGCGGCCGCCGGGTTCCCCACGCTGATAGTGGTCGTCCTCTTCCTGGGCGGGCTGCAGCTCTTCTCGCTGGGCGTGATAGGCGAGTACGTGGGCCGCATTTTCAACGAGACCAAAGGCCGCCCCGCCTACCTCGCTTCCGATTATAACGAGGAAAAGCTTTCGTGAGCCGCGGCGAGGC
>CAYSIQ010000064.1:0-12995 GCA_964431195.1 uncultured Bacteroides sp.
GCGGCGACTGCGGCTTGCGGCCGCTATGCAAGCATTATTGCCGGGAACACAAGGCCCGCAAGCAGGAAGCGGGGAAAGCGGAATGAAAAAAACGGCAAGCCCCGCGCTTGCGTCCGCGGCAACGTGCCCCCCGCGCTCCTACGGGGACAGCATCGAACGCAAGCAAATAAAGGCTTTTGAATGTATCAGGAGAAAGTTGGTGAAGCTCTTCATAAACGCTATTCTCAATGGAACCTCGTTGCGATTCTGCGACAGATGCTTTCACACGATTAAATTCTCATCGGAGACGGATCCTAATTGATAGTCTCTCATATCGTTACTCTTTTATCATCAGTGCAAAGATATGATTAATGGTGAACTAGGCAAAGAGAAAAACCGTTTTCCGATGCTTCCCCGTAAGATTGGGGATTTTGCAGCAACAAAGAGAATGCAAAGACAGGAGCGCATTCTTCTCTCTTGAGCCTATGCATTATACGGCAGTCTCCCGTCGATGATTCGCTACGGCCGTGACGGCAGGAAAAGCATTGAGTCCCAATCCTGCCCGGCAATAGAAGTCAAGGCATTGCCCAAGAATGCTTTAGCGGAGATTAAGCGCATCGCGGTTCGCTAAAAGGTCGGCCACGATGAAGTTGCTGCCCCCTACGAAAATGAAGTCTTCGGGGAGGCTTTCTTTTTGCGCGGCACGCACGGCGGAGGGGACATCGGGATAGGCTTGTCCCCGCAGGCCGAAGCCGGCAGCCAGGCAAGCCAACTGGCCGGCAGGCAGGGCACGCTTTACGCCGGCCTGCGTGAAGTAATAAACGGCAGCGGCTGGCAGGAGGGACAATGCGCCACGGATGTCTTTGTCGCTGGCCATGCCGAACACCATGCGCAGGCGGCGGCAGTGCTGGCGGCGAAGCTGCTCGGCCACGTAAGCCAGCCCGCCGATGTTATGGCCGGTGTCACATACCAAGGCAGGACGTTCCTGCAATTTCTGCCAACGTCCCATCAGTCCGGTGAGCTCGCAGACGCGGGCGAAGCCGTTGCGCACGCAAGTGCCGTCTATGCGGTAGCCAGCCTCATGCAGCAGGGGCAAGGCGGCGAGCAGGGTGCGTGTGTTCTTTTGCTGGTAAATGCCTTGCAGTTCGCACTTGATGCCGAGATAGTCCTCGCGGCCGTTCTCTTCGGCAAAATAGGCAGGGGCTTGCACGGCTGCGGCTTTTGCCAGAAAAACGGGACGGGTCTCGGGCGTGGTTTCCCCGATGACAACGGGCACTCCGGGCTTGATGATGCCTGCCTTTTCACCCGCGATGGCAGCCAGCGTGTGCCCCAGAAACTGCGTATGATCCAAACTGATGTTGGTGATGATGCTGAGGTCTGGAGTGATGATGTTGGTGCAGTCCAACCGTCCGCCCAAGCCAACCTCAATTACGGCCACGTCCACTTTCTGTTCGGCAAAGTAAAGGAAAGCCATGGCAGTGGCCAACTCGAAAAACGAAGGATGGAGCGGCTCGAAAAAAGAGCGTTCGCGCTCGACAAAGTCTGTCACGTAGGATTCGGGGACGGGTTGGCCGTTGACGCGGATGCGCTCGCGGAAATCAATCAGGTGGGGAGAAGTGTAAAGCCCTGTCCGGTAGCCGGCCTCTTGCAGGATGGCGGCCAAGATGTGCGAACAAGAGCCTTTGCCGTTAGTCCCAGCCACGTGGATGGTCCGGTATCGACGGTGCGGGTGGTGGAAATGCTCGTCCAAGGCGTAAGTGTTGGCCAATCCTTCCTTATAAGCGGCACTGCCTATTTGTTGGAACATCGGGGCGATGTCGTATAAGTACGACAAAGTACTCTTGTAATCCATGTTTTATATTATTTAACGGAAGATTCTTTCTTGCTTTGCCTGAAGTTTGGTAACTTTAGAACGGGCAAAGATACTGCAAAACGGCAGGTTGTACAAAAACGGATGTTCTTCTTTTTCGGCTGCTGCGTCGGTAAGGCCCGCAATTGGAGTATTAACCTTTTAAATCAAGCGAGTATGGGAGCTAAAAAAAACTTTGTGATTGATACGAATGTGGTTCTTCACGACTACAAATGCCTGAAGAATTTCCAGGAGAACGACATCTACCTGCCCATTGTGGTGCTGGAGGAATTGGACAAGTTCAAGAAAGGCAGCGAACAAATCAATTTCAATGCGCGGGAGTTTGTGCGCGAACTTGATTCGGTGACCGATGACAACCTGTTTACGGAAGGCGCCCCCTTGGGCGAAAGGTTGGGACGGCTGTTCGTAGTGGCAGGCTCAGTCGAGTCACCTTTGGTACAGGCTTCTTTCCCCGAGCGCATACCTGACCACCGCATTCTGGCCGTGACTGACTGGGTGGCGAAGAAGAATCCGGAGATGAAAACCATTTTGGTGACCAAGGATGTAAATCTGCGCATGAAAGCCCGCTCTATCGGCCTGCTTTGCGAAGACTACATTAACGACAAGGTGGTGAATGTGGATATCTTTGAAAAGTCGAACAAAGTGTTTGAAAACATCGACCCCGCACTCATCGACCGCATTTATTCCTCTAAAGACGGGATTGACATTAATGAATTGAGCTTCAAGGATATTCTGCACCCCAACGAATGCTTTGTGCTGAAAAGCGACCGCAACACGGTGCTGGCTCGCTACAACCCATTCGGCAAGACAGTTTGCCGGGTACACAAGACGCGCAACTATGGCATTGAGCCGCGCAACGCCGAACAGAGTTTCGCTTTTGAAGTGCTGAACGACTTCAACATCAAGCTGGCAGCCCTCACGGGAAAGGCCGGAACGGGTAAGACGCTGTTGGCTTTGGCGGCGGCTTTGGGACAATTGAACAATTACAAGCAGATTTTGCTGGCACGCCCTATCGTAGCCCTGTCCAACAAGGACATCGGCTTCCTGCCTGGCGATGCCAAAGAAAAGGTGGCACCGTACATGCAACCGTTGTTTGATAACTTGAACGTCATCAAGCATCAGTTCTCCGCCACTTCGGGCGAAGCAAAACGTTTGGACGATATGCAGAAGAGCGGGCAGTTGGTGATTGAGGCATTGGCTTTCATCCGCGGGCGAAGCCTAAGTGAAACCTATTGCATCATTGACGAGGCGCAGAACCTGACTCCGCACGAAATAAAGACCATTATCACCCGTGCCGGCGAAGGCACTAAGATGGTCTTTACGGGTGATATCCAGCAGATTGACCAGCCCTATTTGGACAACCAGTCAAATGGTTTGGTTTACATGATTGACCGCATGCGTAACCAAGATCTCTTTGCCCACATCAATTTGGTGAAAGGAGAGCGCAGCCGGTTGAGTGAATTGGCAAGCATCTTAATGTAAGGACAAACGAAAGAGTTGCCGACTGAGGCAATATAAAAACAGCGCGGGCGAATGACGGGTAACTTCTCGACCATTCGCCCCGCGCTGTATCTTCGTCTACTGCCCGGACATTTTGCCGGCCTAATTCCTCATTCCCTGCATAATAAAGAACGAACAGCCTGCGTTTGAAACGACAAGCCTCCTGCAGATTTCTGCTGCCCATTCTGTAGCTTTAGTCCTTGCAAATGCGGCTTATAGCGGTATCCTGCGCATTATCGTATTGTTTAACGGTTAGCGCCATAATCTCTTTCTCCGAAGATGCGGGTTCCCACCCTGATCAGCGTGCTGCCTGCCGCAATGGCTTCGTGATAGTCGTGAGACATGCCCATAGACAGTTCCTTGAAGAAAGGCCTGTCGGCAAACCTCCTGTTTTTCACCTCGTGGAAGAAGCCGGCAAGCGATTTGAATTCCCGCCGCACTTGCCCTATGTCGTCTGTGTTTGAGGCCATGCCCATTAGCCCACAGATACGCACATGAGCCAGTTGTCGCCAGTTGCTTTCGGCCAGCATCTGCCGGCATTCGTCAAAACTAAACCCGAATTTGGTTTCTTCTTGCGCGATGTGCAGTTGCAGCAGGCAGTCCGCCGTGCGTCCCACCTTGGCGGCCTGCCGGTCTGTCTCGGCCAACAGTTTGTATGAGTCCACGCTGTGAATCAGTGCCACGTAAGGCACGATATATTTCACTTTGTTGGTCTGTAAGTGGCCAATGAAATGCCACTCAATGTCATCTGGCAGGCTTTCATGCTTGGCCGTCATCTCCTGCACTTTGTTTTCCCCGAAGATCCGTTGCCCGGCCCGGTAGGCTTCGGCGATGGCTTCATTGGATTGAAACTTGGAAACGGCTACCAGACGCACGCCCTCCGGCAGTTCTTCCCATATTTTTTCCAGCTGTTTTGCAATCATTTATCAGGTTCTCCTTTTTCAATCACACGGCCGGTGCTTCGCCCTGTTCGGCTGTGAAAGGATATATATCCATCAGCGGCGTTTCAGCCACAGAAGCGATTTGGTAGTCGGCCATGGTATTTTTCATGCCCTCGTCCAGCTTCTGTACGGCATCGCGCAGGCCGGCAGCCTGTACCAATACCTGGATAGATGATTTCTTTTCGGCGCCGCTTTTCTCGTCAAGCGTGATAAATATGAGCTTGCATTTGAACCAGCGGTCGGCGGCATCCTCATTGCAGGGGAAAAGTTCACTGTAGTTGGCCCGGCGTATGTCGGCCACGGTAAATTCACCCGTGATAAAAGGGGTCATTTCTTTGATGATGCGGGCTTCCGCTTCCGTAAAGCTGAGGGCATCAACCAAGTAAGGTTCGGTCACCTTTTTCACCATGCCGTTCTCCATTGTTTTCTCATAACGGATCTTGCATTCAAACCAAGTATGCATTGCCATAATTTTCCAAGTTTTTTTAATTTACGAATAATGAGTCCTATGCCATTTGCCGGCAAACCGCGCGCAAAGATAGCCAAAACAAAAAAAACGAGCAAGTTCTCACGAACTCCTCGCCCCAGAAGAAAAGCCCTTATGGCTTTTCTTTTTTAACATCAAATGTTAACCTAAAAATCAATTTGCTTCTTACCTTTCAAAAACTTTAAATACTAACTATGAAAACTTTCCATTCTATCAATCTTTTTGCCTTTAACTAATAACGTTATCAAAACAAATGTAAGTTCCATATCCATCGCTGTTTCCCAACAGCATGGCAAAGATAGCACTTTAGAAGCGATATGCAAACAATGCGGGCAAGAAAAGCATGCTTTATAACATTCTTTCAGGGTTCCGCCTTATCGTTTACACTTATAAACACTTATTGGCAGCTTAAAGCCTTTAGGGAAGCCAGGATACACAAATACAAGGCTCCGGGGCTATGCGTTTGCAAACGTTGTCCCGGAGCCTGTTCCTTTCAAGTGAAATGGATGGATGCTACCTTGCCTTGCGGCAGTCACAATCTTACTTTCTGGCTTCCGCGATGTAGCCTAATGCTTCCTTGCACTTCTCGATGATATATGTCCAGTCTTCAGCAGCCACCTTGTCCTTGGGGAAGAGTTTGGAACCCATGCCCACGCAGAACACGCCGGCTTTAATCCAAGCGGCGAGGTTCTCCCGAGTGGGCTCTACGCCGCCGGTTACCATCAGTTTCGACCAAGGCATGGGCGCTAACATGCCTTTTACCAGCTTGGGTCCCAGCACATCGCCCGGGAACACTTTGCAGAGGTCGCATCCTACCTCTTGGGCAAAACCTACTTCGGACACACTGCCGCAACCGGGGGTGTAGGGCACCAGGCGGCGGTTGCAGACTTTGGCAATTTCGGGGTTGAACAACGGGCCTACCACGAAGTTGGCTCCCAGCTGGATATACAAGGCCGCTGTCCCGGGATCTACCACGGAACCGACGCCCACAGCCATTTCGGGGCATTCCTTGGCAGCATATTTCACTACTTCGGCAAATACTTCGTGGGCAAAGTCGCCACGGTTGGTAAACTCGAAAGCGCGGACGCCGCCGTCATAGCAAGCTTTCACTACTTTCTTTGCAACTTCTGCGTCCTTGTGGTAAAACACGGGCACCATTCCTGTCGAACCAATCTTGTTCAACACTGCCATCTTGTCAAATTTAGCCATTTTATTCTTTCCCTTTAAAAATATCAGATATGATTCACAAAAACACGTACCGCCCGGTCAGCGTTGGACACGGCCTGAAGCATCGCCGCCTGCCAGCGTTTCCACCTCGGCAGCCGAAACCAAGTTGAAGTCGCCGTTGATCGTGTGCTTCAGGGCAGAAGCGGCCACTGCGAATTCGAGCGCTTCGCCTTGGCCGGACTTTGTGAGCAGGCCGTGGATGATGCCGCCCGAGAAAGAGTCGCCGCCGCCTACGCGGTCAACGATGGGGTTGATGTCGTAGCGTTTGGATTCGTAGAACTCCTTGCCATTGTAAATCATGGCTTTCCAGCCGTTGTGTGAAGCCGAGAATGATTCGCGCAAGGTAGAGATGACATACTTGAAGCCAAACTCCTGGGCCATAGCCTTGAAGATGCCCTTGTAACCTTCGGCGTCTGTCTTGCCGCCTTGTACGTCGGCTTCGGGCTTGAAGCCTAAGCAGAGTTCGGCATCTTCCTCGTTGCCGATGCAGACATCCACGTATTTCATCAGCGGTTTCATGATGGACTGGGCTTTTTCCTTAGTCCAAAGTTTCTTGCGGAAGTTCAAATCGACAGAAACCGTGACACCGTGGCGTTTGGCCGCCTCGCAGGCCAGGCGCGTCAGCTCGGCCGCCTTGTCGGAGATGGCAGGGGTAATGCCCGACCAGTGGAACCAGTCCGCGCCTTCCATGATGGCGTCAAAGTCGAAATCGGAAGGACTGGCCTCGGCAATGGCTGAATGGGCGCGGTCGTAGATGACCTTGCTGGGGCGCATGGACGCGCCCGACTCCAAATAGTAGATGCCCACGCGGTCGCCGCCGCGAGCGATGTAGTCAGTCTTCACGCCGTACTTGCGCAACGCGTTTACGGCACTTTGGCCGATTTCGTGCGCCGGCAGCTTGGTGACGAAATAGGCATCGTGGCCATAGTTGGCACAGCTGACAGCCACATTGGCTTCACCGCCGCCATATACAACGTCAAACGAATCGGACTGAACGAATCGGGTATTGCCCGGGGTGGACAGCCGCAACATGATTTCACCCAATGTAACGATTTTCTTTCCCATAATTGTATATCCTTGTTAGTTAAATGAATGTATGGCTCCAAAGATGCAACACACGCCGTGGCACGGACTTCCCTGCGGGATAAGGCATGACAGCATTCGCGGGGCGCTGCCACCGTATACAAGCACAAAGATACTATTTTTTTTGGAATACAAGAAATTATCGTATATTTGTATCGTATTTTTATAGATTATTACGTGAGCGCGGAATGACATTTTGGGCTTTTTGCCTGCGAGTTGCCGCCTGCTTGCAGGGCGTTCCCTTCCATGCGCGCACGAGGCGCGGGCGGTGCAGTACGGCGGGAGCGCCGTGCTTGCATGGAGGAAACGCGGTACGGGCATCTTCCGCAGGGCACTCTTCACGGAAGTTCCCTTATCCCGGGCTCATGTGTTTTCATCGTGCGGGCACGCCCGGGGCCGGGAACGCGCGTTGCAGGATCTGCAAGGGGAAGGATGAGCATAAAAGGCACAACTAAAAAGAGCCGGCGCACGTGCCGGCACCGCGCTGAAATAACATCCAGCCATAATCATTTATAAAAACATAGCTTGAAGCGTATGAAAACAAAGTACCTGAAAATCAATCCGGCCGATAATGTAGCCGTAGCCATCGTCCCGTTAAGAGCCGGCGAGCACATCCGTGCGGGCGGGGACGAAATAATCCTGAACGAAGACATCCCCGCCGGCCATAAGTTTGCCCTGAAAGACTTGGCCGAAGGCGAGAACGTGATTAAATACGGCTATCCCATCGGCTATGCCCGGAAAGCACAAAGGCAGGGCGACTGGATGAACGAAAACAATATCCATACCAACCTGGCAGGGGTGCTGGAATATATTTACCGCCCGACGGAAGTAGAGCTGGGCATTCCCGACAGGCATCTTGCCTTCAAAGGATACCGCCGCAAGAACGGCGATGCCGGCATCCGCAACGAAATCTGGATTGTGCCCACCGTGGGCTGCGTCAACGGCATTGCCGGGCAGCTGGCCGAAGGCCTGCGCCGCGAAACAGGGGCGAAAGGAGTGGATGCCATCATGGCCTACCCGCACAACTATGGCTGCTCGCAACTGGGCGACGACCACGAAAACACAAAGAAGATTCTCCGCGACATCGTGCTGCATCCCAATGCAGGAGGCGTCTTGGTGGTGGGGCTGGGGTGTGAAAACAACCAGCCGGACGTGTTCCGGCAGTTCTTGGGCGAATATGACGAGGAGCGCGTCAAGTTTATGGTGGTGCAAAAGGTGCATGATGAGTATGAAGAAGGCATGAAGCTGCTGCGCGAACTTTACGCGACAGCCAGCCAGGACAAGCGTACGGACATCCCCTTGAGCGAACTGCGCGTGGGGCTGAAATGCGGCGGCTCCGACGGGTTCTCAGGCATTACCGCCAACCCGTTGTTGGGCATGTTCTCAGACTTCCTGGTGGCTCAGGGCGGCACGAGCGTACTGACCGAAGTGCCCGAAATGTTCGGGGCGGAAACCATCCTGATGAACCGTTGCCGTACGCCGGAATTGTTCGGGCAGACTGTAAAGCTGATTAACGACTTCAAGGAATACTTCCTGTCCCACGGCGAGCCGGTGGGCGAGAACCCCTCTCCGGGCAACAAGGCCGGAGGCATCTCCACGCTGGAGGACAAGGCGTTAGGCTGCACGCAGAAGTGCGGCAAAAGCTACGTGGAGGGCGTGCTCTCCTATGGCGAAAGGTTGAAGGACAAAGGCTTGAACCTGCTGTCCGCTCCCGGCAACGATTTGGTGGCTGCCACGGCATTGGGCTCGTGCGGCTGCCACATGGTATTGTTCACCACTGGGCGAGGCACGCCTTTCGGCACGTTTGTACCTACCCTGAAGATTTCCACCAACTCTGCCTTGGCGCAGAACAAGCCCAGGTGGATCGACTTTGACGCCGGCGTCATCCTTGAGGACGAGCCGATGGAGAAGACGTGCGAACGATTTATCGGCTACATCCTCCGTGTGGCCGGCGGGGAGCTTGTCAATAACGAGAAGAAAGGATATAAGGAAATCGCCATCTTTAAGACAGGAGTGACGCTGTAAGGGAGTGGCAGGCAGCGGCTGCCTTGGGCGCGCCCTGCCTGTTCATGGCCGGAACGGCTTGTAATGGGGCTCATCCGCATATTCCAACAACTCCTTGTCGCCACGGCTGTCGCCATAGGCAATGAGCGTGTAACTTTCCCTGCTGGGGAAGAGGCGGGTCAGGCGGTTCACCTTTTCCTGCCCGTAGCAATTGGCCGTGGCGAAATATCCGGTCAGGCGGCGGGAGGACGTGCAGGCTGCCTGCGTGCATATCACATGGCTTACCCCTAAGCTGCATGCAAACGGCAACACCCAGTTTTCTATGCTCGCGCTGACAAGGACAACCGTATGCCCGGATTGCAGGTGGCTTGATATGCATGACACGGCTTCCGGGCGGAACAACGCTTGCCCCTTTGCCCGGAAGAAATCCCGGCACAGGCTGTTGAACTTATCCAGCGGCATACCCCTAAAGAACCAGTGGAAAATCTGTTGCTTTACTTTCCAATTCGGGTAAAGGCCGCCTTTATAGGCCAGCAGCAGCGGAGCGTGAAGCAGCATGCCGGCAACAAAGCGTCCCCCGCCGCAAGCAAAGCGGATGAAAGGAAGCAACGTGTCCGAGCGGGTTATTGTCCCGTCGAAGTCAAAAGCCGCGACTGTTTTCCTTTCCATATCCTGCAGCCGTCACGAGTATAGAATGAGACAGAACATGATTATCCATCCCAGAATGCAGCATTGCACAAAGCGGTCTTTCATCAGCACGCGGGTAGGGCTGCCGCTTTTGGCATCGACAATGGTCAATTGCAGGTAACGCATGATGCCGGCCAGCACAAACACGGAAGTGGTGTATAGCAGCGGGCTCTCCATGCGCCGTATGACATCTTCACTTACGGTGTACATGATGTAGCATACCATCGTGATGGATGCCACAATGGATATGGCCTGGTTCATGAATGCCAGGTTATAGCGGTTTACGTTGGCGCGGGGTTTGGCTCCCGTGCCTTCGTAGATGACAACATCGTCCCTTCGTTTGGCGAATGCCAGGAAAAGAGCCAGCAGGAAAGTCATCAGCACGATCCAGTGCGACAGGCAAATGCCCGTGGCGATGCCGCCAATCAAGATGCGCAGGACGAAGCCCGTGGCAATGATGAACACATCTATCAGCGCGATTTGTTTCAAGCGTGCGCAATAGGCTATGTTCATCACATAATAGAAAAGCAGTATGCCCGACGCTTCCAAGCGGATGGCGGAAGGGAGCAGCCGGGCCGCGGCCAATCCCATGCCCAGCATGAGCAGCATAAGCGCATAGCCCCCTCTTACGGAAATGGCGCCGCTGGCGATGGGACGCCTGCATTTCTTAGGGTGCAGGCGGTCGGCATCACGGTCGAATATGTCGTTGAAGCAATAGATGGAACTGGCTGTGAAGCAATAGGCAAAGAAAGCGGCAATGGCCGGCATGATGTATTGCAGCTCCAGCGCGTGGCGGTCGAAAAACAGGGGCAGGAAGATGAAGAGGTTCTTCAGCCACTGGTGGGGACGTAACAATAGGATGATGCTTTTCATGCTGCTCCCTTCTGTGGATGAACCAAATAGAGCCCGTCGGATATTTTCTCTACCAACCCCTCTTCACAAAATTGGTCGTAATAATAAATCAGCCTATCAGTAGAAGAAAATATGTAGCAAGGAGCATCCGCCATCGATTGGCTCTGAATATATTCCCTCATAATTTTCAAGCGGTCAGCCCCGTCCTTGATGCCTAGGTATATTTCTTTTGGTTTTAACACAATCTCCTTTTTGCCATCAGGGCTTTGAAGGATAATTTTGTTGCCTAAATCATCGTCTTTTATCTCTTCAAACGAGTACCCCTCTGCCAAGTAAGCCAAAGGCAAACAAAGCCTACTCTCATAATTTATTCCTAGAAGGACGCATCTTTGCAAGGATGCCAAATATTCATAAGCCCTTGCACGTGCTTCAGCCCTGCGCTTCTTCATCAAATGGATATGGAACGGGTAGAAGAAATTGCCGCTGGCCAGCATGTATTCATCTGCTGTGTGTAAATGGAACCCGGCACCAATACCCACGGAAAATCTCAAAGGAGAACGGCTTTCCTGCCATAAAGTCAGGCGTGGGCCGATTTGTGCTTCACCCTGATTCCGCCACGGATGACTCGGTGGCGATATTCGCAATGAAACAAACAAAAAGATAGCCAACGCTCCCGCCGCTGCATATTTCATGGTTCTTTTGGCTTTTAACCGGTTGCTCAAGTAAACAAGAAAGACGGTCATGGCAAGAGCCACGAAAGGAAGCATGTAGAGGTAATGCTTGGTGGCGCATCCCATCCGGCCATATATGACGTGAACCAGCGCAACAGGCGCCAATGCTAGCATCAGCAACCGGTAATTTTTCCCCTTCAAGATCCGGTAAAGCCCTCCCAAGAACAGCGGGAAGCCCAAAGCCGTATAAAAACTGAGAATGGCATAGAGATTTTGTCTTATAGCGATTCTTCCGTTCCACTCTTCATATCCTTGCAAGGTATGAGATAAAGGGTTGGCTTGTAATAGCCAGTAGCATAGAGCAACCACGGCTACTATGGCGATTGCGCTCAACGCGGACTTCTTCAAAGCGACAAGGAAAGAGTCTTTCTGCCACAGGAAAACGAACAATATGACCGGATAAACCATCAATATGTCAATGCGGAACAATGGCGCAAGGCACATCCACGCAATGGCCTGTTTCAGCTGCTTCCGCAGCAAACAGTTCAATGCCAGGACAAAAAACAGCATGGCGAATATGGCCGTATTGGGATACATGCCGATGGCAACCGATTCGGGCAAAAGGAACATGGCAAACAATATCCATTCGCGCCGGATGCCGGTCAGGCAATGGATAAAACGGATGCAAGCAACAATGGATAGCGCGGCCGCGATGCCTGTCAACAAGCAGAAAATTTCCTCGCAGGACAGGAAAGGCAAGGCATGGCACGCGCCGGCCACCACATAGTAAATAAGGGGTTGCATGTCATACATGTAGGAAAAAGCAGGAGGAACGGTGAAGCCCTGGTTGCAGAGTACCGAACAACCGGCAATGGTATGCATGCTGTCCGCTTCATAACAATGGAGAGGGAAAATGCCTATGCACATCCACGCGAAGAACAAAAGCAACAAAATCTGGTAGCTATGCCTTGCGGCCGTTTGCCGCAAGGCAGTGAACGAAAGATTTCCCATAACGAAGATTTTTTGTTTTTTGCCTGCAAGTCCCCCAACTGAGCTTTCCTTTTTTTATACATACAGACACAAGAAAACGTGGGACTTGTCCTGCTCATCATAAAACGGGTGTCTGGAAAGCCTTGCAAGGATGAGCCGAGAAACAAAATTCCCACGCTGCTGCATATATGCGGCAAAGGGGCGCAAAGCCAACCTTGCACAAAAATACACGCAGAATGAGCGTCACATTGTCTCTACCCTCTTGCACAAAATTTTCCAGACTTTGTTTTATCGGATAAAGCAGAAAACGCTTTCTTAATCATACTTGGCTATTTACAAACCAAGATGCGCCAAAGGTACGCTTTCTTTTTCACAATGTAACGCCCAACAGCAAATAATTTTGTTTCTTTTGATAAATGTGCAAAAATAAGGGAAATAAAGTCGCGAGCAAAATCTTTTAGGGAAATGTCAATGGGACAAATCCGACCGTCAAGTGCAATATTACGAAATTAAATTGAAGCCCCCCTTTCACCAGCGTGGAGAAGTCCGGTTTCCCCATTGGCCTCCGGCCTGTATATGGATTAATAAACCTGGATAATCTTTATGAGATTGCTTTGAACTCTATAATGCTGTTATGCAACACCCTATGCTATTGTAGCTAAAAAACAAGACGAACTCCTATTTGCTGGTGTGGCTGGTTTCAC
>CAYSIQ010000065.1:0-12904 GCA_964431195.1 uncultured Bacteroides sp.
GGCATTCCTTTAGGGCAAACATACATGGAGCAACAGAAAGAAAGCCTTTCCTCTTCGGAATAGCAAAAATATATGGATATCCACACTAAAATCCGACTGCCCTCGTTTTTTAGCAGCATGTGCGCATGAATCAACGGATATGTTAATCAAACTTTTAACGTTACATTGATAAATGAGGGACTTTGTTTTATCATAGAACTCATATTTTGGAGCCTAATTTTGGGTACAAATCACCATCCAATGAAACAGTTTCCCTTATTTTACATGTGTCCCCACAATCTTATATGCACCTTACGAGAGCACTGTATAAATACAATAGGTATAATGATTTTCTTCATTGCCTTGATAACGCCTTTAATTTTTCAAGACCCCGATGAATAAGAAAGATTGCCAATGAAACTCAATAAAGCCGCAATATCTTCATGGTTCGTGCCCGGAGCTTCCTTCCCTTGAAATCCCAAAAGTCGCGCTCAAAAAGCCTCATCAAATCCAATCCTCCAATGCCGCCCCCTCCCAAAGCAGGCCGCAGGATCCCCTCTGTTCCCAGTTGCAGGCAAGGTTCTCTCCACGTGTCCTTGCCTATCTTGATTTTCTTTAAGTAAACAGGATCCCAATCATAGCTCATGGCAGGCGTATAAGGTGTCAAGGTGAAAACTGCACGCTGCTCCCGTTTCATTTCTATACGAGTATCATACTTCAACCATGCCTTCTCGCCCGGCAGTTGTTGTCGATCATCAAGCGGGGATAATCCCCGGTACTCTTTCAAGCTCATCAAATTCGGTTCAGGCTTCTCTCTTTCCCGCTTTTGTTCCAGGCAAACAGAATCTTGGAGAGCCTGGCTTTGAGCATAACTTTCCACTCCTGCCATCCATAGCAACCACAGTATTATGGACAGAAACTGTGCCATACGAAAGCATTTCCTGAAAAAGATTACCACCACATGTATCCGCTTCCGCAGAGGGGCTCATCATAGCAAGGGCCGATGGCCTGCATGCTTTGGGGATGTTCCCTGTTTTTCCACCAACGATGATAAAACTGGACGGCATCCCTCACTTCTTCATCGCTGAGGAAATAAATGCCTTCATAGTCTTCTGCATCCACATGCACCATCTTACAACCCATTGAAGCGATATGCCCTAAACGGATGGTCTCAATAGTCCAAAGGATGCATTCGCCCAAGCGCAACTTGCCTCCCGCCGAATAAGACACCGGAGCCAACGGAAAAGCCGGGACGGCAGACATGTCATCGGCATATTCCAACAAATCTTCTATATCTTCCATCTCAAACTTCGGCATGAGGCCATTGGCATCCTCAGGCCGGATGCCCAGCTTGCCTTCCTTGAGCTGCCTGACAAAAATCTCCACATCCGGGTTGTCAAAATCTAACATTTCTTCGCCGCAAGAGGCAAACGATGTAACTGCCAGCACGAATGCCAGCATCCGCCCGCAAGCATATATTTTATGAATCAGCGTTTCCATAGCCATATCGCATTTATTGTATTTATTGTGTTTGCTGTGGTAAAGGATTAATAGGTTATGCACATACCGCATATCAGGTTCAGATTGGTGGGACGCTCTTCCCGCAAGCCGGGGTTATCCTCCGAATTTGTCGCGAAACGATGCCACACAACAGGCTCGGCAAACAATGCAAACTGCCCGCCCAACTTATAGCGGACTCCGACCCCTGCCAATGCGGACAGGCGAAACGGGGCATCGCTGAAATGAGAGTTCATTTCCACCGCTCCTCCCGCCGTGGCATACAGCGCGAGACGATCCCGCTTTGCCAACATTACATTCAGTTTCACCGGAACGGCCAATGTATGCAAATCGCCCCTGCCTTTCACCGGCTGATAACGATATTGGAGCCCCGACTCCAGTGCCAGCGTTTTGTTAAACTGATATTCTGCCATCGCCTGCCACGTCAGCGGCATCTTACAGATGCCTTTCGGCAATGCAGTGCCTATGCCCCACCGCCATGCCCATTTCTTGCGGCCTCCCCCCGTTCCTTCATCGCAGGGCTCAGCCGCATTTTCTCCGGGGAACGGGTCGCCTGTCCCCGCTTTGGCTTCATCGTTTGCCGGCACGGCACGAAAGCCATCACTGCCCGGCATGAACGCCTTGCGCTGCCCGCCCGCAAATTGCGGCGCATACATCCGTTGCCTGACGGTGATGGAAAAATGGATGGACGCAGAAT
Source organism: uncultured Bacteroides sp. (assembly GCA_964431195.1). Taxonomy (GTDB): domain Bacteria; phylum Bacteroidota; class Bacteroidia; order Bacteroidales; family Bacteroidaceae; genus Bacteroides. The sequence goes on from CAYSIQ010000065.1 coordinate 2,195, forward strand.
TGCCTTGCGCATCCGCAACCTGTGCATGCGGAGAGGCCTGTGCCTTTATCGGTACGCGCCCGTCCGCAGGCAGGGGAAAGGTTTCTTCTTCCATCCCGCTGTCTCGTATCTTCTCACCCGGTTCCTGCACGGGCAACCGCGCAAAGGAAACTTCCGGCTTCTCCCGAGGCGAAAAGTGCCAGAAAAGCATTGAAGCCGCTCCCAGCAGCAACGCCACGGCCGCCGCGGCAGCCAGCCGCCCGGCAAATGGAGTCCACAGCGGTTTTCTAGCAGGGACGGCCGGAGGCAAATCGCGTCGGATTTCTTCCCAAAAACCGTCGCGCACATCCATAGCGGCACGGCCCAGGCGTTTGCGGAACAAATCGTTCAGTTTACTTTCATCGATCATGTCCTATATATTCTTTAATCTTTTTAGCCAACAATGTTTTTGCCCGATGCAATTGCGACATGGACGAATGCTCCTTAATGTGAAGCAGTTCGGCAATCTCCTTGTGCGACTTATCTTCAAACACATATAAGTTAAACACCGTGCGGTATCCGTCCGGCAAATCTGCCACAAAGCCCATCAGCACTTCTTCAGAGAGTTGTTCCCCGGCCTCGGCCAATGCCTCCTCGTCGGGCGTTTCAGGCAATTGATCTTCGTCCGCCATCAACTCGCCGAAGCGTTGCTGCCTGCGGAGGTAGTCGATGGACTGCGTCATCATCACGCGCGTCATCCATGTGGCCAGCGAACATTCGCCCCGATAGTTGAAGCGGGTGAAGATTTTTATAAAGCCGTCATGCAACACGTCATGTGCAGCGTCCCAATCGCCCGTGTAGCGGTAACAGACCGCCAACATTTGCCTGGCATAAAGGGTGTAAAGTTCCTCTTGAGCACCGGAATTTCCAGCCCGGCATCCCTCTACCAATTCAATCTCTGTTTTCAAAACCCATGCGTTGTTTTATGGAGTAACCGGACAAAACCCTCTTTCAATTCTGCCAACCTATTTATACATGGACGCCTCTTCTGCACATTGTTTTGCCATTTAGACGGAACAACACGTGAAACACTGCCGCCAAACCCGTTAAAAGAAGTTAAACATCTCTGGCATGGCTATATCTACAAAAAAGAAGAGAGCCTGCGGCCGTCTGCGCCCCAGACTTTCTCCTCTCCCGGTTATGATGTTTTCCCCTCGTCAACAAGCCTTGAAACTCATGTCCAATCCCTTCACCGAATGGGTCAACGCGCCGGCCGAAATGAAGTCCACACCGCATTCCGCATAGTCGCGCAACGTGTCAAAGGTGATTCCGCCGGACGATTCCGTTTCATAGCGCCCGCCCACCATCTCCACCGCTTTCCGGGTAAGTTCGGGCGTAAAGTTGTCGAACATGATGCGGTCTACGCCGCCGATGTCCAGCACCTGCTGAAGTTCGTCAAGGTTTCGCACTTCTATTTCTATCTTCAAGTCCTTGCCTTTCTCCTTACAATACTCCCTTGCGCGAGCAATGGCCTTGCCGATACCCCCTGCAAAGTCCACGTGATTGTCTTTCAGCAGGATCATGTCGAACAGGCCGATGCGGTGGTTGACCCCCCCGCCAATCTTCACGGCCATTTTCTCCAACATGCGCATGCCGGGCGTGGTTTTACGGGTATCCAGCACACGGGTGCGCGTGCCTTTCAGCCGTTCGGCATAGCGGCACGTCATGGTGGCGATGCCGCTCATGCGCTGCACGATGTTCAGCATCAGGCGTTCGGTCTGCAAAAGCGAGCGTACTTTGCCTTTCACGACCATTGGCACGTCCCCCGGTTTCACCTCGGAGCCGTCTCCCATAAGCACGTCCACCTCCAATGCCGCGTCAAAACGCCTGAAAACCTCTTTGGCTACCTCGATGCCCGCCAGGATGCCGGGCTCTTTAATCAACAGCTTCGATTTTCCCGTCGCCGTTTCGGGAATGCAAGAAAGAGTGGTATGGTCTCCGTCGCCGATGTCTTCGGCAAAGGCCAAATCTATCAGCCCGCCTATCAGTTCCTCTTTAGTCATCTTTCTTATCAATTCTTATCTGATGTATGTAATATTTGTTTTGGACTTTGCGGAAGAAACAGTTCACACGGAAAATGCCGTTTGCAGTGGCCAGAGTACCCACGATGAAGCCTGATTCATCCCGCTTCCCTTGGTGGTTTACGTCAAAACCGTTTACCTTGTTGGCCGAGAAGAAACGCTCCATTTCGCTTGCCGCCACCGGCCTGTCGGCCTTGACGGTACGGTTCGGGATCACCATTTCCACTTTTTCGTCCATGTATTTACCCAGTTCCTGCGAGCTGCCTTTCTTGAAAGCGGCAACCACTCCCGCCAGGACATCCTGCGCCAAAAGCATCGATGTACAAAAGCAAAGGCCTGCCAATAGCAATGCGATCCGTTTTTTCATATCCCACAAACTTTTACCATAGGCAAAGGTATGTATTTATTCCTAATAACCCGGCCTTTCGCCTTGCTTTTTCTCTGCAAAAGAAGGAACCGCCAAAGCCGTCCGGCAACAGCAACATGCCGTTTGCCCCATGCTTGCACGACCCGCGCCCCGTACCTGCACGGCCCGCGCTCCATACGTGCGCGGGGCATGCTCCATGCATGCATGAAGCAACAGGTTGGTTTCCAATAGCCTCTCCCCTCACCCGCATCTTCGTTAAACCAGAAAAACAAAAAAAGGAACGGACAATGCAGTATTTTGCACTGTTTGCCGTTTACAACAAATAGAAGTCTTTTTCTAACGCACTTGAAAAAGCGGCTTAACTTTAGTTTTTAGAGAAGTTTATGTAAAAAGGCGTCGTTGTGAAAACGACGCCTTTTTAATTATGCCGCGAGGCTGCTGCCTGCCCGCCATTTACTTGCAGTGCTTTTCGATCAAGGCATCCACATGAGGGTCTCCCAGCTCCTTCGCCTTTGCAAAACTTTCACAAGCAGCATCCTTTCGTTTCAACTGCAACTGCGCCAGCCCCATCAGGCGATAGGCCTCGGCGTAACCGGGCTCTTGCGCGATGGCTTCCTGCAACACCTTGACGGCTTCTTCCGCACGTCCCACACGGACATTGACCACAGCAAGCTCCGCCTTGTAGAGGAGATTCTCGGGATTCAGTTCAATGGCCTTGGCCAAATCGTCCAATGCCCGCTGGTATAGCTTCCCCTGAAGAGCGGCCTGCTCGCGATAGTAATAGAAAGCATCGTTCACGTTGCCCTTCATCGTCGTAAAATACTCGTCGTAATCGCGGACGGCATCGCGCGGACGGCCGGCATTCACCAAGCTTTCGGCACGCGCCAACAGGTAAGGAGCCGCCTCTTGCGTATAAGGCGGGGTGAACAAGGCCACGCAACTGTCCATCATGGCCACCACTTCTTCTTTCGGGGCATTCATCCATTCCTTAATCTTGCCTGTTGTATAGAGCGTGGCTGCCGAGCTAAGGTCGGAACGGTTGACCTGTTCATAGCAGGCCAAAGCGGCCGGATAGTCCTGACGGGCAATCTGGACATCCCCCTCCATCTGCACATACACGGGCAGCGGGTTGATGCGGACGGCTTCTTGTATTTCCGCCAACGCCACGTCAAAGCTCCAGTTGTTATATGCCGGCTTTGGATTTTGCAACAGATAGCTGTAAATAAGTTTGGCACGGTTGTAATATACATCGTCTTTCTTCACGGCCAATTGCAATGCCATGTCAAGGTCTGACTTGACTTGCGCCATCGAGGCCTCATCCTTGGCTGTCGGCAGGCGGTTGGTAGCGCGGCGCAGGTAGCCGTCGGCACTTTGGGGATATTGGGCAATGAAATCGTCCAGCACACCGGCATAACGTTCGGGCACCATCTGCGAGGCGGCCATGTAGAGGAATACCAATGCCTGCTCTTCAGTGGACGGCAAGGCTTTCTTGATGCCGATGTTGCGCAACGACATGTCGTTGTATGACAAAGCCGAAATGTCCAGCGACATGGCATGGCGCGCATCAGCCGCATAGCAGATGGATGCCGTGTCCTGCCCGGATGCCATTTGCGACAAGCCGAACACTTGCCCTTCGCTGTTCATCACGGGACAGCTTGCCATCTTGTCTTTCAAGCGCATATTCAGTGTATAATAATTGTTGTCGGAACCTGCATTGTCCACACTCTTTACGCTGCCTGTGGCGCAGGAGCGGTCTTTCTGGGTGGAATAAGGCAAAAGATAAACCGTCTCCCCCGTGCCGGGCGCGACGGTCACCAACGGCAATGCCGGCACATCCTTCCCGGTGATGCCTACCCGGAACTTAATGATGTCATACATATCATCGGCTCCCAGAATGCTTTCCACGGGCATCTGTTTCCCCTCATAATCAAGTATTACAGCACGCATGGCTCCTTCAAACAATGTATAATCAGACAAGGCAACGCCGTCTTCCGAAACAAAAAAGCCATTGCCCGTCTTCAGTATCTTGCCATCCTCGTTGTAGGTTACGATTGAGAATACGGCCCTTGCGGCTTTCTCTACCCATTTGGGCTCTTGTGCCATGCTTCCCTGTGCCATACAGCAAAGAAGCAGCAAAATAGAAAATGTCTTCTTCATGTCAACTCTCGTTTTTCATTGTTCTTTATATCGTTGCCGGACGGCCTCGTACACCAGAATGCCGGCTGCCACCGAAACATTCAGCGACTCAATCGTGCCAAACATGGGAATCTTCACCCATTCGTCGCACAGTGCCAGGTTGTCGTAGGAAACTCCCCGGCATTCAGCACCCATGATAATGCACAGGGAACCCGTATAATTGCCCTGCGTATAGCCATAATCGCCATTTTCAGTGGCCGCCACGATGTGAAACCCGCTGTCTTTCAGGTATTGCAGTGTATCTTTCAAATTGTTCTCCCGACACACCGGCAACTTGAGCAAAGCTCCTGCCGAAGTCTTTACCGCATCGGCACTGACTGTCACACTGTTTTTCGAGGGGATAATCAAGGCATCTACGCCCGCGCACTCACACGTCCGGGCAATGGCTCCGAAGTTACGCACATCGGTAATGCCATCAAGCATGACAAATAAAGGATTCTTCCCCTGCTCAAAGAGGAAAGGCACTATATCTTCCGCCCGCTGATAGCCTATGGCAGAAACGAAGGCCACCACCCCCTGATGATTCTTGCGTGTAATAGCATTGATACGCTCTACCGGCACCCGCTGGACAGGAATCTGCCGCCCTTTCAATGCCGCAAACAACTCTTTCGACAGGTTGCTCTGTATGTCTTTCTTGACCAATATTTTATCAATGCTTTTCCCGGACTGTAACGCCTCTATCACCGCCCGGATGCCAAAAATCATTTCGTTATTATTCATGTTCTTCCGAATAAAAGCGATATATCTACTCTTTACCCATCCAGCCGCCATCTACGCGGAAAGGGACAGCTGCCCCATTCCGCCGGTGCTATCGGTTCAACAAAGCTTTGGCATTGTTCAGGGCTGCTTCTGTCAAGGTGGCGCCACTCAACATGTATGCCAGTTCCTCCACACGCTCCTCGTTTGTAAGGCGGCGGATATGGCTGTTGGTTTCATTTTCGTTGTCTTGCTTATATACTTTGTAGTGCGCCCGACCGCGCGAAGCGATCTGAGGCAAATGTGTAATGCTGATTACCTGCCGGTTGTTGTCGCCCATCTCCTGCATAATGTCAGCCATACGGTCGGCAATCTCACCGGAAACGCCCGTGTCTATCTCATCGAACACGATGGTTGGCAACTTTACCACTCCGGCAATCAGCGCTTTGATGGAAAGCATGACGCGGGCAATTTCCCCGCCCGAAGCCACCGATGAAATGGCCTGCAACGTGCCGTTCTTATTAGCCGAAAACAAGAAATTCACTGTGTCCATTCCTTGTTCGCCCGGCTCTTTGCGCAAGCCCGTCTCTACCACAAAACGCACATTGGGCATCCCCAGAGGTATAAGACGTACAGCCATTTCCTGCTCCATCTGCCGTGCGGCCGCCGTGCGTGCCTGCGTCAACAAGGCCGCCTGTTCATCTACGCGGGTGCGCAGATCCCTGCAATGCTCATTCAACTCATTGATACGGTCGTCAGACGAAGTGATGCCCGCCAATTTAGCCGCATAATCCGCAGCCAATGCCAGCAAATCATCCGCCGAATCGGCGTGGTGTTTTTGCTCTAAAGTATAAATCAAGTTCAAGCGTTGGTTCACTTCGTCTAACCGCGTTGGATTGAATTCCACTTTCTCTTCCTTTGCTTCCACTTCACAGGCAATGTCTTTCAACTCTATGTAGGCGCTCTCTAAGCGTTCGGCCAACTCGGCCGTTGCAGGATAAATCTTTTGCAAAGCCTGCATAGCGTTTTGGCATTCTTTCAAACCGGTAAGCAGGCTGCCTTCATCGGAAGAAAGTATTTGCGATATACGGAACAATCCTCCCTTGATTTCCTCCGCATGGCTCAGTATCTCAGATTCTTGCTCCAAAGTTTCCTGCTCGCCGGGAGTAAGCCGGGCTTCCTCCAACTGTGCAAGCTGGAAACGGATGTAATCCTCATCGGCACGGTTCCGTTCTGCCTGTTCCATCAGTTCTTCCAAATCCCTGCAAGTTTTCTTCCACTCCCGATAGCACCGGCGGTAGGTTGCCAACGCCTCATCATTATGCGCCAAAAGATCCAATACATCCAGTTGAAAGCCTTCTTTGTTCAGCAAAAGGTTCTGATGTTGCGAGTGCACGTCTATCAGCATTTCGCCTAATTCCTTCATCTGTGCCAATGAGGCTGGAGTATCATTGATAAAGCCTCTGCTTTTACCGGATGCATAGACTTCGCGGCGCAGGATACATTCGTCTTCATACTCCAACTCTTTCTCCCTGAAGAAAGATTGCATGTTATAGGCAGCTATTTCAAAACGGGCTTCGATGATGCACTTCGTCGCTCCCCGCCGAATAGAGCGAATATCTGCACGTTGTCCCAGCAATAGTCCGATGGCACCCAATATAATGGATTTCCCCGCTCCCGTCTCACCGGTAATGACAGAAAAGCCGCTGTCAAACGTAATGTCCAACTTCTCTATCAAAGCATAATTCTGAATATAAAGCGAACGCAACATGATTTCCTGTACCTATTATAATATAACATTATCTGCCGGCAAATTCTTCTACTAACCGGTCTACAATGTCAGCAGCCACTTCAGCTTTAGGCTTCAACGGATAATCGGTCACGCCGCAGCCATCGATGATTGAAACTTTATTGGTATCACACTTGAAACCGGCTCCTGGATCATTCAATGAATTTAGGACTATAAAGTTCAAGTTTTTCCGCTTCAACTTGCCAGCTGCATTTTGTCGTTCATCATCGGTCTCCAGCGCAAACCCCACCAACACCTTCTCAGGATAATTGCTTGCTTTCAGCCTTCCCAACGCAACGGCAATGTCCTGCGTAAGTCGCAAGTTCAACATAAAATCCTGCATGGCCTCCCGCTTCAACTTATGGGCGGATACCGATGCCGGTGTATAATCTGCTACGGCAGCCGTCATGATCGCCGCATCCGCCTGCGGGAAATAGGCCAAAGCCGCCTCATACATTTCAGCTGCCGACTCCACATCGTGCCGTTGATATACCGGGAAATAAGTTTCACGTTGCACCGGCCCGGCCAGCAGAATCACCCTTGCTCCCCGCGAGGTACATTCATCAGCAAGGGCAAAGCCCATTTTGCCGGACGAATAATTACCGATGAAACGCACCGGGTCAATTCGTTCGTAAGTGGGTCCCACTGTAATCAGGATGGTCTTTCCGCACAGGTCACCCTCTTTCCCCGCAAAGTAAGTTTCTACATGACGGATAATAATCTCCGGCTCTTCCATCCGTCCTTTCCCTACCAAATGACTGGCTAATTCGCCCGTCCCTGGCTCGATAATATAATTCCCATACGTGCGGAGCGTCTCCAAATTCTTCTGTGTAGAAGGATGAGCATACATATCCAAGTCCATGGCCGGCGCTACAAACACAGGAGCTTTCATGGACAAATAAGTCGTAACAAGCATATTATCGGCCACTCCATTCGCCATTTTACCGATGGTTGAAGCCGTAGCGGGGGCTATCAGCATGGCATCTGCCCACAGTCCTAAGTCTATGTGGCTGTTCCATGTCCCGTCTCGTCTGGAGAAGAACTCACAGGCAACGGGCTTTGAAGTCAGCGCCGACAACGTGATGAGGGATATAAATTCCTTTCCCGCCGGAGTAACCACGACCTGCACCTCCGCTCCTTTCTTAATCAGGCCACGAATTAGATAGCACGCCTTGTAGGCAGCGATACTTCCCGTGATTCCCAGCACTATTTTCTTTCCTTTCAGGGTATTCGCCATATGGATTATCCATGTTTTACATTAGGCATTTCACGCAGACGTATCTTGGTCAGCATAGCCTTGGTGTTCAACGTAAAGTCGCCGTTCAGTATCCAGCTGTAATAGCCTGGGTCGCGCTTCAGCACATCAGCCACCGGCTGCCCTTTATACTTGCCGAAGTTGAAGGTTTCTACGCCTTTGTCATCATACACTATTCTTCCAGCAAAGTCCACATTCTTTGAAAAACTGGAGAAGCCGGCCAAGAAAGCCACATCATTCTGCAACTCGGGATAACGGTCCAACTGCGCCATCAACACTTCATAAGTAGCACGCGTGTCGCCCACTGCGGAATGCGCGTCTTCCAAACTCTTCCCGCAATAAAATTTATAGGCAGCCGAAAGGGTGCGCTGCTCCATCTTGTGGAAAATCACCTGCACGTCCACAAATTTCCGCCGCCCGAGGTCAATATCCACCCCGGCCCGCAAGAATTCTTCCGCCAATACCGGTATATCGAAACGGTTGGAATTGAAGCCGGCCAAATCACAGCCTTCGATGTCGTTGGCAATGCTGCGGGCCACTTCCTTAAACGTGGGACAATCTGCCACATCAGCATCATGAATGCCATGCACGGCCGAAGCCTCCGCCGGAATGGGAATGCCCGGATTAATGCGCATAGCCTTAGACTCTTCTTTGCCATTGGGCCATACCTTGATGTAGCAAATCTCTACGATCCGGTCGACATTGACGTTCGTCCCGGTTGTCTCCAGATCAAAAAAGACAATGGGATTTTTCAAGTTAAGTTTCATACGTGAATATTAAGCGTCCCACACATATTGCAAGACAAATTTATACTAAAACCAATATAAACCGGGATTCCGAACAAAAGAAAGATTAACACGGGAACACGAGCGCGGCTATTGTTCGGGTATGGCCGTAACCTTTGGCATTTTCACAATTCATTCAAAGAGCCCGTGACGGCTCGGGACGGGCAGACGCCACATCGGAAGCCTGCCCGGCCTGCCGCAACGTTACGCCCATAGAGGCACAAAAGCGACTTCAGCTTGATTTGTCCGTTCTCCCCGGCGAGTTTTTCTAGCCCATGGGGATTTCACAATGTATATAAGCAAAACCGCTCAGGGGCTGTTTAGTCATTCAGCACCATCGGCATCAGCAGCATCAGCACATTCTTGCCTTCTTCCTGCTCGGCAGGCAGGATTACGCCTGCACGCGAGGGATCGGCCAGTTCAATCACGGTATCTTCCGACGCGATGTTGTTCAAGATGTCAATCAGGAAAGTCGCCTTAAAACCGATGTTCATCGGCGCGCCCGAGTATTGGCAGGCAAGCGTTTCTTCGGCCGACGTGGAAAAGTCGATATCCTGCGCGGAAATGTTCAGCTCGTTGCCGGCCAGGCGCAACTTGATAAGGCTGCTGGCTTGCGAGGAGAAGATAGAGACACGGCGCAAAGCGCCCAACAGCATCAGGCGGTCCACGGTCACCTTATAAGGATTGTTCCTGGGGATCACCGAATTGTAGTTGGGGTAACGGCCTTCTATCAGGCGGCAAGCCATCCGATAGTTTTCCAGCGTAAAGGCGGCATTGCGTTCGTCAAATTCGATGCGCACATTCCCCTGTTCTTTCGGCAAGAGGTTCTTCAACAGTGACGACGGCTTTTTGGGCAGGATAAAGGCGGCGCACTCGTTGCCTTTGGCCGCCGTGGTTTTGAAACGGACTAGCTTGTGGCCGTCCGAAGCCACCAGCGTAATGTCATCGATGGTGATGTCAAAATAGATGCCGTTCATCACCGGGCGCAGCTCGTCGTCGGCCGTGGCAAACACCGCGCTGTTGATGCCTGCAAGCAGCGTCTGGGCAGGCATGTCCACCCGCACGGCGTCCCCGCCCAGCGTGCCCGTATTGGGGTATTCGTCGGCATTCTGCCCCATCATGTTGTATTTGCCGTTCTGGTAGAGCACCGTGATCTCCAGCGTGCCAAGGTTGATGTCAAAGGCCAGCGGCTGCTCGGGGATTTCCTTCAAGGCATCCAGCAGGGTGCGGGCTGTGATGGCGACGCGGCCGTCCGCGTCGCTTTCGTTTACCTCCACGGAAGTCACCAGGGTCGTCTCGCTATCCGAGGCTGTGATTGACAACGTCCCGTCTTGCAGTTCAAACAGGAAACAATCCAGAATAGGCAATGCATTCTTTGCATTTATCACGCGGCTGACAGCCTGCACGCGGCTGAAGAGCGCGGCGCTTGAAACGATGAATTTCATAAGGTCTTGTATATTAAATTGGTTTATGTATTCCGGCTTGTCTGATCGGCATCCAAAGGGCCTTGCGCCAAAGCGACGGACAAAGTTAGGAAAAGTATCGCCGACGGCAAAGGAATAGGCAAAGAAAAAAACGCGGCT
>CAYSIQ010000066.1:0-12847 GCA_964431195.1 uncultured Bacteroides sp.
TACGGGCATCCGCCGGGAGGGAAAGCCGCTTCTGCCAACCCGGCCGTTCCAAAGGGCAGGAATAAAAAAACAAGTTTTTTTGGTTGCTTTGCCCGCAGCTTTCCTTATATTTGCAGCCACAAGCGCCGCGCTTCCAAAAGGCATTATTCTTATACACACATATATACCTATTGACGATGAGGACGAACTTATTACTCTTTCTGCCCAACGGCTCCGAATGGATTATCATTGCGCTGGTCATCCTCCTGCTTTTCGGCGGGAAAAAAATCCCCGAGCTGATGAAAGGGCTTGGCAAGGGCGTGAGGAGCTTCAAAGAGGGCGTGAACGAGGCCAAGGAAGAAATCAACAAGGCCAAGGAAGACTTGGACGACAACGGCGGAGGCAAAAGCCCCGCCTCCCCAAAGGACGGGAAAGCCTGATGCCCGCAACCCCCCGTGGAAGATGGCTGGAAACGAACTGACCTTCTGGGATCACTTGGAGGTGCTGAGGCGGGCGCTGTTCCGCGTCATCGGCGTGTGGACGGTGCTGGCCGCAGGTTACTTCATCGCCATGCCCCGCTTGTTCGACAGCGTCATCCTCGCCCCCTGCCGCAACGATTTCTGCTTCTACGAGCTGCTGCGGCGCATCGGCGCGTGGCTGCACGTGGAGGGCGGCTTCTTCAGCGGCGAGTTCGGCATCAAACTGATAAACATCAACCTGGCCGCGCCGTTTTTCTACCACATAAGCACGGCGTTCTGGATGTCGGTGGTGACGGCCGTCCCCTACCTGCTGTACGAGGCGTGGCGGTTCGTCAGCCCGGCCCTCTACCGCAACGAGCGGCGCGGTGTGAAAAAAGCGCTGGCGCTGGGCGCGGTGATGTTCTTCGCCGGCGTGCTTGCGGGCTACTTCATGGTCTATCCGCTGGCGCTGCGCTTCCTCTCCACCTACCAGCTGAGCGCGGACATCGAAAACCGGATCTCGCTCAACTCCTACCTCAACAACTTCATGATGCTGGTGCTCTGCATGGGGCTGGCTTTCGAATTGCCGCTGGTGACGTGGCTGCTGTCGCTCATGGGCATCGTGCACAAGAGCTTCCTGCGCAAGTACCGCCGCCACGCCATCGTGGCCATCGTGGTTGCCGCCGCCGTCATCACGCCCACGGGCGACCCCTTTACCCTGGCGGTAGTGGCCGTCCCGCTCTACCTGCTTTACCAGTTAAGCATATGGATGGTAAAAGATAAAAAGGAAACGGAGGAGGAAACCGATGGACAGTGACGCCCGGGAATATTATGCCCTGCTGCGCGATGCCTGCGCCGCTCCCCCCTCCCCCGCCATCTACCGCCGGCTGCGCGAACTGCTGGAGCACTTGTGCCGCACGCAGGCGGACGGCAGCAGCCTGCAAATGACCGACCTTTCGGCGCGCATCGCCTACGCGGCCGCCAAAACGGGGCTGTCCAGCCGCGAGGAAAACCGCCTGCACACTTTCCGCCTCACCGGCAACGACGTGCTGAACCGCCGCCGCGCCGCCACCCGCGAACAGTTGCTGCGCGACATCAAGGCCTTGGCTTTCTTTGTCCGGCGGCTGACGGGCGAGGACATTCCCGCCGGCCTTTACCGCCTGCTGCCGCAGGCCGATGCCGCTTGCATCGTGTCGCCCCCCGCCGAACGCGAAATACGCCGCATGCGCGCCGTCTTCCTCCATGCCGACGGGCAATACCTCTATGTGCAGCCCGCCGACCGCGTCGCCGATGCCCCGCTGCGCGTGCGCTACAACGTGCCGCAGGTAAACGAAGAGTTTGCCGCCACCTGCCGGGAACTGTGGGAACATGCCCAGCTCAACCTGTTGGACGTGGCCGTGGACAAGGACGGCATCCTGACGCCGGGGCTCATCATCTTAGAACCCGACTACCTGATAGACATCAGTTCCTTGGCCGAATGCTTCCGGGAGTATGGCCATCCGCCCGCCAACTACCTGCTCGCCCGCCTGCAACCTGCCGAGAACACCGCCCCCCTGCTGCTGGGCAACATCGCCAACCTCTTTTTGGACGAATGGATCCACGCCGAAGATGCGCCCGGCTACTTAGCGTGCATGGAAAAGGCCTTCCGGCAATACCCCCTCGAGCTGGCCGCCTGCGCCGAACTGCGGGACGAGGAACGGGAACGGAAGTTCTTTGCCGACTGCAAACGCCACTTCGACAACCTGCGCCAAACGGTAACGGAAACCTTCAACGCCGCCGGCTATGCGCTGGACCGCCGGGACGCCGTGCTGGAGCCCTCCTACATCTGCGAGCCTTTAGGCCTGCAAGGCCGCTTAGACTATATGCAGCGCGACATGTCCGCCTTCATCGAGATGAAATCGGGCAAAGCCGACGAATACAGCTTCCCCGGCAAGAAAGAGCCGAAAGAGAATAACCGCGTGCAGATGCAGCTTTACCAGGCAGTGCTGCAATACTCGATGGGAATGGACCACCGGAAGGTGAAGGCATACCTGCTCTACACGCGCTATCCCCTGCTCTACCCGGCACGCCCCTCCTGGGCCATGGTGCGGCGGGCGTTGGACGTGCGCAACCGCATTGTGGCCAACGAATACGCCATCCAGCTGCACAACAGCCCCGGCTTCACCGCCCGCCGGCTGGAAGCCCTGCATCCCGACGCCATGAACGAGCGCGGGCTGTCCGGCCCGCTTTGGGCCCGCTTCCTGCGCCCGCGCATACAGTCCCTCTACGACAGCATGCACCGGCTCACGCCTTTGGAGAGGAGTTACTTCCTCGCCCTTTACAACTTCATCACCAAAGAGCTGTACACTTCCAAGTCCGGCGACATGGACTACGAAGGCCGCGCGGGCGCCGCCTCCCTGTGGCTGTCAACCTTGGAAGAGAAAAAGGAGCAAGGCGAGATACTCGACGGCCTGCGCATCACGGGCAACCATGCCGCCGACGCTCATAGCCCTTGCCTGGAACTGGCCATTCCCCCGCGCCCCGCCGAGGAGGAGGACGCGGGCAATGCCCTGCCCAACTTCAGGCCGGGCGACGCCATCGTGCTCTACGAGCGCAACGCCGAGTCCGACAATGTTACCAACAAGCTGGCGTTCAAAGGCAATATCGAGTCCGTCGGGGCGGGCAGCCTCCGCGTCCGCCTGCGCTCCGCCCAGCGGAACGCAGGCGCGCTGCCCGCCGGCAGCCGCTATGCCGCGGAACATGACTCGATGGACACCTCGTTCCGCAGCATGTACCAAGGGCTGGCGGCTTTCCTCCAGGCCGACCCCGAGCGGCGCGCCCTGCTGCTGGGACAGCGCGAGCCCCGGTTCGACACCTCCTACGACGCCGCCATCGACCGCGCCGCCGGCGACGATTTCCGCCGCGCCGTCCTGAAGGCCGCCGCCGCCCGCGACTACTTCCTGCTCGCGGGCCCTCCCGGCACGGGAAAGACCTCGCGCGCCTTGCGCGGCATGGTGGAGGCGTTCCACGCCGAGGGGAAGGAGCTGCTCCTGTTGTCGTACACCAACCGGGCTGTCGATGAAATCTGCAAGATGCTGGTTTCCATCACGCCCGCGGTGGACTTTATCCGCGTGGGCGGCGAGCTGCCGTGCGACGCCGCCTACCGCGGCCACCTGCTGGAGAACGCCGTCGCCTCCTGCCGCAAACGCCGCGACGTGCAGGCGCGCGTCGCCCGCTGCCGCATCTTCGTAGGCACGGTGGCGGCCCTTTCCGTCAAGGCGGACCTGTTCAGGCTGAAACGGTTCGACGTGGCCCTCGTGGACGAGGCCGCCCAGATCTTGGAGCCGCAGCTGCTGGGCCTGCTCTGCCTGAAAGGCGCCAGCGGGCAGAACGCCATCGGGAAGTTCGTCCTGATAGGCGACCACAAGCAGCTGCCCGCCGTGGTGCTGCAAGCCGCCGCGCAGTCGGAGGCGCGCGACCCCGCCCTCCGCGCCATCGGGCTGCTCAACCTGAAGGATTCCCTCTTCGAGCGGCTCTACCGCCGGGCTTCGCCCCGCTGCCGCGACATGCTGCGCCTGCAAGGGCGCATGAACCCCGCCGTGGCCCGCTTCCCCAGCCTCGCTTTCTACGAGGGGAAGCTCCAGCCGCTGGGCTTGCCGCACCAGCGGGACACGCTCGAGCTGGCCCCCTGCCTGGCAGGCAACGAGTTCGCCGGCATACTGGCGCGGCGGACGGCTTTCCTGCCCTCGCTGCCCGAGCCCCCGCTGCTGCCGTCCAAGGCCAACCACTGCGAAGCCCGCCTCGCCGCCCGCCTCGCCGCCGCCGTCTACCTCCAGTACACGGCCTGCGGGACTTTCGACCCCGCCCGCACCTTGGGCATCATCGCGCCCTACCGCTGCCAGATAGCCCTTATCAGGCAAGAGCTGGCCCGGCAGGGCATCGGCGCGCTGGAGGAGGTGGCGGTGGACACGGTGGAGCGCTTCCAAGGGAGCGAGCGCGACGTCGTCATCTACTCGTTCTGCGTCAACCGCCCCTACCAGCTGAAGTCTTTGCCCGACCTGACGGAGGACAACGGCATCCTTATAGACCGCAAGCTGAACGTGGCGCTGACCCGCGCGCGCCGCCAGATGTTCGTCACGGGAGCGCCTTCGCTGCTGCGCCTCAACCCCCTTTACGCCCGCCTGATGGAAGCCCTCTGAAGAGCGGGCGCGGCGGCGGGCGGCATGCGGACGCGGCGCGGCCGCCGCAAAAGTCACGCGGCATCGCTGCAATAGTTGTGCAGCATCGCTGCAAGGCTTTTGCAGCAACGCTGCACGGCTTTTGCAGTAACACTGCACGACTATTGCAGCAACGCTGCACGGCTTTTGCAGCAACACTGCACGACTATTGCAGCGGACGGGGGCATGCGGGCGCGGCCAAGGGAGGAGCCGGCAACTGAAACAAAGGAGAAACGGAACGAATCGAGCGCCGGCGCGCTTGTCCCTATCGGCAGGGCTTCCCGCCGGGGGATCCGCGCGTCTCCCTTAGCCCTGCCCGGCAAGCACCCTTTCCGCGGCGCTTGCCGGGCCGATTTTCGACGCGGGGCGACAAGGGCCGGCCGACTTCAATGATAGACGATAACAGTTTCCTTGGGGACGTACTCTTCAGACGGATCGTTGTTTATTCCCTTGATGCTCCATCCCTCTTTCAGGATTAAGGTTCCGAGGATGTTCTTTCCCGACGCGTGGTTCATCGGGGCGCAATCGAGCGTGTTCGTTTTGTCGGTATATCCCAAGTTCGTCTTGGAGACGTCCAAACTCGCCAACAGGTTTTTATAGCATAGCAACTTGGTCAGCGCCGCGTTGCCGCCAACATCCAGGCTGTCCAGCAGGTTTTCATAACAGTACAGCCTGTCCAGTTTCGTGTTGCTTCTTACATCCAGGCTTTCCAGCCGGTTTTTATAACAGAACAACGTGGTCAACGCCTTGCAACCGCTGACATTCAGGCTCGCCAGCTGGTTTTCGCTGCAATACAACGAGGCAAGCGCCTTGCAACCGCTGACATCCAGGCTCGTCGACGGGTTCTGACTGTAGTACAACGTGGTTAACGCCGTGCAACTGTTGACATTCAGGTTCGCCAATTGGTTTCCATTGCAGTTCAACGAGGTCAACGCCTTGCAACCGCTGACCTCCAGGCTCGCCAGCCGGTTGTCTTTGCAGTTCAACGTGGTTAATTCCGTACAACGGCTGACATCCAGGCTCGCCAGCTGGTTGGCATAGCATTCCAACGTCTTCAGTTTCGTGTTGTTCCTGACGTCCAGGCTCGCCAGCCGGTTTTTTGCGCAGGTCAACTTGGTCAGTTCGGCGTTGCGAGTGACGTCCAGGCTCGTCAGCTGGTTGGCATAGCAGGTCAGAGATGCCAGTTTCGCGTTGTTCCTGACGTCCAGGCTCGCCAGCCGGTTGTCGCCGCATTGCAAGTCGGCCAGTTCCGTGTTGTTCCTGACGTCCAGGCTCGTCAGCTGGTTGGCATAGCAGACCAACGTCTTCAGCGCGGTGAAATACTCGATGCCCTCCAACGACTTAATTCCCATGTTGCTCACTTTTATCTGGGCGACCTCTGCCGCCTCTTTGCGGGTGAGCTTGCCGTCCTTCGGGTTTTTGTCGAACTGCATGCAATAGTTTCGGAACATGTCATCGGGTATGTACACCTCATCTTCCGGCTTCCCGCCCGCCTGAACGACTTCCACCGTGTCGCATGCGGTGCCGGCTTCATCGGCAAAGGCGATTGTCGCCTTGCGCGGGTCGGCGCCGGGGTTCGCGGCGGCATGGAAGGTGTAGGCGCGGGCCTGCATCGCGCGGGTTTCAACCTCCTGCGCGAGCCACTCCGCGGCCTCCTCGGAGATCGTGACTTCCACTTCGACGTTGTGCTCCACCTCCACGGCGAAGGCCGTGTCGGCGGCGGCCAGTTCCACCTTCGCCACGCCGGCGGCTATGGCGGGCGCGGCGCCGGCCTGCGTCACCTCCACCGTCTGGGAAAGCCCGCCGGCCGCGTTGGCGAAGGTGATCGCCGCCTTGCGCGGGGCGGTGTCAGGGTTCGCGGCGGCACGGAACGTGTAGGCGGCGCCCTCCGCCGCCCCGTCCTGCGCGAGCCATGAGGCATTGCCCTCCTCGGAAATCGCGACTTCCACTTCGACGTTGTGCTCCACCTCCACGGTGAAGGCCGTGTCGGCGGCACCGATGTTCACTTCCCGCTGGACCTCCGGGATGAAAATCGCCGGGGCGGGGTCTTCGCCGCATCCGCCCAATGCCAGCGCGACGGCGGAAGCCACGGCAATGAATTTGTTCCTGTTCATGTGCTTGTTGTTTTTTTCAGGCGGGCCCCGCCGATCCGTTCACGTTGCCCTGAAGCAGGCGGCGGGGCCCGTTGCCTGCCCGCTTCGGGCGTTTTCGCGCCGCAAAGATAGGCGTCTCGGCATTTACCCCCCCCCATTTAACATAGTTTAACCTGCAAGCCCTGCGGCGCGGGCGGCAGTCCCGGGCGCGGCGGCGGCAGTCCCGGGCGGCATGCGGGCGCGGCGGCGGGCGGCATGCGGGCGCGGCGCGGCCGCCGCAAAAGTCACGCGGCATCGCTGCAATAGTTGTGCAGCATCGCTGCAAGGCTTTTGCAGCAACGCTGCACGGCTTTTGCAGTAACACTGCACGACTATTGCAGCAACGCTGCACGGCTTTTGCAGCAACACTGCACGACTATTGCAGCGGACGGGGGCATGCGGACGCGGCCAAGGGAGGGGCCGGCGCGTCACAGGTTGATCTCTACGTTCGACGCGACCGTCGCCTGCACTTGCGCCCCGGCCGCGATTTCCGCGTTCCCGCCTTTCATGAGGAAACCGAACAGGCAGAGAACAGTCAAGACAATGGATATTCCCAGCTTGCTCTTCCCCTCATCGGACAGGCTGTTCCCGGACAGGTAAACCGTGGTGCCGTCCACGGCATTTACGCTCTTGACGGCCACTTCCAGCTCGCCCGCGTCGCCCAGCAGGCCTCTTTTCTCGAGCCTCGTAATTTGGCCTTTGGCGATGGAACCGGCCGCGACAACGGTTTTCCCGTCTGCCTTGACATCGTCCAGCACCCTGAAATCCACCATCTCCCCGGCCTGCACGCTCTTGCTGCTCAGCGGCGACACCAGTTCCAAGGGGATGGAAGTCCCGGCTTTAAGGACGACGACTTCCCCCGGCATCGTGAACGACATGGTTAACATGGCAACGGCCATTGACAGCGCCGCCGGCTTGAAATAAGCCGATTTAATCAATTTGACAAACATAATGAATAGAATTTAGTTAATAAATTAGTTAATAAAAATGTTGTTTATCTTTTCCAGCTCCCGTATCTGTTCGTCCTTTTTCTTTGAATTATATCTGACGGCGCTCCTTCCCGCCCCGTTTATATTCCCTATATAGAACGAGAGCGACAGGAAGCCGCAAATCCCCGCCGCGCCGTAATTCTTCCTCTTTATGCTGGTATAGGTCGCGTAGCCCAGCAGGGAGTTGACGACGAAGGCCGTCAGCGCGCTGCCCTTGTGGCCGGCATACAGGTATCCCGCCCCCGGCACGACGGACAGTATTCGCGCCAGCGCGGGTTTCTTCTTCTTCGCTTCAGCCATCCGGGCGATGATGCCGGCGCTTTGCCGGTTTGTACGCGCGGCCCCGGCGTTTTCGCGGAAGCGCGCGGCAGCCGCGTCATATTCGCCCTTCCGGGCCATCGAAACGGCGCACAGCGCGTCGGCCGCCCGCGCGCCAGGGGAATTGGCCATACCGTCCCTTGCCTTGCCCGCCAGGTTTATGGCTCCGTCGAAGTTGCCGGCGCAATAGTACAGCATGGCGGCCTGCAACCGGACGCCGGCATCCCTTTTGACGGCATCGGGGAATTCGGCCTCATACTCGAATATGCCCTTTTCATAGTCTTTAGTCCCCCTGCGGCACAGCAGCTTTTGCCTGTACAGCTGGACATCGCCCCGGCCGGAGAACAACAAACGTTCTATCTCCAGCAACGCCGGGACATATTCTTCCTTGTTTATCAGCCGGTTGACAAACAGCACGCTGCTGTCCCTGCCGTCCCGCCGTTTCAACATGTCCGTATGGGGAGACGGGAAGCGGTTATGAATGATTCCCTGCACGGGGCAGCCGTCCTGCAGGCAGTCGATTAGGCTCCTGTATCCGTATTGGTAGGTGGCATCATAATATTGCGCGTCGTGGCTGCACCTCATGAGGCGTTCGCAGACGAGGCCGGCGGCCTTGAAAAAGGGAAATTCCTTGAATGCCTCCTGCCCGTACCGCGAACAGGACGGATACATGGCGCACCGGCTGTTCTTCTGGCCGCTGAGGAACTTCTGGTAGAAGCCGATGTAATCGTCCGCGGCAGCGTTTTGCGCAAGGCAGGCGGGCGCTTGCAGGAACAACGTCAGCATATAAGCATATCGGCGCATAGCTTGTGAGGTTTTTATTTTCCTGCAAATGTAGGGCGAATAACGTTTGCGCGCCGCCCTTTTGCCGGTAGTATAATTCACGGATGTGTAGAAAGAAAATCACTCCGGCCCAGCTCTTGGATGTAATATGCGAAGAAGTCATGGCGCAGGACTAAGGAAATCCTGAACAGGAGCGCCGTGTCTATGCTTTCACGCTTGAAAATGGAATACACGTTGGTCCTGTCGCAATAAAGCTTCTTTGCGAACCACGTGACAGAGCGTTCCTGGCGGTGAAGTTCTTCTTCTATCAGTCTCCCTATGTGTACCATGCCATAAAAAAAGGCGGAACTATCCATCGCTTATTTCCAATCTGGGGTACCGCCAAGAACCGCGCACGCAAATAAGCATGAATAGTTCACGCCCGGAAAGAGCGTGAACCTTCGCCTGCTTATTCTCCGTGCTTCAAATTGGCGGTTCTCAGATTGAGAGAATAAGAGAATTAAAGTCCAAATATCCTATACGGGTTCTGTCGCTTATGCCGCGCCGGAATCAAGAGAACCCTTTGCTTGATGTGCATGTTTAACCGGCGCTGCAAAAATACGCAATGCAGCCGATAATGGCGAATGGATTCTCCTGTTTTTAATATAATTTTTGATGCAAGCCAAGCGCAGGCTATTCGAAGATGGTTTTATGCCCTGCCTTGGAAACCTTTGCCATGCTTCCGTCAGCCCCGATGGGCAGGCCTCGCCCCCCCGCGCGGAGCGCCAATGCCATGGCCTTGCGACGCTTGGCGGCTACCTTGGGCGCCCGGCGAAAGGAAAGGCGGGGACGAGAGGTTTCCCGCGGGCCGGCATCAGAACCTTCCCCGCGGCCCCCGCGGGCCGAAGCCCGGGCCTGGGCCGCTGCCGGGCCCGGGCCCCGGGCCGCCCATGCCGCGGTCGGGGCCCGCGTTCTTCCCGCCGAAGACATTGAGGCGGTAGATGAAGTGGAGCATGCAGTAGCTGTTGATCCCGTTGTATTCATACACCGAGCGGCCGCTGGAGGTGAGCGAGCGCGTGATGTTGCTCTGCTTCCGAAGGATGTCGTACCACTCGAAGCTGACGGTGGCGGCTCCCTTGAAGAAGGTCTGCGAAAGCTGCGCGTTCCATATCAGCTCGTTGCGGTTCATGCTGCTGTCGGTGTAGCCGCGACGGTTCTGGCTGGCGACGTTGGTGTTGAAGCTCATGTTCCACGGCAGGCTGACGTTGGTGTAGGCGCCGTACGAGTACGTGTACGGGCGCTGGTTGTTGCTCGGCGTCAGCTTGTCTTTTTCGACGGAATAGGACAAGGATCCGTTGACGCCCAGCTCGAGCCAGTCGTTGCGGTAGGCGGCGTTGAGCCGTTCGTTTATGACGAGGTTGGTGGTGGTGTTCTTTCGCTCCGCCGCGTCGGCGCCCCTGCCCGACGTGAGGTAGCCTACGTTGTTGGAGTAGTTCAGGTTGGAGAAGGAGCCGACGGTGTATTTCTTGTTTTTCAGCGCGGTGTTGAACCCGAACAAGCCGAAAGCGCTCCAGTTGCCGTTGATGTTCTTGGGCGTGGAAGTCCATCCGCCTGTCGCCTCGTTGTACGCGCGGCTGTTGCTGATGCTGTTTTGCGTGATTTGCACGTTGGCGTGCGAGAAGATGCCGCGCTGCTTGTCGGGGATGTAGTTGTTGTAGAACAGGCGGATGTTGTGGCTGAACGAGGGCTTCAGGCCGGGATTGCCTGTCTGGACGTTCAGCGGGTTCGAATCGTCGGTCACGGGCAGCAAGTTCTCCATGCCCGGCTGGCTGCTGCGCCCCCGGTAGGTGAAGCGCAGCTGGCTCACCTTCGAGAAGCGCACGCGCAAGTCCACGTTGGGCGCGAAGTTGAAGACGCTGCGCTTGCTGATGGTGTCGGTAGCGCCCTTCTGGTAGGCCAGCCGGGTGCTTTGCGGCTGGAACGAGAAGCCGGCGTTCAGCTGGTACTTGGGGCGGTTGAAGCGCAAGCCGACGCGCGCGTCGTGCTCGTAAGTCTTGTATTCGGCATATTTGCTCTGGCCGGCGTCGCGGTAGTCCGGATAGTCGCCGGGCAGCGGGTCGCCCGTCTCCCAGCCCAGGGAGGAGAGGTCGTAAGTGTTCTTGTCGCTCTCGCTGTAGCTGTACTTGAAGTTGTAGCTGAACTGCAGGTAAGTGCCCTTGGCGACGGGCTCGCTGTAAGTCAGTTGCGCCTGGTAGCCGTAGTCGTTGGCGGGGGAGGTGATGTAGCGGCGTATCCTGTCGTCGTCTTGGCCCGCGCCCGCCTGGAAGTAACGGGTATCCGACGAGCTGTATTGCTCGCTGTCGTCGTCGCCGTAGTTGAACCGCCCCCGGAAAGTGACGTTGCGCCCGTTCGGGCTCAGCTTGCGGTTTACCTGCAAGGACGCCTCGGCCGAAAGCGAGTTGGCGTCGCTGGCCGAGTTGTTGTTGCTGGTGTTGACGCGGATGTCCTTCAGCGGGTCGTCGTCCACGACGTCGGCCTGCGCCAGGGCGTTCAAGTCAAGATAGTCGTTCGGGTTGCTCGCAAGGCCGTAAGGGTCGTCGCTGAACGTGCCCGACTGCGAAAGGGAAGAAGATTTCGTCTTGGAGTACGACAGGTCGGGGTGGAAGATGATGTTGGTCAGCGTGTCGGGCTTCCACTCCAGCTTGAAGTTGGCCCGGAACGAAACGTCCCGGTTGCCGCTGCGGTTGTTCGAGTTAGAGAACGACGAGCTCGCGGCGCCCGTAAGGAAGTTTTCGGTATATCCCGTACTGACGCCGTCGTTGTCGCGGTAGCCGTAGCGGGCGCTCCCTTCCAGCTTCAGCTTCTCGTTTTCGGTGGCGAAGTTCAGGCCGAAGTCCTTGCGGGCCGTCAGCCCGTTGTTGCGCGCCCATCTCGGCCCGCCTCCTCCTCCCGAGAAGCGCTGGTCGTTGACGTTGTTGGCACGCCCCAGCAGCGTCGCCTGCGTCGTCCCGTTGAAATAGTTGAAAATGCCCTGCGCCGAGTAGCGGTCTTCCGTGCCCCCCGACAGGTCGGCGTTGCCGAACCAGCCGTTTTCCATTTCTTTCTTCACGGTCAAGTCCAGCACGGTCTCTTCTTCACCGTCGTCAATGCCGGTGATGCGGGCCAGGTCCGATTTCCTGTCGTAGGTCTTCAGGTTCTCAATCATTTCCACGGGCAGGTTTTGCATGGCCGTCGCCACATCGCCGCCGAAGAATTCCTTGCCGTTGACCATCACCTTGGAGACATCCTTCCCGTTGATCTTCACGTTGCCGTTGTCGTCCACCTCCGAGCCGGGCAATTTCTTCACCAGTTCCTCCAGCATGGCGCCTTTCGGGGTGCGGTAGGCCGACGAGTTGAACTGGATGGTATCTTCCACCACCTGCACCTGCGGCGTTTCGGCCACCACCACGGCTTCCGCCAGTACCATGGCATCGGCCTCCAGCTCCAGCGTGCCGGCATCCTTGCGGGCGGGCGGGGCGGCAAGCGTCATGGGGACCAGCTTGCTCTTGAACCCGATGCTCGACAGCTTCAGCACATACTTCCCCGGCCTGACAGCAGGCAGGGCGAAACGCCCGTCGCTGCCGCTTGCCACGCCTGCGGCCTGCGCGCTGTCGGGCAGATGGAGCAATTGGACGCTGACTTGTATGGCTGGCTTCTTGGTATCGCTTTCGATGACCTTGCCCGTTACCGTAATCCGGCTTGTTTGCGCGAATGCGGGCATTGCTGTCGTCAACAACAACATGGCGCCCCAAATCATTCTTTTCATTTAGTCTATCCTGCTTTTAATAAAAATACCTGTTTTCATGTTTTCGCGTATTTGACGCTGCCGGGCGGGAAAGGTTTAATGCAGGGATAGCCGGTTTAAGCGCATTATCGACATTTTAACGCAAATTCTCTTTTGATGCCGCGCTCCGGCGGCACTAAAGATTCAAGATAGAAGTGCTATTTTCTCCCTCCGTCCTTGCAGCGTAGCG
>CAYSIQ010000067.1:0-11936 GCA_964431195.1 uncultured Bacteroides sp.
AACGACAACCGCTACTTCGACTTCCTATAATCAGCAATAAACCCCTCAGTCATCCATTTGGCCAGTGCTTGCCTATTGGAACTCAGTACAAACCGACGCTGGTCGAACGTATTCTGAATATTCCCCAACTCTACAAATACCGATATCGGAGTGGCATTGAGCAACACGTAGAGCCTGCGGGAACTGACCGTCCCCCGAAAGCCGCGATTGGGCTGATGCCGACCGTACTTTTGCCCGAAAGTGCGTTTCATGCGATTGGCCAGCCGCTCGCCTTTCGTGCTTTTAGGCGCATGATAGAAAAACACATCGGTCTGCGCACTCCGGCTGCGACTGTCTACGTGGAGGAAAATGGCACGGCAATATTTATAACGCTTTTGGTCTTTGACATAAAGGGCATTGATTTTCTGGCAACGCTGCCTGAGCCGCTCCACCTGTCCTAAAGGGATGCGGTCGCCCATACAGGTTTCGCGCTTGCTTCCAGACAGATAACGGTCGTCACGAATGCCGTCCTTGGCATCCTGAATGATGATGCGTACCTCTGCTCCCTCCTGCATCAGGTTGCGGGCGAGGCGCAAAGCCACATCGTAGGCATATTCATCCTCGTGCAACTCGTACTTGCCCACATGTCCGATGGCTCCCGGGTCGGGGCCGCCATGCCCGCTGACTACATAAAAACAGGCACCTTTCAACCGGCTATCAGTGACGCGCACGTGCGCATTCTCCCGCCCGAAGAGCGGCACTTCCAATGATTTGTCCCCGCAATCTGCCGTATCCGCCCCACTTTCCCCATCGTGCAAAGGCGGCAAAGCATACCTAACTCCTAAAAGTAATTGTTCTTTCCCGTTCAAACGCTTCTTGTTGAGACGGATAAACTCTTTGTAATAGGTCTTGCCCGGCCGGCCGTTACGTTCCAAAAAAGCACTGATGCCCTCCCCAGTTTTCGGAACAGCATACTGTTGCTGCGCCAAAGCCGGGAGGCTAACAAAGACCAAAATACATATCCATAAATAACGAATCATAAAACGATCGAGGCTAGCCTGCCTCCACGCGCTGCCCCGGAGAGTCCATGCGACAGGACAGGCTTTCTTTCTAAGGAATTCCCAAAATCTTCCAATCAGATTGTGGCCTTGCAAGTAGAGTGGCAGGGGAACCTGTCTGATTCTTGCCTTTTCCCCTCGTTCTTTAAGCTTCTTGCTACGGTAATAACGGGCATAGTCGAAACTCCCAGCTAAAATTCGTTGAAGCTTACGTGAAGTTTCCATTTCTGATGTCGATGACTGAACTTTCATTTGGCAAAGTTACAACTTTTGGGCGAATTATTCGCATTTCATTTACTTTGGCAGTGTCAACAAGCAAGTGCAATATTAAGAATTTAAATTGAAGAACTCCGCTTCCGACGTGGAGAAGCTCCGTTTTTCCCTTTGGCCTCCGGCCTATCTTGTATTGGACTTCTCTAATAAACAGACGGCCGTACACCGAGGCTTTCGCCATCTTCCTATGACAGGCGAACTTGCTTCTCCGTTTCCCATCGTGACGGCCGGCACGTTCTTTCGGCAAGGGAGGAACAGCCTTATGTCCGTACCGGCCGCCTTACCCGGATTCTTCCCATGCGGCAACCTTGCCATTAAGGAGGAAGATGCTTTCCCAATAAAGACAATCAAGCAGATGCGATACAAATTAAACAAGAGGCCAAAGGGAAAAAACTCAATTCCGATTCACCCGAACTTCGCTTCTTCAAAAACTTCACGTAACGTTGTCGCGTTTGCCGTCGGGCTCTACATTTTCCCTTTTAAGCAGCAGTTTAAGAAATTTGCATTAACTTTGTGTTCGAAAATTGAATTTATCTTGCTAACATTAGGAATGAAAGCCATTTATCTTATTGCGTGGAGCATTTGTTATCTGATTTCCTTGCTGCCTTTGCGTATCCTGTACATCTTTTCGGATTTCACTTACTTTCTGTTATATTATGTAGTACGATACCGAAAGTATATTGTGAAAGACAACCTGCGCCAGTCTTTCCCTGAAAAGAATGATGAATGGTTGCTTTCCACAGAAAAGGAGTTTTACCATTTCTTTTGTGATTGCATATTTGAAACGCTCAAACTCTTTTCAATCCCTAATTTGAAACTGAAAGAAAGAATGCGGTTTGAAGGAGTGGCGGAAATGGTGAATGCTTTGGAAAAAGAAAACAAACAATTTGCTTTCATCTACCTGGGGCACTATGGCAATTGGGAATGGGTGTCCTCGCTTACAGCACGTATACATGA
The DNA here is from genome assembly GCA_964431195.1 of uncultured Bacteroides sp. Classification (GTDB taxonomy): domain Bacteria; phylum Bacteroidota; class Bacteroidia; order Bacteroidales; family Bacteroidaceae; genus Bacteroides. Next base: position 2,268 of record CAYSIQ010000067.1, read on the forward strand.
CGTAAACCCGGAAGTCATAGGAGGGCATATCTATCACCCGCTTTACAATAAGGTCGCAGACAGGCTGCTGAAATGGATACGCGGCAGGTCGGGGGGGAAGAACATCCCGATGAAAGAAACGTTGCGGTGGATTCTGAATTGGAAAAGGAACGGAGAAAAGGTTATTATAGGCTTCATTGCGGATCAGAATCCCAAATGGAGCAGCATCCATCACTGGACGGACTTCTTCCACCGGAAAACTCCCGTGTTTGTCGGGACAGAGCGTATAGGGAAACAAGTGGACGCACTTGTCTTTTATGCGGATGTGGAGCGCGTCAAAAGGGGATATTACCGCTGTAAAATCACCCGTATGGCAGAGGATATAAAAAAATACGGGGATTATGACATCACTGACTGTTATATGCAGCATTTGGAGCAGACCATTCGGCGGGCGCCATCCTATTGGCTATGGACACATAACAGATGGAAACGCACGTATGAGGAATATTTGATACGGCAGGAAGGAAACCAATGAAAGGGACGGGCCGTGCCAGATTGCCGGCATGCCTGTCCTTTCTGCTCTCAATAATACGATCTTAACGGAATAACATTAAGCCTTAGCTGTTTTTAACTTTGCCTGAACAGGCGTTTTCCCAAATTGACAGCCGGGACCGGCTCGTTGTTGGCTCCGGCAGGCAACCTTTCCAAGGCCGGCTCCGGCGGCCTCCCTCCGGAGGATAACACCCTATTATACCCCCGTTTCCTCCATGCACGCACGGAGCGCGGGCGGTGCTGTACGGCGGAAACTCCGTGCGCGCACGGAGGGAACGGGGTGCAGCAGGCAACGATTTGCAGGCAAAATAGACAAAAAAACGACAAATACGACAGGGCATCGGCTTTACATTATAATAAAGCGTTCCATTCCCGAACCCATGCCTTAACATGAGGATATTCCGCCGGTTTTGCGTACTTTTGCAACAGGAACAACATTTCAACTACATACGGACAATGGACACTTCAACCCGCATGCCTCCCTTTCTGCAATTGGTGGCGCACGACCTCTATGGCAAAATCGGCCGCAACCTGTCAAGCACTGCCATCGTCTTCCCCAACAAACGCGCCGGACTGTTTTTTGACGAATATCTGTCGGCCGAAAGCGCACAGCCCATCTGGTCTCCGGCCTACCTCAGCATCAGCGACCTTTTCCTCCAATTGTCGGACTTGAAACCGGGAGACCCTGTCCGGCTGGTGTGCCTGCTCTACCGGATTTTCTGCCAAGAAACCGGAAGCCAGGAGACACTGGACGATTTTTACAACTGGGGCGAATTGCTCATTTCAGACTTCGACGACGTGGATAAAAACTTAGTGGATGCCTCGCGCCTCTTAGGAAACCTGCAAGACCTGCACAACCTTGACGGCAACGAATTCCTCAATAAGGAACAGGAAGAAGCCATCCGCCACTTTTTCCGGAATTTCTCCGTGGAAAAGCACACGTTGCTCAAACAACGGTTCCTCTCGCTTTGGAACAAACTGGGAAGCATCTACCAACGCTATCGCGGCACGTTGCTGGATGCCGGCATAGCTTACGAGGGCATGCTGTATCGCCGGGCTATTGAACGGCTGGACTTGGATGCCTTGAAATATGACCGCTACGTATTTGTCGGCTTTAACGTATTAAATAAGGTGGAAACTGAATTCTTCACCCGCCTGCATGAGGCAGGAAAGGCCATGTTTTATTGGGACTACGACATTTTCTATACCCGCCTCCCCAACGAGCGACGCATGCCTTACCGCCACGAAGCCGGAGAATTCATCGCCGGCAACCTGAAAAAGTTTCCCAACCAACTGCCCGAAGCGTGTTTTGACGTCATGCGCCGCCCAAAAGACGTGTGCTTCATCTCCGCGCCCACGGAAAATGCCCAGGCGCGTTTCCTGAAAGAAGCGCTCGCGCAAACAACGGGCGGCGACGAGCCGGCAGGCGATGCTTCCAAAATAGATACCGCCGTAGTGCTTTGCAACGAGTCCATGCTGCTTCCGGTGATTCACTCCATCCCCCCGGAAGTACGGCACATAAACGTCACCATGGGCTTCCCGCTGGCCCAGACCCCGGCATTCAGCTTTATGAACACATTGCTGGAACTGCAAATAAAAGGATTCCGCCCCGACACCGGCCGCTATACTTTCGAGGCGGCGGCCAATGCGCTCAAACATCCCTACATCCGGCTGCTCTCCCCCACTGCCGCCGAGTTGGGGAAACGCCTGCTTGACGGCAACCGTTTTTACCTCGCTCCGTCAGAGTTGGGAACAGACCGCCTTCTTGGGCAAGTCTTTACCCCACAGCAAGAGCCGGCTGCACTTTGCAGTTATTTGGCAAACCTGTTGCGCGAAGTGTCGGCACTCTATCGCGGGGAGGAAGACCCGGAAAATGACACAGACCTCTTTAACCAACTTTACCGGGAATCGCTGTTCAAATGCTACACCTGCGTCAACCGCCTGCTCAACCTGATAGAAAGCGGCGAACTGACCATACAGGCTTCCACGCTGGGCAGCCTGCTGCTCAAACTGCTAAGCAGTGCTGCCATCCCTTTCCACGGCGAACCCATCATCGGCCTGCAAATAATGGGCGTGCTGGAAACCCGTAACCTCGACTTCCGCAACCTGTTCATCCTCTCCCTCAACGAAGGCCAACTGCCCAAGACGGGCAGTGACTCCTCGTTCATTCCCTACAACTTGCGGAAAGCCTTCGGCATGACTACCATCGACCACCAGAATGCAGTCTATGCCTACTATTTCTACCGGCTCATGCAACGGGCAGAACGGGTAACACTGCTCTACAACACCTCGTCCGACGGCCTAAACCGTGGCGAGATGTCGCGCTTCATGCGCCAGTTCCAATTGGAATGGCCGCACGAAATATCTTTCCGCTACTTAGATGCCGGGCAGACGCCCCAACGGGCACGGAATTTAAAAATAGACAAGTCTCCCCTCCTCTACCAGGCACTCTGCGAATGCTTTGATACCCGGCACAAATCCCGCAAGTTCTCGCCATCGGCACTCAACGCCTATCTGGATTGCCCCATGCGTTTCTTCTATTATTATGTGGCAGGCATAGAGGCTCCCGAAGAAGCGAGCGCAGAGATAGATTCGGCGCTGTTCGGTACCATCTTCCACCGCACCGCCGAGCTGGCGTATGCCTGCCTCACCGCCCATGGCAAGACCATACAGTCCGCTGACATTGACCTCCTCATCCATGACGGCGATAAGATCGGGCAACTTGTGAACCAAGCCTTTAATGAGGAACTATTCCACGCCCGCAATGGCGAGCGGCCCGAATACAACGGCACCCAACTGATTCATGCCGAAGCCATCAGCACTTACATCCGCCAGCTGCTCCGCATAGACCGGAGGCATGCCCCTTTCACCTTAGAAGCCTGCGAATGTCCCGTAAGCAAAACCATGACGGTTAAAACTCCCCAACAAACACTGCACATCAACATTGGCGGGACTATCGACCGCATTGACAAAAAGGACGGGATTCTGCGCATTATCGACTACAAGACAGGCGGCACGCCCAAGACTGCCGAAAGCATTGTCCAGCTGTTTGCCCCGGGCGAGAACAGGGCGAAACACATTTTCCAGACTTTCCTCTACGCCTACATAGTATCAGGCCAACAAAAGGCACCCGTCGCCCCGGCGTTGCTCTACATACACAAGGCCGCGTCTGAAGATTACAGCCCCCACATCTTAATCGGGGCGGCACGGGCCAAAGCCCTGGTCACTGACTTTGCCCCGTACGCGGAAGAATTCGGCCTGCGCCTGCAAACGCTGCTTGAGGAGATATTTAATCCCGGCATCCCGTTTGTCCAAACGGAATGCGCCGGGATATGCGAATACTGCGACTACCGAAGACTTTGCAAAAGATAAAAAACGACGTGAACTCGGGGGCAGATCTCAAAATAAAGCCAATCTGTTTTCCCCAACATATCTTGACGCGCTTGGTTATAACCCGTCCGCACGCTGCGTGACAGGATCCTGATTGCCTTTGCCCATGCGCGACCCCGACAAAGTCCCAAATGCTTGTGACTCATTAAGGCTTTCTTCTCTCGCGCATGCAAAGCTGCAAGGGAACGGATAATAAGGACGGTTATCCGCGTCCCATCCCACAAACTACCGGCCTTGCCCTGCTTGATACGGCCATGCCTGCCGGCATGCCTCGGAATGCCAAAAGACCAATCAGTTAAACCATGTTAAATAAAAGTGGGGTAATGGTGAAATTTAATAGTGAAATTATTACTTTTGTAAAGCAGACTTTCAAGGGGGCACATAAGGGAGGGAGCGTTGCCTGCTTGAGAGCAATATAAATTGATAGAACTCGCTTGATATATGTTAAACTGAGCATTTAATACCAGATTGCTTTTGATGATAATAATAATTTGTTAACACGAGAAAATGGAAAAAAGTAAAAAAGTGAATTGCGTCTTTTCTAAGGGCGCGTGGGGGCGTGCATGGCATGCAACCCCAATTGTTTTAGGCTTGTCGGCCGCTATTTGCCTGTCTTTCCCGATGAAATCTTTTGCGGAGGCAAGCGATGTGCAGGCAACTCGATCCGTACAGCAACAAAAGACTGTAACAGGTTCGATCCTTGATGAAAATGGCGAACCCATGATTGGCGTTTCAGTAGTAGTGAAAGGTACTACTACTGGTACTATTACCGATTTCGATGGCAATTTCTCTCTCAATGTCCCATCCGATGCCAAAATGCTGGAAGTTTCTTATGTGGGTTATAAGACTCAGGAAGTAACCATCGGCGATTCTCCTCTTTCTATTATATTGCAGCCGGATAACCAGCTCCTTGACGAGGTAGTGGTGATCGGTTATGGTACCATGAAGAAACGTGATCTGACCGGTGCCGTGGTAACTGTAAAGAGCGATGATATAACCTTGAATCCGGGTGCGAACCCGATGCAAGCCCTTCAAGGCAAGGTTGCAGGCTTGGATATCACAAAAGAATCAGGCCAAGCTGGTTCTTCCGTCAAAATGCAGCTACGCGGAACCCGTTCGTTTACAGCAAAAGGTGATCCGACTTTTATTATCGATGGCATGCCGGGTGATTACGCTACGCTGAATCCAAACGATATTGAATCCATTGAAGTGCTAAAGGATGCTTCTTCTACGGCTGTTTACGGTGCTGCCGGCGCGAATGGCGTAATCATTATTACTACCAAAAGCGGCAAGGAAGGCAAAACGGCTGTTGATTTCAATGCATATTTAGGCATAAACGGTTGGTCTACAACGCCGAAAGTGCGCAGCGGCGAAAGTTATTTGAGGGGAGTGGTAGATGCGCAGCGTGCCGCAGGTAATACGGGCGATGATGCGGCACTCTTCGATTTGGCATTAGGCGAGGGATCTTATGCCATGCATCAAAAGGGGCAATACATTAACTGGGCTGACGAGTTGTTGAAAACAGGAATCACACAAAACTACAGCGTTTCTGTTTCCGGAGGCAATGAGAAAACAAAAGCGTATTTTTCTTTGAACTTTTCGGACGAAAACGGACAATACAAGAACGATGATTACAAGGTGTACTCTTCCAACATGCGCATAGACCATAAAGTGAAAGAGTGGTTAAGTTTGGGCATAAATGCCCAGATGTCATACGTCCATCAGAACAGGGCTTACGCTAAATTGGATAACGCCTTGCTCAGCAATCCCTTGGGAACTATTTATGATGAAGAAGGGAACCTCAATGTTAATCCTTCTCCTTATGACAACCAAGTGAACTTGCTCCTAAACAACAAGAGCAATTATAGGGATAACAACCAGAATTATAAATTGTATTTCAACCCCTATATAGAGTTAAGGCCGGTCAAAGGCTTGACTATTCTTTCTCGTTTGGGCGCAACATTAAATTACTCTCGTAACAATCATTTCGAAGGAATCGGTTCTTACCAATATTATAATACAGGAAACACGAGCGGGGAAACTTCTTCCAACGTGTATGCCTCCATCAGGCAAACCCGTAATTATAATTATAAATGGGAAAATGTGATTACTTATAATTTCCAGATAGCCAATGACCACGATTTCACTGTAACGGGGGTCACTTCTTGGAATCATGATCAATATGATGAAACATTGCAGCAAGAAACCAATATAAAGGATAATGCTTATTTGTGGCATAATATGGGCATAAATTCAGATTATTTCTCTGGCTCCTCAAGCTATCGAATGTCTAAAGGATTGGGCTTAATCGGCCGCATAAGCTATTCCTATAAAGGGCGGTATCTGTTTTCCGCGTCTGTCCGCCATGATGGATCCTCTCGTTTGGCCGATGGGAACCGTTGGGACACATTCCCCGCAGTTTCAGCAGGTTGGAGAATCTCTGACGAGAAATTCATGGAAGGGACAAATGACTGGTTGGACAACCTGAAACTTCGTTTAGGTTATGGCGTGACGGGTACGGCTTCTATCGATCCCTATACTACGGCTTCTAATCTGGAATATTCCACATTGTCCTTCAGCGGATACAACGCGGACATATACCGCTTCTCCCAAAATTACACGAACCCCCAGCTGGGATGGGAGAAATCATATAATACCAATATCGGCCTTGATGCGGCATTCTTGAATAACCGCATTGACATGACAGCCGATTATTACCTGACCAAGACCAAGGGAGTGATCTGGAACCGCAAGCTGCCTATCGTGAATGGCGGCTACAATGCGACCACCCAGTATGAAATGAATATGAACATCTGCGAAACCAAGAACAGGGGGTTCGAGTTGGCTGTCAATTCGCGTAATATTGACACGAATGATTTCAAGTGGAACTCGACCGTTACATTTAACTACAATAAAGAGAAGATCGTTTCCTTGACTGATGGGGTTGCCAACAACATAGCGAATGGAGATTATGCTTTGTCTATCGGGGAAGCCGTTAACTCTTATTACAACTATAAGTTGGATGGCGTATGGCAGAAAGGCGAAGAGGCGGATGCCGCCGTATTCGATAAAAAGCCGGGCGATTTGAAAATTAATGTCCCCGGATTGTACAAGGAATCGGATGGCAAGTTCTACAAGTTCGATGAAAAAACCGGGGAGAAAGTGTACTATGACGCAGAGAACAAATATGCTTACAGCGACAAGGATTATCAGATATTAGGGCATAATTCCCCGGACTGGACATTGGGCTTCCAAAACAGCTTTAGCTATAAAAACTTTGACTTGACTGTCTTCACGTATCTCCGTTGGGGCCAAATGATTAAATACGGAATGTTGGGTTCTTACGACCCGACCGGAAAAGCTAATTTTCCGGAATACTTTAACTATTGGACGGAGAATAACCCGTCGAATGACTTCCCGGCAATTGACGCGAATAGGAGCATCACCTCATACACGGGTTATTTTGGCTTACAATACGTGGATGGGTCGTTCATCAAGATAAAGAACATAACTTTGGGCTACACCTTGCCGAAAAACTTCCTGCAGAAGGCCGGCATCAGCAAATGCCGCTTCTATGCGACCATCACCAACCCGTTCGTGTGGGCGAAGAGCGACATGCTGAAAGATTATGACCCGGAAATGAACGGGAGCTTGGATTACCCGTTAACAAAGCAGCTGGTATTTGGCGTGAACCTTTCTTTCTAATTATAAATTGACTAATAGCGATGACGAAAATGAAGAGAAATACATTATATAAGGCAGCATGGACACTGGGCACTGCCTTGATGCTGGGCGCTTGCAGCCTGGACGAATACAATCCGGGCGCAGGGAGCGGAGGCGACGCGACAAAAAGCTTTACTTCCTGGTCGGGCATGATTACTTACTGTTATGAGCCATTGTATGGCCAGCTTTTTTCCGCGTTCGACTATTTCGCCGTGGCGGAAGGCGGCACGGACTTATGGCAAACGGCCAACAACAAGACATGGGCCTCGGAGATATTCCATTATGAAGGCCTGAGCACCAACACGAACTATACCAACAAGTTGTTCACGCAGGCCTATTCGTTGATCAACACTTGCAACTCCGTCATAGAAGTGGCGGACGAGGTCAAAGGAGGCGCGGCTGCCGACATAAAAGTCCTTGAGGGGGAAGCCCGCTGCCTGCGCGCCTATTATTATTACTTGCTGGTATCCAATTACGGGAATGTGTCATTAATTCTGAACAATTCCCAAAAAGAAGCCGTATTAAGGCCGCAACGCAACACTTACGAAGAGCTTTACGCGCAAATGGTAGAAGATTTGACCTTGGCTTCTGAATACTTGGGCGTGGAGCCTTACAAAGGGGATTACGCGAGGGTAACCAAGAAAACGGCCCTCGGCCTCCTGGCTCGCGTGTACGCGCAAGGTGCCGGCGAAGGGTTAAGCGAGAACGGCGTGGATTACTGGCAGCGTGCCAAGGAAGTGGCGGAAGACTTGATCAATAACGCCTCCGCCTACGGTGCCCGTTTGTATGAGGACGTGGAAGACGTGTGGGCATCGGCGAACAACAAGAAGAACGAGGAAGCCTTGTTCATCGCAGCTGGGCCGAACACGGGCATCGCCCCCGCAGCGAACTCGATGTGCTCCAACGTCTTCACTTACCTGTTCTGCAACCCATACAAGCTGGATGACCTTTACCTGACAAAAGACAACGGGAACTATTTTCTGGGGAGGGTGAACAACAATATCTTGGCTCCCTCCAAGTACATGATGGACTTGTTCGACGCAGAGCATGACAAGCGCTGGGAAAATACGTTTATGTGCGCCTACGGCAATGAATCAGGAGTCCAGTCAACGTGGATGTCTTATGACAAGCAGAAAGTGGAGATTACCCAGGACTTGTGCAAAAAGTACGGCATCGGCACCCAATACATCGGAGAATACATTTACCCGTACGCCGACTACAATTACGTGGCCGGCACGTGGGGGCAATACCCGGGGAAGATGTGGCCCAAGAACAGCGACCACACAGGGAGCATAGCCGACTTGCAAGATCCGAAGAACCTTTACGTCATCCCTTACCCGCTGCAGGCGGATGAAGACCGAATCGCGATTTACCTGTCAAAAGAATACCTGAGCCCCTCGCAGAAGGCGGAATACCGTTGCGCATGCATAAACATTGACGACCTGTTCGACAACGAGGGGAAATACAAGGAAGCCTCCTTTGACAACACAAACACCTACCAGCTATACCCGGGGCTCGTGAAGCTGAACTGGAACTTCAACGGAGCCTTTGGCGGGACGGCCGCGAACGGCGTGGGCAGCAACAACCTGCAGAGAAAGTCGGGAGACGTGTTCATCATGCGTATGGCCGAAGTTTACCTGATCGCTGCCGAAGCCAATGCCATGCTGGGGAACGAAGCGCAGGCCGCCACGTGGCTGAATTACCTCCGCAAGCGCGCCTGCCGCGATACCGCCGACTACGAGGCGCACATGCAGCTCGCCTCGGCCGACGAGCAAGACGTGCTGGACGAGTATGCCCGCGAACTGGTGGGCGAGTTCAACCGTTGGGCCATACTGAAGCGCCACGGCTACGATGTGTTCAAGAGCCAGCTGGAAAAAGGCAACCCCCGCGCCGCCCAGTCCTTCTCTGAAAAGCACATGCTGCGCCCGATCTCATACGACTTCCTGAACCAAATAGAGAACGCGGACGAGTACGGGACGAACGGCTATTAAACGGCACCACAGTCCGGCACAAGCCGGGACAAGA
>CAYSIQ010000068.1:0-11886 GCA_964431195.1 uncultured Bacteroides sp.
GCGCATTGAAAGAATCCGGGACTTTAGGCCGAGAATTTATGGACGGTTATCATTGCGGATAATCATTAAAAAACAGTCGGAAGAAACGGTATTGCTATGAGGCAGCTCCCTCCCGACTGTTCCGTTTGGCCGAAGTATGCTTATTTGGAAGGGATTTGCTCCAGCGTTGCTGTCAGGAATTCGTAGAAACGTGACACTGAAGGGATGTATACACGCTCATCAGGCGAATGGGGCGAACGGAGCGTAGGTCCGAAAGACACCATGTCCAAATTAGGGTAGGTGGCACCGATGATACCACACTCCAATCCAGCATGGATAACTTTCACGGCTGGTCGTGTGCCGAACTGCCGTTCATAGGAAGTAACCATGGCTTGCAGGATGGGCGAGTTGACATTGGGCTGCCAGCCTGAGTAGGCACCGTTCAACTCCACTTTCATGCCGGCCATGGAGAAGCAGGATATGAGGCAGTCGGATAAGTAGCCTTTCATGGTGTCGCTTGAACTGCGGGCAAGGATGCGGAAGTCTGCCTTGCCTCCGCCAATGGTGACGAGGGCGAGGCATGATGACGTTTCAACTGTGCCGGGTACGGTGGGTATCATCCGCATGACACTGTCTTGACAGACCATAAGTGCGCCAATCAGGTTGTCCTGAATTTCAGTGGGAACTACGGCAATGGGTAATTCGGCGGGTTCAAGTAGGAGGGTGATGCCGCTTTCAATGGGGAAAAACTCCGCGTTGATTTGTTGTTTGTACTTGCGGATGTAGTCTGCCAGCCCGCCAATGTTTCTGGGATTGAATACCAAGGCGGCGGCGGCTTCCCTCGGAATGGCATTGCGCATGTTGCCGCCCTGCATTTCAACCAGTTGGCAGTCAAACTCAGCCAGCAGGTCATGTGTTACGCGTGCCATAAGTTTGTTGGCGTTGGCACGTCCCTCGTTAATTTCGAGGCCGGAGTGTCCGCCGCGTAATCCTTTCAGGATGAGCCTGCGGGCTATCCAGCCCCTTTCGGGCTTTCCTTCCTTATATTCTATGGTGGCAGTGATGTCCACGCCGCCCGCGCAACCAATGTAGAGGTCGCCTTCTTCCTCCGAATCGAGGTTCAGCAGGATGTCGCCGTTGAGTGTGCCGGGCTTCAGCCCAAAAGCACCGTACATGCCCGTTTCCTCATCGCAGGTAATCAGGGCTTCCAGCGGCCCGTGCTTCAGGTCGTTGGCTTCCATCACGGCCATAATAGCAGCTACGCCCATGCCGTTGTCGGCACCCAAGGTCGTGCCGCGTGCTTTGACCCAGTCGCCGTCAATATAAGTCTGTATAGGGTCGCGAGCGAAATCATGCGCCACATCGTTGTTCTTTTGCGGTACCATATCCATGTGCGCTTGCAGGATAACGCCTTTTAGGTTTTCCATGCCCGGCGTGGCAGGTTTTCGGTAAATCACGTTGCCCGCTTCATCAGTAAACGTTTCCAGCCCGATTTTCTTCCCATAGGAAACGAGAAATTCAGTGGCTTTTCCCAGATGTCCCGATGGACGGGGGATTTGTGTCAGCTCATAAAAATGCCGCCACAGTGGTTGGGGGGCTAAATCTAAGATTGTACTCATAGCTTGAAGAAATAAAAAATTGGTTTGGGCAAACGTACAGAAAAAAAGTCGTTTTTTACATTGTTGCTTCAAAAAATAAGTTAGAATTATTCTCAGAAAAAGTTTGTTTTATAACAGCAAATGTGCTTACTTTGCACCCTACTTGAGATGATTCACGGATTACAAATAAAATATATGGATAGAAATGTCGAAGATTTGTCAAATTACAGGGAAGAAAGCCATGATTGGCAATAACGTTTCTCACTCAAAGAGAAGAACCAAACGGAGATTTGAAGTGAATTTGTTTACGAAAAAATTCTATTATGTAGAACAGGATTGTTGGATTAGCCTTCGCATTAGTGCTAATGGATTGCGTATAATAAATAAAAAAGGATTGGACGCTGCGCTGACTGAAGCTGTGGCGAAAGGTTATTGTGATTGGAAAAGTGTTAAAGTGATTGACTAAACAAGTAGAAGTAATACTATGGCAAAGAAAGCAAAAGGAAATAGAATACAGGTGATTTTAGAATGCACTGAGCACAAAGACAGTGGTATGCCGGGTACTTCGCGTTATATTACAACGAAGAACAGGAAAAATACCCCAGGAAGATTGGAATTAAAGAAGTATAATCCAATCCTGAAGAGAATGACCGTTCACAAAGAAATTAAATAACTAAAGCGGATAGTACACTATGGCAAAGAAAACTGTAGCAAGTTTGCATGAAAGTTCCAAGGAAGGACGTTCATACTCCAAAGTCATCAAAATGGTAAAGTCTCCGAAAACGGGTGCATACATATTCGATGAACAAATGGTTCCTAACGAAAAGGTTCAGGACTTTTTCAAGAAGTGAAGTCGTGTTCATTCAGGAAGATGTGCGATATGATAAACGCTAATTCCCGATATGACACCTTGTTGTTTTGTATAGATTCATGTACAGGAAAAGATGATGGCGAAGATTGGCGCATTCTATGGGGTGATTGGGGAATGAGTAATTTCCTTATCAACCATGAAGATCTTGAGCGCAAGAATTATACGGGGATTCGTCAGCAAGGAAACATATCTTAATGATAGAAAAATCGATTAAGGGCTATTTGTCACTATAAAATATTATGATTATCTGCGCATAATATCCCTTTATAAGTTCCCGACCTAAAATCAATAGTGTTGATGATAGTTTCGGGAATGACCTTGTTGAATAGCTTTTCACCGAAGTGCTGTCTGTCCGACTTGTAACAGAATTCATTGTGATATAATTGTAAGCATTGGCTTCTGATTTTATGATGGACATCGAAGAAGCCTCTTAGTGTTGCTTATGGCAATGTGCATCCGAGGGAAGGAAGCCTTGACAGTCTCCTTTCCGAAAGGGGCAGTTTTGTGACTGCTGAGGTGTTTGTCGGATTTGATATAAGATTTGGATTTGTCCGTGGCTGGTTTCAGTGACGAATTCAGATGTTGTAATCGGGATGGTTTAACGGTTTCTTTTGATTCCCCTGTGGAATAAGGACGATTATTTATACAGTCAACCTGGTTGTGGACATTGCCAAAGGCTAGGCATTGACTTTGCACGTGCTGGTAAACAAAGACACTCCAAACGTGAAACAGGACATCCAGAAGTTTATCAAGGCGGACAACACTTCAAAGGGATGCCTGTCTTGTTCAGGTGTGCGTTTTGCTTGTCTCTGACTCAAAAAACTGTTATAACGGTGCTTTCGGCATCTCGATAATACTTTATCGGATTTAGATGGCAGGTTACGCAGGTTGCATTCATTTTTTCAAGTTCGGGTTCAAAATGACATCCTCATACGGATAGGGTGAATACATTTTGCCGTCGTCCCAAGTCCCTGTTACCGAAACAGCCTCGTTCCTGAAGATGCCTGGCGCCACTTCAATCATGGGATTTTCCTTGCGGTATTCGAAGTGATCTTTGAAGCGGTACATGCGGAACATGTCGCGGGCACGAGTAGCCAGTCCGGCCCAATAATAGCCTGCCATCTCCCAGCCATGCTCGTTGTAGGCAGCTTCGGCCAGTTCGTCCGGCGACATGGAAGTGGAATAGATGTCAGACTGCTTCCCATCGGCGCGATTCCGTACCCGATTCAGGACATCGACGGCCTTGGTAGTCACTTGCCCGGAGCGTCCAACAGCCTCGGCATACCAACAGTACACTTGGGACAAGCGGATAACCTGAACAGTCTTTTCGCCAGACGATGCGGGGGGAGCGGGGTCGGCATAGTCAAATTCCGTGCCGCGCACCGCAGATTCGGCGGTTTTCATGAAGACAGGAGCCACCACCTCGCGCGAAGGCGGGTCGGTATCATACCACCAATCGTGCAGCACGCCATCGTTCAACAAGACCTTCGGAAAGTAAGAGGCTTCCTTGCGCGGTCCTTCGGGAAACTCTTTCCAGAATTTGATCTCCCCGTTGGTGTCGCCCCATCCGGCCTGCTTCATGTCCTGCAGGAAGTCGGTCAGCGGGATCATCTGCGCGAGACGGTCGCGGTTGTAGTAGATGCCCAGCAACAGCTCGGCATTGTTATTATTATAGGCCCACGAGTAAACTTGGCTGTATTCATCGAGCAGCTTGTAATAATAGGTGCCGTTTTCGGCCCCGTCTATCACCTCCTCGGCTTTCTTCGCTGCCAAATTGTAGTATTCCGTCCCCTTGTTGAGCGGCCATCCCGCCATGCACAGATAGACATAGGCCATCGTGGCCTTTACCGCCCCTTGGCTGACAGCGATATTGATGCCGTTGCGGGCATAGGGCTCTTGAGCGTACATCACGGGGCAGCCCTCTTCGGCAATCTCCAAGTCGGAAAGCACCAAGTCGTACACCTCTTCCACGCTCTTGAGCGGGGAGTCATAGTTTATCTCCTCTTCCAGCATGACGGGGACCTCGCCCCATGTCGTGACCAAATAGAAATAGGCAAAGGCCCTCCAGTAGTGGGCCTGGGCGATGGCCCGCGTGATTTCCTCCTGCGATACCCCGGGGGTGCGCCCCGCATTGTTGATGACGAAGTTGGCGGCTTTGATTATCTTGTACCGCTGCTCCCACATGCTGACCAGCCACGAGTTGTTGTCCGTCACGCTGTACTGGTCGTGTTCGCGCAACGGCTGCTTGTTGCTGGCCGGGTGCGTGGAGATGTCGTCTCCCATCAGGAAATTGGTGCCTGTGTAATTATTCTGCCCCTGCGCGGTGGCCACAACGGAGTAGAGGGCGTTGAGCGAGGCCTCCAGGTCTTCCTTGTTACTGAAAAACTCTCCGCTGTTCAGCCGCCCGTAGGGATGTTCGCTGAGGAAGTCACTGCATGACAGCAAGCATAAAACCATGATGGCGAATGCCATTGCCGTCCATGTATGTCTGCATATTGTCTTCATATCCATATTCCTTTATCTGCTTTTTATCAGAACCTGAATTTTATAGAGAATGTAAACGTCCGAGGAATGGGGTATGCCCCGTAGTCCAATCCATCGTAACCGGCATAGACTTCGGGATCCATGCCTTTGTACTTGGTGATGGTAAAAATATCCTGTGCGCTGGCCGACAACTGTATGGAGGCAAACTTGGCGACTTTCCTCGGTATGTTGTATGAGAGGCTAAGGTTTTTCAGCTTGAGGAACGAAGCATCTTCCAGCCAGAAATCGGAGTTGGGATAACTCTTGTTGTCAGTATTGCTGATGCTCGGATAAAGGGCATCGGCTTTGTTCTCCACATAGTCCCATCCCCGGAAATATGCGTCGCGAAGCGTGATGAAGCGCGTCTGCCCATTCATGGAAGCTGTAGAGAACCTGCTAATGTTCATCCGGTTGTAGCCGGTGGCGGCGTTGAAGAAGATGTTCAGTGTCCAGTTCTTCCACGTCACGGTATTGTTCCAGCCGAATGTCCACTTGGGACTGGCTTGCCCCTTGATGACGAGGTCGGCTGAAGTGGGCGAGGTGGTGAGCGTGCCGTCGGCCTTTTGATAGAGGTTGGCTCCTTTGTCGTCAAAGCCTTTCCACTGATAGACGTAGAACGAGCCCAACGGATAGCCCGGTTTCATGATTTGCATCGCGCCGCCCAAGTCGCTGTAGTTGGCGACGAGCACAAAGTCGTTGCCGGCAAGGTCGGCCACCTCATTCTTGACGTAGGCGGCGTTGAAATTGGTTTCCCATACAACGACGTTCTTCACGGGGAAAGTGCTTAGCGAGAACTCTACGCCTGTATTGTTCAGTTTCCCTTGGTTGACCCAATAGGTGCCGCCGCCGTTGTAACGGGGCACTTGTTTCTGGAAGAGCAGGTCAACAGTACGTTTCTTAAACCAGTCGAACGTGAGATCTACTCCAAAGAGGCTCAAATCCGCCCCCACGTCATATTGGTAGGTCTTTTCCCAAGTCAAGTCGGGCGTGGCAAACTGATTGCCCCAGTAGCCTGTATAGCCGGTAGTCGTGCCCCAGCCGTAAGTGGTGCCGGACAGCATGCCCAGCGTGCTGTAGGACGAGATGCCTTGATTGCCCGTCACGCCGTAGCTGGTGCGCAATTTCAATTGCTTCAGTAGGTGTTGGCCGCTCATGAAGCTTTCCTTGGCGACGTCCCACGCCAATGCGGCCGAGGGAAACCAGCCCCAGCGGTGGTCTTTCTGGAACTTCGACGAGCCATCGGCACGCAGCGCGGCGGTAACGAAGTATCGTTTCTTGTAGTCGTAGCCGGCGCGGATTATGCCCGAAGCAAGCGATGCATCGGTGTAGAAGTTGCTCTCGTTCCGGACAGCGGCATTGCCGACATTCCAGTATCCCACGCTTTCGTTGTTCAGGTTCGAGCCGCCGGCCTGAAGCCCGGTATCGTAAGACCGGCTCACTTCCCAAACAGCCGTGGCTGAGACGGTGTGGTCGCCGAAAGTGTTCTGGTAACTCAGGTTATTGGTGTTTTGCCAATATCGGTGCATGTTGCTGGAGTTGCTCATGCTGTTGATGGCGCCGGGGGCAACAAACTTTGAAGAGAATGAATACGAAGGGCTGTGGTCGTAGTCGTAGCCTCCCTGTACCGCAAGCGTCAGTCCTTTGGCGATCTTGAACAGGAATGTCAGGTTGCCATTAAAGTTGTAGCTGTATGAATCGCTGTAGCTTTCCATCATCGTGCCGTAGGGGCTGTTTCCTATCGTGTTGTAAGGATCTTTGTTGTAGATGCCTGTTTCGGGATCTTTCAACTCCACGGTCGGCGAGAAGTTGAGGATATAATACCAGTTGGGGGCTCCGTTCTCCTGATGGATGATGGCCGTGTTCAACTTGGCCGCTACCGAGAGCCACGGGCGGACATCGGCATCAATGTTGGCGCGAAAACCGTATCTCTTGTACTTGGAGTTGATGGTAACGGCCTCCTGGTCAAGCAGGTTGCCGGACAAGAGATACTTCACTTTATCACTTCCTCCGGATATGCTGAGGGTATAGTCCTGCGTGACAGCCGTGCGGGTCATAAGATCCACCCAGTTGATGCCTTTCGTCCCATTCTTGTAGGCTTCCAGGTCGGAAGCCGGGATGGTCTGCGAGCCCCGGATGTCGTTCAGCGCCAAGGCATACTCGTAAGCGTTGAGCAGATTATAGTCCTTTCGCACGGAAGAAAGCCCGATTTTGGCATCGAGCGTAATCCTTGCCCGTCCCTCCCGCCCGCTGCGGGTAGTAACGAGGATGACGCCATTGGCTCCGCGCGACCCGTAGATGGCTGTCGAGGAGGCGTCTTTCAGCACTTCCATCGACTGGATGTCCTGCGGGTTCAATCCGTCAAGCCCGCTGGATGAAATGATTCCGTCAATCACGTACAACGGGTCGCTGCTCTTGTTGATGGAAGTGGTGCCTCGCACCCTCACTTTGGCTCCTGCGGCGGGCATTCCGCTCGTTGACGTCACCTCCACTCCCGCCGTTCTCCCCTGCAAGACATCGGCCACATTCTTTACCGGCTGGCTCTCAAAGCTCCGCGTGCCCACGGTAGAAACGGAGCCGGTCAAGTCGCTTTTCTTCACTATTCCGTAGCCCACTACCACTACTTCGTTCAGCACTTGGCTGTCTTCCTTCAAGACGATGTTATAATTAGAGATTCTTCGTCCTACCCTTGTCTCTTGCGTATGATATCCGATATAAGAAATGACCAAAACGGCTCTGGGCGGCACTTCCAAAGAGAACTTCCCGTTAATGTCGGTAACAACGCCCGTTTCCGGGTGCCCTTTGACGGTGACCGTAGCGCCGACGAGGCTTTCTCCATGCTCATCGCTGACGATTCCCTTGATTATTTTATTGCCGTTTTGAGACGTTTCTTCCGGTTCTGTGGTTTTCGGGGCTTCGGCCGACGGTTCTTGTCTTTTCGATGACACGGACATCATTTGTGCGGACAAATGATATGGTAAAAGCAAGGCAAGAAAAACCGCTGCCCACATGCCTTTCAGGAATATTCCTTTTCTCATGCCAGATAATACTTAATACATATATTCTCAACAAGCCTGATTATCTTTGCATCATGACCCGTTAACGAGGGCGCAAAGTTAACGACTTATTTCGGGTTTACAAAAAAGATCATAGATTCAAGATAATATCCTTTTTGCCTGCAAACGACTGCCTGCCGCACCTCCGTTTCCTCCATGCGCGCACGGGGCGCGGGCGGTGCAGTACGGCGGGAACGCCATACGTGCATGGAGGAAACGCGGTGCAGGCATCTCCCGAATCATGCTCTTCAAGGCAGTTCCCTTATCCCAGTCCCATGTATATATAGCCATTGGCCAATGCCGAATTGCCCGCGTTTGCTTGCAGATGTCGAGAGCTTTTACGAATTTTGCATAAATGTTGCGCGCATACGATGATTGCAAACCGGATGATTGAGCGCCGTCGATGTGTTAAGCCGGCTTGCCTTTGCGCCACGGACGTTTATGGCTAAATTATGAATGTCATGGGAGTAAAAAGGAACTGGTTGCTGCTGGTTGCAACTTTGTGGATGCCGGCGCTGGCCGTGCCGGCTCAAGAGAAGAAAGGAATGACCGACCGCGAACTGTGGTGCGGCGTGATGTACCGGATGGCTGCCCCGGTGCTTAGCAATATGAGCGAAGGGAAGTTGCAGGAAAACATGCCGGCGGAAGTAAGCCCCACGTGGGACGGGCGCGACAAGCGGGTGACTTATATGGAATGCTTCGGCCGGCTGATGGCGGGACTGGCCCCGTGGCTGTCGCTGCCCGATGAATTGCCCGGCGGCCAAGTGCGTGCTGCCATGACGGCTGTCATTAAGCGCATGTTCGGCGACGACCGCAACTTCAACGAGAAAGGCTTCCTTGTATTGGGCTTCAACGGTTCACAGCCCAACATATCAGATTGGTACACCGACAATGGCAGCCTTTATCTCGCCTCGCTGGCTTTCCTGCCTTTAGGCTTGCCCGCCGGCCATCCTTTCTGGACTGACGCTCCCCTGC
Organism: uncultured Bacteroides sp.; assembly: GCA_964431195.1. Lineage (GTDB taxonomy): Bacteria > Bacteroidota > Bacteroidia > Bacteroidales > Bacteroidaceae > Bacteroides. The sequence goes on from CAYSIQ010000068.1 coordinate 9,000, forward strand.
CTTGGACTTCAAAGAAAGCCTGGGAAGGCGAGGACTTCCCGAAAGACCATGCCTATCACGAATAATCACATTTTAGTCAAGGAGAATTGCCCCATGGAATATTTTCGCCAAAAGATGCCCGGCCTCGCTGCCCTGCTGTGCGGGGCGTTGCTGGCGCGCGTGCCGGCCGTGGCGCAAGCTCCATCCGGTTTCACGCCCAAAGTACGGCTGGTAGAAGTCGGGAAAGGATACAGCCAGACATCGGTCAACGCCGCCGTATTCCGCAACAACTCCATTGTGACGCAGGGAGATGAACAGTATATCAGCTACTATGATGCCGACGGCTATTTGGTTTTGGGCAAACGCAAGCTGGATTCAACGCAATGGGCTTTGCACCGCACCCGGTACAAAGGCAACGTGAAAGATGCCCACAACATTATCAGCATGATGCTGGACGGCGATGGGTACATCCACATCGCTTTCGACCATCACGGGCAGCCGCTGAACTACTGCCGCGGCGTGGCTCCCCGCTCGCTGGAACTGGGAGAAAAAGAGCCTATGACGGGCAAGGGAGAGAACGATGTCACTTATCCGGAGTTTTATCCGTTGGCGGGAGGCGGCCTGCTGTTTGCCTACCGTTCGGGCGCGTCGGGGCGGGGCAACCTGGTGCTGAACCGCTATGACGTGAAAACCCGTAAATGGGCACGCGTGCAGGACATCCTGATTGACGGCGAAGGCAAACGCAACGCCTATTGGCAGCTCTATGTGGACGAGCGGAGTACCATACACCTTTCGTGGGTGTGGAGAGAGACTTGGATGGTGGAAACCAACCACGACTTGTGCTATGCCCGCTCTTACGACAACGGGACGACATGGTATAAGAGCAACGGCGAAAAGTATGAACTTCCCATCCGTTTGGACAATGCCGAGTATGCTTGCCGCATCCCCCAAGGATCGGAACTGATTAACCAGACCGGCATGAGTGCCGATGCCGAAGGGAATCCCTACATCGCCACCTATTGGCGCGACCCCGGCAGCGATGTCCCGCAATACCGCGTTGTGTGGCACGATGGCAAGCAATGGCGCAACCGCCAGGTGAGCCGGCGCGCCACTCCGTTTACGCTGAAAGGAGGAGGAACCAAAATGATTCCCATCTCCCGCCCGCGCATCATGGTGGAAGGCAGTGAAATCTACTATGTGTTCCGCGATGAAGAAAGGGGAAGCAGGGTCTCGCTGGCTTATGCCTCGGACGGGGCCGGCGGCTCGTGGACATTCTACGACCTGACAGGCTTTCCCGTCGGTGCGTGGGAACCTTCGCACGATACGGAATTGTGGAAAAGCCAACATCGTCTTCACCTTTTCGTGCAACACGCCAAACAGGGAGACGGAGAAAAGGCTGTGGAATTTGAACCGCAACCGGTGTATGTGCTGGAAATAAGCCGGTAGAAAGGCATCAATCATCAGAACCAAAACCAATAAAAAACGACAAACGACATGAGACGGACAGTACTTCTTGCTGTTGCAGGCATTGCAGCCTTATGCTTGGGCGTTGGCATTGTTTCGTGCATGCCCAAAAAGCAGGTACGCCCGCAAGCCGATGAAGTAGTGGAACTTGTCCGCAAAGTGAACCGCCACTGGCAAAAGGCCAACCCCGGGCACGGCCGTGCCTTCCGGGACAACGCCGCTTACCATACCGGCAACATGGAAGCCTGCTTCCTCACCAGCGATACGGATTACTACAACTTCTCGGAAGCATGGACCATCCGCGCCAATGCGACCCTCCAGCCGGACGGCAGCATCGGTTATGTGCAGCCCGTCGGCGAGAGTGCCATTCCGGGACAAACGGTAAACGCCCAATCGGCAACCCCTTTCGGCACAGGGGCTTTCTTGCTGGCCGCTTGCGAAATGGCACGCTATTGCCGGGACGAAGGCGATGAGACCATCAACTAATTCAGCACATATCTTAAACATCGGGAATCATGAACAAAACTTTGCAACGACAACTGGCAGGCGTGGCCTGCCTGTGGCTGGCGGGCATCATGCCTGCCATGGCCCAGCGAAAGAACACGGAAGAAAAGGGCTATGCGGCGTATTTGTTTGCCTACTTCACTGGCAACCGCATCAGCGAAGAGGCCGTATGCTTTGCCGTCAGCATGGACGGATATTCCTATCGGGCGCTCAACGGGGGCAAGCCCGTGCTCGACTCAAAAGTAATCAGTTCGACGGGAGGGGTGCGCGACCCTCACATCTTGCGCTGCGAAGACGGGAAAACATTCTACATGGTGGCCACCGACATGGTGTCCGGCAACGGCTGGGATTCGAACCGCGCCATGGTGATGCTGAAGTCGGATGACCTGATTGGCTGGACTTACTCTGTCGTCAACATGCAGAAATGCTACGAAGGCCAGGAGAAGCTGAAACGGGTATGGGCGCCGCAAACCATCTACGACCCGGAGGCCGGGAAGTACATGGTCTATTGGTCTATGAAATACGCCGATGGCCCCGATGTGATTTACTACGCGTACGCCAACGAGGACTTTACCGGCTTGGAGGGCGAGCCCCGCCCGCTGTTCGTGCCCGAAGACAAGCTGCCGTGCATCGACGGGGACATCGTGTACAAGGACGGGCTGTTCCATCTGTTTTACAAGACCGAAGGCCACGGCGACGGCATCAAGACAGCCACCACCCGCTCCCTCACGTCAGGCAAATGGACAGAATACCCCGACTACAAGCAGCAGACGGAAGAAGCCGTGGAAGGCGCGGGCACTTTCAAGCTCATCGGGCAGGACAAGTACATCCTGATGTACGATGTTTACAAGAACGGCCGCTACCAGTTCACCGAGACTGCAGACCTGCAGCACTTCAAAGCCATCGACCAAAAAGTGTCGATGGACTTCCGCCCGCGCCA
>CAYSIQ010000069.1:0-11489 GCA_964431195.1 uncultured Bacteroides sp.
TTTGCTTCTGCTTCAAACCATTACTTTTGCGTGCAAAGGTTTCGCAAAAATGGCGTGATGGCATAAACAAATAACGTCATCGTCGCTCCCCGCCATTTTGTTATCGTGGCGAGCGGGTCGTCAGCCCACGACATGCGCCTCGGTAAAAGGAAAAGGCCACGTATGCGGGTGGAATCAAGAAAGAATAGGCCGGTTGTAGAGATATCGCTATAAAAAAATCGAAAGCCGAAGAGCGTTGTTCCAAATAAATCGATACATTTGTGAGCATAGCAAGTCGCGCAAATGAAAGCCTCGCAGCCTTATGGGGGCTATCTGCCCTCCAATGGGAAAGGAGAACTTATGCCAACAAGCTACAAGGATAAAATAAAGAAGCCAGCAGGCTTCAGGCTTAATAAAAAGCCGTCAACCTTTTTTTTGGCGAAGACAGTTGATTAACTTTGCAGCGGAAATACGTAAACATATCAATCATTGCCCCTATGGAAATCAAAAGTGCCACATTCATCATCAGCAACGTCGATGTGACCAAATGCCCTGCCGGCAACCTGCCCGAATACGCATTTATAGGCCGGTCAAACGTAGGCAAGTCCAGCCTTATTAACATGTTGGCGGGACGCAAAGGTCTGGCCATGACATCGGCCTCGCCAGGGAAGACGATGCTCATCAACCACTTCCTGATTAACCGGAACTGGTATTTAGTGGATTTGCCGGGGTACGGATTCGCCAGACGGGGACAGGAGGGGCGCGAACGTATCCGGCGCATCATCGAGTCGTACATCCTACGACGCGAACAGATGACCTGCCTCTTTGTATTGGTGGACAGCCGCCACGAGCCGCAACGCATCGATTTAGAGTTCATCAGCTGGCTGGGCGGACACGCCATCCCTTTCGCCCTCATTTTTACCAAAGCCGACAAGCTGAAAGGTGGGAGGCTCGATGCCAACATACAAGCCTACTTGACGCGGTTGGAAGAGCAGTGGGCTGAGCTGCCTCCCTACTTCGTCACCTCCGCCGAAACCAGGCAGGGACGGGACGAACTGCTGCAATACATCGAACAAATAAACAAAGAACTTTACAAACGATAAAAGAACGTTGATTATGAACAGAATGATCCTAAACCTTGCACTGGTATCCAGTGCATTTGCCTGTGCCACAATCGGCAGGGCGCAATCGTTAAAGGACCTGCTGAACAAAGAGAATGTGGAAAAAGTGGTGAGCACCGTAACGGGCAAGAGCACAGCCCCCGATATGGAAGGGACATGGATCTTTTCGGGCTCTGCCATCGAGCTTGATTCGGATGAAATTCTGCAAAAGGCGGGTGGATCGGTGGCCGCCGGACTGGCGGAAAGCAAACTGGACGAACAGTTGGGGAAAATGGGCATCACGAAAGGCAAACTTTCCTTTACTTTCAATGCCGACAGCACTTTCCAAGCCAAGTTAGGCAGCAAAAATTTTCCGGGCACCTACTCCTACGATTCTTCGGCGAAGACAGTAGAACTGAAACTTCCGAAGTTAGCCAATCTGGAAGCTAACCTGAATTGTGCAAACAGCAAAATGGACATGCTGTTCGATGCCGACAAGTTGCTCAATCTCCTCGCCATGCTCACCAGCAAGAGCGGCAACACGGCTCTGCAATTCCTCGGTTCGCTGGCCGAAAACTACAACGGCATGAAGTTAGGATTTGCGTTGGAGAAAGGGCAGTGACCTTTGCCGCCTACCAACGAGCATTCCATTAAATAGGCAATATGTCTGATTATCTGCAAGAACTGAACGAAGAGCAGCGTGCAGCCGTGTTCTACAACGACGGCCCGCAGTTGGTGATAGCCGGGGCGGGTTCGGGCAAAACGCGAGTGTTGACTTACAAAATAGCATATTTGCTAGAGAACGGCTATCGCCCTTGGAACATCCTGGCACTGACTTTTACCAACAAGGCAGCCCGCGAGATGAAATCGCGCATCGCACGGCAGGTAGGCGAAGAGCAGGCGCGCAGGCTATGGATGGGGACGTTCCACGCCATTTTCTTGAGGATACTGCACGCTGAAGCCAAGCTGCTGGGCTTTACCCCGCAATTCACTATCTATGACACGGCGGACACGCGGAGCCTGCTACGCGCCATCATCAAGGACATGCGGCTGAACGATAAGGCCTACAAACCGGACATGGTGCATGCGTTCATCTCCAATGCAAAAAATCACCTGATACTGCCATCGGCCTACGCCACCGATCCTGAATTCTACCACCGCGACCATGTCGTCAAGGTACTACCGGCCGTGTATGACATCTACCGCCGTTACATGGAACGCTGCCGGCAGGCGGACGTTATGGATTTTGACGACCTGCTGGTGTACACTTTCCTGCTGTTCCGCGACCATCCTGACACGCTGGCGCACTACCGGGACATATTCCGCTACGTGCTGGTGGACGAGTATCAGGACACCAACTTCGCGCAGCACAGCATCGTGCTGCAACTGGCTAAGGAGCATCGGCATGTGTGCGTGGTGGGCGATGACGCGCAAAGCATCTACTCTTTCCGCGGGGCCAACATCGACAATATCCTTTCTTTCACCCGAGCCTATCCGGGCGCACGCATCTTCAAGTTGGAGCAGAACTACCGCTCAACGCAAGCTATCGTCCGCGCTGCCAATAGCCTAATCCAGAAGAACGAGATGCAATTCCACAAGGAAGTGTTCTCCAAGAAAGAGGAAGGGGAGGCCATCGGAGTTTACCAAGCATACAGCGATGTAGAGGAGGCCGAAATCGTGGCCAACAAAATAAGCGAGCTCAAGCGCATGGAACGGTGCGCATACGTTGACTTCGCCATCCTCTATCGCACCAACGCACAAAGCCGCGTCTTCGAGGAAACGCTGCGCAAGCGCGGCATGCCCTACCGCATCTACGGCGGGCTTTCGTTCTACCAACGCAAGGAGGTAAAGGATGCGATTGCCTATTTCCGGCTGGCGGTCAACCCCAATGATGAAGAGGCGCTGAAACGCATCATCAACTATCCCGGCCGGGGTATCGGCGATGCCACCGTGGGCAAGATTACGGCAGCGGCAGGACAGTGGAACGCCAGCCTGTGGACCGTACTCTGCCAGCCCGATGCTTACGGAGTGCAATTCAACAAAGGCACGCTAAGCAAGTTGCAGGGTTTCCGCACGCTGGTGGAAAGATTTATCAAACAGGCGCAAACTGACAATGCTTACGAACTGGGAGTGAAAATCATCAAAGAGTCAGGCATCTTGCAAGACATCGGGCGCGACAACTCACCCGAAGGGCTCAATCGGCAAGCCAACATCGAAGAGTTAATCAATGGCATGAGAGACTTCTGCGCACAACGGATAGAGGAGGGCAACGAATACGTCCAGCTTGGCAACTACTTGTCGGAGGTGTCGCTCCTCACCGACCAAGATTTAAACGACCCTGCCGACAGCGAGAGGATAACCCTCATGACCATCCACTCGGCCAAAGGGTTGGAATTCAGGACGGTGTTTGTGACAGGCATGGAAGAAGGCCTTTTCCCCAATGACACATTGGCAGAGACTCCACGCGCCTTGGAGGAAGAACGCCGCCTGTTCTACGTAGCTATCACCCGTGCCGAAGATCACTGTTTCCTCACATACGCCAAAACCCGCTTCCGCTATGGCAACATGGCATTCTGCACTCCCAGCCGTTTCCTGTCCGACATCAACCCCTGTTACCTAAAACTGCCGGGAAGTCTGCCGCGACAGGCATCGGCCATTCCCCAACGTTTATCGCGCCTTTCGCCGGGTAAGCCCGCCTTCCAAACAACGTCAGCCGCCACCGCATTGGTACACGTTGGGCAGCATATCGAGCACGAACGGTTCGGGCGGGGTGAAATCGTGAGAGTGGAAGGCGAGGGCGAGAATGTGAAGGCCACCATCCGATTCCAAAACGTTGGCGAGAAACAGTTGTTGCTGCGATTCGCCCGTTTCAAGGTGATTGGCTGAACGGACTTTCCCAATGGAAGCCTTGCATTTCAAAGGATTCCAGCCATCGGCGTCGTTGGGTCACGGTGGCATTTGCATTCCCCACTGTATTTTATCGTGTATTTTTCATTTGTGCATCAAAAAACTTGCAGGAATCATTTGCCATGCAGAATATTCCTGTAACTTTGTCCTCGGTAGTCAGGGCGAATTTTGTTTGCCTTATGCCTTTGATGCTTTTGATGAGACCCTGTTCGGACAGGCTTGGCTTTGCAGCAGCCTCGTATAAAAAAAACTTTAGATATAACGTTAGTTAATCATTAGAATATATACAGTATTTGATTATATAATTATAGAAAACCATGAGATATAAGTTAGCTTTAGTGATGTCAGTTCTTTGCGCATTTTCCGCAAGGGTCGAAGCAAAAGTGAAGTTGCCTGCCATCCTGTCTGACGGTATGGTGTTGCAACGGGAGCAGCCCGTTAAAATATGGGGAAATGCCGGTAAGGGAGAGAAAGTGACCGTTGTTTTTAAAGAGAAGAAGTTCAGCACTGTAGCCGGTGCGGATGGGAAGTGGCTGGTGGAATTGCCTCCCATGAAGGCCGGCGGCCCTTTTGAAATGGCCGTGAATGAGATCCTGCTGAAAGATATCCTGATAGGCGATGTGTGGCTTTGTTCCGGGCAGTCCAACATGGAGCTGACCGCCGGACGGGTGACTGATAAGTTTGCTGAGGAAATAGCAAGGGATGAGAACCCGATGATACGGTATGTGAAGATTCCTTTAGGAACTGATTTGCACGAGCCTAAGGATGACCTGCCAAGGGCGGACTGGATGTCGCTGACCAAAGAGACCGCTCCTTCGTTCTCTGCTTTGGCTTATTTCTTTGCCAAGGAGATGTATCAGGAGACTCAAGTTCCTGTGGGCATTGTCAACTCCAGTTGGGGAGGAAGTGCCGTTGAGGCTTGGATGAGTGAAGATGCCTTGCAGAATTTCCCGCGCCAATTGCATGAACGTGATTTGTTTAATTCGGACGAGTATCATGAGCTGTGCGATCGTTCGGGACAGATGATGAATCGTTTTTGGGATACCGCCCTGTACAAAGGCGACCGGGGGCTTCATGCCGGGATATGCTGGAACCGTCCGGATTTGGATGATACGGGGTGGCAGACGGTGGACATGTTTTCCAAGGAATGGGGAAAGAAGAATGGATACCCGGTAAGCGGTTCTCATTGGTTCCGTCAGAAAGTGAATGTGCCGGCGGAATTGGCCGGGAAAGATGCCGTCCTGCGTTTGGGATGCATGGTAGATGCCGATTCGGTATTTGTGAACGGGACTTTTGTAGGTAGCACATCCTACCAGTATCCGCCGCGTATTTATCGGGTATCGGCTTCCTTGTTGAATCCCGGTGAGAATTTAGTGGCTGTCCGGCTGATTAATTACGGGGGGGCTGCCAGTTTTGTGCCTGATAAACCCTATTGCCTGGCATGGGGGGCAGATACAGTTCGTTTGTCCAACCGATGGAAATATCAATTAGGCTGTGAGATGCCTGCGCGCGTCAACAGCGTTTCTTTCCAGAATATTCCTACGGGCATGTATAATTCCATGATTTCTCCTTTGCGCAACCTGGCTTTTACCGGCGCGTTGTGGTATCAGGGAGAGACGAATACGGATCGCCCTAATGAATATGAGGATTTGCTGGCTGCCATGATTACCGACTGGCGTGAAAAACTGGCCGATAAAGAGCTGCCTTTCTTCATTGTGCAGTTGGCCAATTTCATGCAGGCACACTCGCAGCCGGTGGAAAGTAACTGGGCGGCTTTGCGTGAAGCGCAACGGCAGGTAGCATTGAAAGTTCCAAATGTAGCTTTGGCGGTAGCGATTGATTTGGGCGAATGGAACGACATTCATCCGCTGAATAAAAAGGAACTGGCAAGGCGCATCTCCCTGCTGGCAAAAGGCATGGTTTACGGAGACCGGAATGGCGTACACAACGGGCCGATGTGCACGGGCATGACGGTAAACCATGAGGGGAAAGCCATCCTTTCTTTCGAAACCGGAACGGACAGCCTATTGCCGGTAGATGAACTGAAAGGATTTGCGGTAGCCGGCATCAATGGACGTTTCCAGTGGGCGGAGGCTGCTATCGTCAATGGGAACCAAGTGGCGGTATGGCATAAAGATATTCCTCGTCCTGTGACGGTGCGTTATGGCTGGGATGATAATCCTATTTATGCGAATTTGAAAAATAGGGCGGGGCTGCCGGCTTCTCCTTTTCAGGTTTCATCGGAAGACAAATAATGTAACGGCAACCCGCGATGCGACCTGACCTCCCCGCAGGCTCTCCGGCTCCGATTCCGTACAACTTGCCTGCGAGAGGCCGGGATGCATTGCGGGTTATGAGCCCGCACGTTTCCAAATCAGCAAAGCTTGAACGGCTTCGGAACGACTTTACGCATAATAAGGGCAGGCAGACACTATGAGCGCATTATCAAGCCGGCTTGATGCCCATCGCCATTATCCTGCGGCAGCCATTCCGGCATCCGCTTAATTTCTGCAACGTTACAATGGCCGAGTCTTGTCGCAGATCCCACCGGAGGTCTTCCGGGTTCAGTCTCTTGGCGGGCTTGAGCTTTACGTCTGCATAAAGCCGGGATTAAACAGGGCATGGATTGGCATGATACGGACATTCATAACTGAAGATTACCATAAAGGAACGTCCCCCTCCTTGGGTGGGAAGGGACGTTCCTTGAAAAATAAAAAGTGCAAAATCGTGTCTGATAGGAGTTGGCTTAGATCAAGAAGCCCAGCAATACGCCGGCTGCCACGGCCGAGCCGATAACGCCTGCTACATTCGGCCCCATGGCATGCATCAACAGGTAGTTGGTGGGGTCGTATTCCAAGCCTACGTTTTGCGAGATGCGCGCCGACATAGGCACGGCCGATACGCCCGCATTGCCGATGAGCGGGTTGATCTTGTTTTCTTTACGCAGGAAGAGGTTGAAAATCTTGACGAACAGCACGCCCGACGCGCTGGCGATGGCGAATGCGCAGAATCCCAGGAAGAAGATGCCGAGGGTGCTCCACGTGATGAATTCGGATGCCTGTGTGGAGGCTCCCACTGTCATGCCCAGCAGAATGGTGATGGTGTCGGTCAACGGGCCGCTGGCCGTTTCGGCCAAACGGCGTGTTACGCCGCTTTCTTTCAGCAGGTTGCCGAAAAACAGCATGCCCAGCAACGGCAGGCCGGAAGGAACCAGGAAGCAGGTGAGCAGCAGGCCAATAATGGGGAACATTATCTTTTCGGTGTGCGACACCTGGCGGGCGGGCTTCATGCGGATGAGGCGCTCTTTCCGGGTGGTCAGCGCCCGCATGATGGGCGGCTGGATGATGGGCACTAACGCCATGTAGGAGTAGGCCGAAACGGCAATGGCGCCCATGAGGTTGGGAGCCAGCTTTGACGAGAGGAATATGGCCGTAGGGCCGTCTGCGCCGCCGATGATGGCGATGCCCGCAGCCTGGTTAGGCTCGAAGCCCAAGAGCAGGGCAATCATGTAAGCGCCGAAGATGCCGAACTGCGCGGCGGCTCCCACCAGCATGAGTTTGGGGTTGGAAATCAGCGCGGAAAAGTCGGTCATGGCACCGATGCCCAAGAACACCAGAGGCGGGTACCAGCCGGTCTTTACCCCTTGATACAGAAAGTTCAGCACAGAGCCTTCCTCGTAGATGCCCACTTCCAGGCCGGCATCAATCTTGAAAGGTATGTTGCCTATCAGGATGCCAAACCCGATAGGGATCAGCAACATCGGCTCGAAGTTCTTCTTGATGGCAAGGAACAAGAAAAACAAGCCTACCAGAATCATGATGAGGTGGCCCGACGTGGCATTGGCAAATCCGGTGTACTCCCAGAAATCGCCTAAGTTGTCGCTGATAAATGACAAAAAGCTAGATTCTTCCATATCGTTCTTATTCGATTATGATTAAATCCGTCCCTTCCAGGACAGAATCCCCTTTGTTGACTTTGATGGAGATAACTTTCCCGTCTTTGTTGGCGTTGATGTTGTTTTCCATCTTCATGGCTTCCAGGACTACGATTAATTGCCCGCGTTTCACCATATCGCCTTCTTTCACCTTGATGTCAAGGATGACGCCCGGCAGGGGCGACTTCACGCTGCTGCTTTTCGCGACAGGCTGCTGGCGGGTGATGACGGGTTCTCCCGTGGCAGTCTTGGGGGCTGCTGCAGGGCGGATGACGGGGCTGGCGGACTTGATGGGCTTGTCCAGTTCCACCTTGTAGGGAGTGCCGTTGACTTCCACGCTGGCGATGTTGTCTTCCACGTCATTCACGGTGACTTTGTAGAGGTTGCCGTTGATTTTATACTTGTATTGTTTCATGATTCGGATGTTTTTTTAATAGGTAAGCGATGCTGTTTTTACTTATGCGGCAATTGGCGCAGGGTATAAATCTTAGAGCTCCATGGAGAATAGTTGCGCTGGACTTTGTTGATTGTAAGAATGGTCTCTTCGATGTCGTGTACGTTCTCCTGGTATTCGTGCAGGGCCATGGCGATGGCTGCATATATCTCTCCTGACTCGGTGCCGATAGACCTCTTTTTAGCCTCTTTCTTGTTTTCAATGCCATGTGCCCGCATCGCGTTGCGCTTGGCAATGTTTATGCCTGTCTTGTTTACGATCTGGAAAGCCGTGTACAGCAGGAGAAGGCCTACGAACACGATCAGCATGGCCATGACGGACATGCCGATGCCGAAAGCGTCTTTCATCTTGAAGCCGACAATCTTTTCGTTGGAGTCCAGCGTCCGGTTGTTGGTGCAGGGCGTGACGTAGCGGCCTTCCAGCCCCATGATGGACCAGCCTTTTTCTTTTACGCCGTCTTCGTTCAGGCCGTAAGAGCAGTCGGCGGGCACGTTGGCCGGCACGGTAAGCGAGTCAATCAGCGTGGTAGCGTTGGCATCGTACAAGGCAATCCAGTTGGGCCCGATGGAATCTAAGGTGAAGTTGAGGTGGAAGTTGCCTCGCTTGGGCTGATTGTCGGCCCAGAACAAGACATGTTGCTTGGGCGGGATGGCCGTGTACACGTCACCCTTAGGGATGGGGTACATCAGCGCGGCGCGCTCGGCGGGGGTGAGGTCAGGATTCAGCGCCTGGCGGTTGTTCGTCAGGTAGCAGCTCCGGATGTTCACTGTGGCATACGAGGCATTGAACAGTTCAATCCACGGCGTCTGCCTGCCGTAGTCGTCTTGGTAGTTGGTCTTGTTGTTCACCAGCACTTCATTGATTCGCACGCTGCTGACGCTTTGTGCCGGAACACTTCCGCATGCCGCCATGAAAGCCGTGATGAATATTCCTATTCTTTTTATGTCCATAAGCGTTGGTTTTAGCATGGTTGGGTTATCGTTGCCTTACAACGGGATATTGCCGTGCTTCTTGGCGGGGTTGCTCAGCTTCTTGGTCTGCAACTGTTGCAGGGCGCGGATGACGCGGAAGCGCGTGTTGCGCGGTTCGATCACATCGTCGATATAGCCGTACTTGGCGGCATTGTACGGGTTGGCGAACAGCTTGGTGTATTCGGTTTCCTTCTCGGCCAGGAACTGGGCGGGGTTCTCGTGCTCCTTGGCTTCCTTGGCGTAGAGCACCGCCACTGCGCCGGCGCCGCCCATTACGGCGATTTCCGCCGTGGGCCATGCGTAGTTGACGTCGCCGCGCAGCTGCTTGCAGCTCATCACGATATGCGAACCGCCGTAGGACTTGCGCAGGGTCACGGTCACTTTGGGCACGGTGGCCTCGCCGTACGCGTACAGCAGCTTCGCCCCGTGCAGGATGACAGCGTTGTATTCCTGTCCCGTGCCGGGCAAGAATCCCGGGACGTCTACCAACGTCACCAAAGGAATATTGAAGGCGTCGCAGAAACGGACGAAGCGGGCGGCCTTGCGCGAGGCGTTGCAGTCAAGCACGCCCGCCAAAAACTTGGGCTGGTTGGCCACCACGCCTACCGACTGCCCGTTCATGCGGGCGAAGCCGATGATAATGTTCTTCGCGTAATCGCGTTGTATTTCCAGGAACTCGCCGTTGTCGATGATGGCGCCGATGACTTCATACATGTCATACGGCTTGTTGGGATTGTCGGGGACGATTTCGTTCAGGGAGTCTTCCAGACGGTCGATGGGGTCGGTGCATTTCACTAAGGGAGGCTCTTCCAGATTGTTTTGCGGCATGTAGCTCAGCAGCTTGCGGATGATGGCCAGGCCCTCTTCGCCCGTTTCGGCCGTGAAGTGCGTCACGCCCGATTTGGACGCATGTACGCTGGCGCCGCCAAGGTCTTCTTGCGTGACGTCTTCGCCGGTTACGGTCTTCACTACGGCCGGGCCGGTGAGGAACATGTAGGAAGTGCCTTCTGTCATCAGGGTGAAGTCGGTCAGCGCCGGCGAATACACGGCGCCTCCCGCGCAGGGGCCGAAGATGCCCGATATTTGCGGCACTACGCCCGACGCCAGGATGTTGCGCTGGAAGATTTCGGCGTAGCCTCCCAACGCGTTGATCCCCTCCTGGATGCGCGCCCCGCCCGAATCGTTGATGCCGATAATGGGCGCGCCCATCTTCATGGCCATATCCATGACCTTGCAGATCTTCTGCGACATCGTTTCGGAAAGCGAGCCGCCGAACACGGTGAAGTCCTGCGCGAAGACATAGACCAGCCGCCCCTCGATGGTTCCGTATCCCGTCACGACGCCATCTCCCAGGAAATGCTTTTTGTCCTGCCCGAAATTGGTGCAACGGTGCTGCACGAACATGTCCATTTCTTCAAAGCTGCCTTCGTCCAAGAGTTGGGCGATGCGCTCGCGCGCTGTATATTTGCCTTTGGCATGTTGTTTCTCTATCGCTTTTTCGCCGCCGCCTAAGCGAGCTTCGGCGCGGAGCTCGATAAGCTCTTTAATCTTTTCAAGCTGGTTGCTCATAGTGTGTTGTCCGTTTTAAAAAAATGTAACTTGCAGGGAGGCCTCCCTCCCCCTTATCGCGCCTCAAGGCTTCTCGCAAAGCTCGGTCAATACGCCTTGGGTCGATTTGGGATGCAGGAAAGCGATGTTGAGCCCTTCGGCTCCTTTGCGCGGGGCTTTGTCGATCAGGCGGATGTTCCCGGCTTCGGCCGACGCCAACGCGTTGGCCACGCCGTCTTCAACGGCGAAAGCCACGTGGTGGATGCCGCCTTTGCCGTTGTTCTTCTCGATGAACTTGGCGATGGGGCTATCGGGGCTGGTCGGCTCCAGCAGCTCGATTTTCACTTCGCCCACTTTCAGGAAAGCGGTTCTTACTTTTTGGTCCTCAACGGCCTCTACGCCGTAGCACTTCAAGCCCAGCACGTTCTCGTAATACGGGAGCGCCTCTTCGATGCTTGCCACGGCAATGCCCAGATGTTCAATGTGTGAAATCTTCATTTCTCTCTTGTTTTTTGTTTATAGGTATAAGGCTTAGCCTGCGCAAAGTAAGGCAATTCTGCTTGAATGGAGAAATTTTTCATCAATTAAATGAAGCC